>NZ_QJUG01000288.1 GCF_003426775.1 Allorhizocola rhizosphaerae | reverse complement strand
CATTGGGCCTCGGAGCCGGACTCGACGCGATCGGCACGCCCGTGCCGTCGGGCGGGGTGCGCCGGCCCGACGGCCAATGGCTGGCCCAGCCCGGCTCCACCGCCGGGCCCACGCCCGTGGTCGCGCACGCCGAGGACCTGCACGACGCGCTGATCGCGGGGCTGAGCGACCGGGTCGACATCCGCACCGGCATCACGGTGCGCACCGTCCACTTGCGACAGGGCGAGCGGCCGCACGTCGGCGACGGCAGGAACGAGTGGGACGCCGAGCTCATCGTGGCCGCCGACGGCGCCGACAGCGTGGTGCGCTCGCGGCTCGCGCCCCGATCGATGGCCGTCAGTTCCGGCTATGCCGCGTGGCGGGCGGTGATCCCGTGGTACAGGGCACCGCAACTGGCCCCGTCGGCGCTGGGCGGCGAGCAGACGATCGGCGGCGGATACCGGTTCCAGGCCGTGTCGATGGGGCAACGGGGCAGCGCGGGCGGCTCCTCGCGGGGCGGCATCTACTGGACCGCCTCGGTCGCCGGGGCCGCCCGGCCCGAATCGCCGGCCACCCAGCTGACCCTGCTGCGCCGGTGGTTCGCCGGATGGCACGCGCCGATCGGGGACCTGCTGGCCGCGACCGAGCCTGACGACCTGTACCAGCAGGACGGGCGGCAGCTGCGGCCCATCCCCAGCGATCTGGCCTTCACCTGCGGCATCGGTGGCTTCGTGCTGTTGGGTGACGCCGCGCATGCCATGCCGCATCACCTCACGCAAGGGGCGGGCCTGGCCCTGGAGGACGCGGCGGTTTTGAAGCATCTGGTGGGGGCAGGCGGAGCGACCCTCGAATCGGCGATGCACACCTATTCGGCGCAGCGGCGCGCCCGCATAGTGCACGTCGCGCGCCAGACCGAGCGTGCGGGCGCCATCTTCGCCCCGCCGCGCGGCGCGTTCTTCACCCGCACACGGGAGCGGGCCGTGCGCTCGCTGACCCCGCGGGTGCTCGAAAAGGCCACCGCCGCCGCGGCCGACTGGACCCCGCCCGCCTAATCAGCCGTCCCGGCCGGCACCACCCACTGCGTCTGCTGGCCCGTCACGGCAGCGATGTGGTCGAAGCCGCGATCGTCATGCAGCACGATCGCGCCGTAATGTTCGGCGATGGCAGCGGTGATCAAATCGACTACTCCCGCCCGCTCGACGCTGGCTGCGCTTGGCCGGCATCGCTTGCACGTCTCTAGCGCGAGCCGCGATGGTGGGTTGTCGAACGCCTCGACGCGCTTGCGCCGTGACGCGACGAAGGCCAGGCACGATCCCGGGCGGTTGTGCGACCGGCTGCGCGAGGCCACCGCGATCGCTCTGGCGCCGTGGAGACACGCGTCACAGAACGTGCGCGAGTAACCGGTTCCGCCAAGGGATACAAGCTAGCCTCGGTGGCTGCCGTCGTGCGGTCAATGACGCCCGTGCACGGCTTTATCTCACTATCTGGGTGGTGTGATCTATTTCAGTCTGGCGGTAGTGAGGCGTGCTTAACGTAGACTCAATCCACGCTTGGGCCGACGTCGTCCCGTATTTCCCCGAATGAGACGACGCGAGGAGGTCCGGTGCACTCTCTTTACGACCCGGCATACGAGCATGACTCCTGTGGCGTTGCCTTCGTCGCCGATGTCGCGGGCCGACGCAGCCATGATGTCGTGCAAAAGGGCCTGGCGGCGCTGTGCCGCCTGGACCATCGCGGGGCGCGGGGGGCCGAGACCACGACCGGCGATGGCGCCGGCATCCTGATCCAGATCCCGGACCGGTTCTACCGCGGGGTCGTCGACTTCGAGCTGCCCGAGCACTACGCGACCGGGCTGGTGTTTCTGCCCGCCAACGGGGCCGACGAGGCCCGCGCGATCACCGTGCTGGAGAAATACGCGTTGGTCGAGGGCGCCGAGATCCTGGGCTGGCGGGACGTTCCGGTGCGGCCGGAAGGCCTGGGCGCCACGGCCGACAACGCCCGGCCGCGGATCCGGCAGGTGTTCATGAGCGCGCACCGGCTCGACGACCACACGCCGCTTTCGGGTCTTGAGCTGGAGCGGGTGGCATACTGCGTGCGCAAGCAGGCCGAGCGCGAGACGCGCGAGCGTGGTGTGGCCGCCTACTTCCCATCCCTGTCCGGGCGCACGATCGTCTACAAGGGCATGCTCACGCCTGACCAGCTGACCACGTTTTTCCCGGACCTGTCCGATGCCCGGGTCGAAAGCGCCATCGCTCTGGTGCACTCACGCTTCTCCACCAACACTTTCCCGAGCTGGCCGCTCGCGCATCCCTATCGCTACATTGCGCACAACGGCGAAATCAACACCGTGCGCGGCAACGTCAACTGGATGCGCGCCCGTGAGGCCCTGCTGGACAGCCCGCTGTTCCAGGGCTCGCTCAAGCGGCTGTTCCCGGTGTGCACGCCCGGCGCGTCCGACTCGGCCAACTTCGACGAGGTGCTCGAGCTGCTGCACCTGGGCGGGCGCAGCCTGCCGCACGCGGTGCTGATGATGATCCCCGAGGCGTGGGAGAACGACCCGATGATGGACCCCGCGAAGCGGGCGTTCTATCAGTTCCACTCCAGCCTGATGGAGCCGTGGGACGGGCCGGCCAGCATCTCGTTCTCCGACGGCACGGTCGTCGGCGCGGTGCTCGACCGCAACGGGTTGCGTCCGGGCCGATGGTGGCGCACCAGCGACGGCCTCGTCGTGCTCGGCTCGGAGGCGGGCATGCTCGACTTCGACCCGGCGACCGTGGTGGCCAAGGGGCGCCTGGAGCCGGGCAAGATGTTCCTCGTCGACACGGCCCGGCAGCGGGTCATCTCCGACGACGAGATCAAGCGGGAGCTGACCCAGGCCCGGCCATACGAGGAGTGGCTGCACGGCGGGCTGATGCACCTGGAGGGCCTGCCCGAGCGTCAGCACACCGTCTACACGCACGACTCGGTGCAGCGGCGGCAGCAGACGTTCGGCTACACCGAAGAGGAACTCAAGCTCATGCTGGCCCCGATGGCGCGCACGGGGGCGGAGCCGATCGGCTCGATGGGCACCGACACCCCGGTCTCGCCGCTGTCCACCCGGCCGCGGCTGCTCTACGACTACTTCCACCAGATTTTCGCGCAGGTGACCAACCCGCCGCTGGACGCGATCCGCGAGGAGATGGTCACCAGTCTGGCGTCCACCATCGGGCCGGAGGGCAACCTGCTCGACGCCGGGCCGGCCTCGTGCCGCCAGATCGTGCTGCCGTACCCGGTCATCGACAACGACGAGCTGGCGAAGATCCTGTCCATCAACGAGGACGGGGACATGCCGGGCTTCAAGGCCGTGCGGGTCTCCGGGCTTTACAAGATCCGCGAGGGCGGCAAGGGCCTGAAGAACCGGCTCGTCGAGATCTGCCGGCACGTGTCCGAGGCGATCGAAGACGGCGTGCGCATCCTCGTGCTGTCCGATCGCGACAGCACGGCCGACCTCGCACCGATCCCGTCGCTGCTGTTGACCGCGGCCGTCCATCAGCATCTGGTGCGCGAGCAGACCCGCACCAAGGTCGCGTTGATCGTGGAGTCTGGTGACTGTCGTGAAGTGCACCATGCCGCCGTGCTCATCGGCTACGGCGCGGCGGCGGTCAACCCGTACCTCGCCTTCGAGGGCGTCGAGGACCTCATCTCAACCGGTGCGCTCGTAGGGATCGCACCGGAAAAGGCGGTCCGCAATGTCGTCAAGGCGCTGGGCAAGGGCATCCAGAAGGTGATGTCCAAGATGGGCATCTCCACCGTGTCGTCCTATTGCGGCGCACAGGTTTTCGAGGCCGTCGGGCTTTCATCCAAACTCGTTGAGCGCTACTTCACCGGTACCCCATCAAAGATTGAAGGCATTGGCCTGGAAGAGATTCACGCGGAGATTGCGGCGCGACACGCCGTCGCCTATCCGGTGAACCCGGCCGAGCAGACGCACCGGCGGCTGGAGGTGGGAGGGGAGTGGCAGTGGCGGCGCGAGGGCGAGCTGCACCTGTTCAACCCGGAGACCGTGTTCCTGCTGCAGCATGCCACCCGCAGCAAGCAGTATGAGATTTTTGAGGAATACACGCGGAAGGTCGACGATCTGGCCGACCGCGCCGGGTCGCTGCGCGGGCTGTTGCGGTTCACGCAGACGACGCCGATCCCGGTCGAGGAGGTCGAGCCGGCCAGCGAGATCGTGAAGCGGTTCGCGACCGGCGCCATGTCATACGGCTCGATCTCGGCGGAGGCGCACGAGACGCTCGCCATCGCGATGAACCGGCTGGGCGGCAAGTCCAACACGGGCGAGGGCGGCGAGGACCCTTCACGATTGCGTGATCCGCTCAGGAGGTCGGCCGTCAAGCAGGTGGCCAGCGGCCGGTTCGGTGTGACGACCGAATATCTCGTGCACGCCGACGACATCCAGATCAAGATGGCGCAGGGCGCGAAGCCCGGCGAGGGCGGGCAGTTGCCCGGCAACAAGGTCTGGCCGTGGATCGCCAAGACCCGGCACGCCACACCCGGTGTCGGGCTCATCTCGCCGCCGCCGCACCACGACATCTACTCCATCGAAGACCTGGCGCAGCTGGTGTACGACCTCAAGTCGGTCAACCCGTCCGCCCGCGTGCACGTCAAACTCGTCTCCGAGGTCGGCGTCGGGACGGTCGCGGCAGGTGTCGCCAAGCTCAAGGCCGACGTCATCCTCATCTCCGGTCACGACGGCGGCACCGGTGCGTCGCCTTTGAATTCTCTGAAGCATGCCGGTACGCCGTGGGAGCTCGGCCTTGCGGAGACGCAGCAGACGTTGGCGCTCAACGGGTTGCGCGATCGCGTGACGGTGCAGGTCGACGGGCAGCTCAAGACCGGGCGCGATGTCGTCATCGCCGCGCTGCTGGGAGCCGAGGAGTTCGGGTTCGCGACCGCCCCGCTGATCGTGGCGGGCTGCGTGATGATGCGGGTCTGCCACCTGGACACGTGCCCGGTGGGCATCGCCACGCAAAACCCGGTGCTCCGCGAGCGGTACACAGGAAAACCGGAATTTGTCGAGAACTTCTTCCTGTTCCTGGCCGAACAGGTGCGCGAATACCTTGCCTCGCTTGGGTTGCGCAGCATCGACGAGGCGGTCGGCCGCGCCGATCTGCTCGCCTTCGAGCCGGCCAAGTCGCACTGGAAGGCGCACGGGCTCGACCTGTCCGCCGTCCTGGCGATGGCGGAAGGCCCGCGCCGCAAGCACAAGGACCAGGACCACCGGCTCGACGAGGCGTTCGACCAGCGGCTCCTCCCGCTGCTCACGGGCCGGCCGGTGCGCGCGACGTTCGACGTGAGCAACGTGCACCGCAGCGTGGGTGCGATGCTCGGCGGTGAGCTGGCCCGCAGGTTCGGCTCCCTGCCGGACGGGACCATCGACGTGACCCTGCACGGCACGGCCGGGCAGTCGTTCGCAGCCTTTGTGCCGCAAGGGATCACGCTGCGGTTGTTCGGTGACGCCAACGACTACGTGGGCAAGGGCCTGTCGGGTGGGATCGTCGTGGTCCGGCCGCACACGGCGTCGAGCTTCGTGGCGGAGGAAAACATCATCGCGGGCAACACCGTCCTTTATGGAGCGACGGGCGGCTCGATGTACCTGCGCGGGCGGGTCGGGCAGCGGTTCGCCGTGCGCAATTCCGGTGCGCTGGCGGTCGTCGAGGGCGTGGGCGACCACGGCTGCGAATACATGACCGGAGGCACGGTGGTCGTGCTCGGCCCGGTCGGGCGCAACTTCGCCGCCGGCATGTCGGGCGGCACGGCATACGTGCTCGACCTCGACCCGATGCTGGTCAACCGGGAACTGGTCGACCTGCGCCCGGTGGCCGATGACGCGCTGCTGCGCTCGCTGGTGGAGCAGCACTACAAGGAGACCGACTCGGCCGTGGCCGAATCGCTGCTGTCGGATTGGGATACGTCGCGCTTCACCGTCGTGGTGCCACGTGATTACCAGCGTGTGCTCGAAGCGATGCGTCAGGCCTCCTCGGAGGGGCGTGACGTGGACGCTGCGGTAATGGAGGTGGCCCGTGCCTGACCCGAATGGTTTCCTGCGCTTCGACCGGCGGCTGCCGGCGCGGCGACCCGTGCCGGTGCGCATCCGGGACTGGAAAGAGGTCTATCCGCCCGCACCGGAATCGCTTGTCGCGGAACAGGCTTCGCGGTGCATGGACTGCGGCATCCCGTTCTGCCACGACGGGTGCCCGCTGGGCAACCGCATCCCCGACTGGAACGACCTGGTGCGCACCGGCAACTGGGACTTCGCGCTGGAGTCGTTGCATGCCACCAACAACTTCCCGGAGTTCACCGGGCGGCTGTGCCCGGCGCCGTGCGAGGCCGCTTGCGTGCTCGGCATCGGGCAGACCCAGCCGGTGGCCATCAAGCAGGTGGAGGTGTCGATCGCGGACCGGTTCGACTTCACGCCGCAGCCTTCGGCCGCCCGGTCCGGCCGCTCGGTCGGCATCGTCGGCTCGGGTCCGGCCGGGCTCGCCGCCGCTCAGCAGCTTGCGCGGGCGGGTCACGACGTTACCGTCTACGAGCGCGACGACCGCATCGGCGGACTGCTCCGCTACGGCATCCCGGACTTCAAACTCGAGAAGCACCACATCGATCGGCGCCTTTCTCAGTTGCAGGCCGAGGGCGTCGTCTTCCGCACGGGCGTCAACGTGACCTCGCTGGCGCAGCTGTCGCACGACGCGGTGCTGCTCGCCACGGGCGCGCTGATCGGGCGTGACGTGGACACCCCGGGCCGGCGGCTCGACGGCATCCACCTCGCGATGGACCACCTCACGCAGTCCAACCGGCATGTGGCGTTCGGTGAAACGCCTTCCATCACGGCTGCGGGCAAGCACGTCGTCATCATCGGCGGGGGTGACACCGGGGCCGACTGCTTGGGCGTGGCCCACCGGCAGGGCGCCGCATCGGTGACCCAGCTGGACCGGTATCCGCTCCCGCCCACGACGCGCGACGAGGGGCGCGACCCATGGCCGACCTGGCCGTGGATCCTGCGCAACTATCCGGCCCACGAGGAGGGCGGCGAGCGCGTGTTCGCCGTCGCGGTGCAGGAGTTCATCGGCGACTCACGGGTTACCGGGATCCGGCTGTCAGATGTCGTGGTCGAAAACCGTGTCGCCAAGCCGGTTCCCGGCACCGAGCGGGTCATCCCGGCCGACCTGGTGTTGCTGGCGATCGGTTTCGCGGGCACCGACCCGTTGGTGCCGTTGACGCAGCGGGGCACGGTCCCGTGCGGGCCGGATTGGCAGACGTCCACGCCGGGCGTGTTCGTGGCGGGCGACGCCCATCGCGGCGCCTCACTCATCGTCTGGGCCATCGCCGAGGGCCGCGCCGCGGCGGCCAGCATCCACGCCTACCTCGGCGGTGCCGGTTCCCTCCCGGCCCCGGTCTCCCCGGCGTCCAGGCCTCTCGCCGCCGCCCCCCAATGATCGCCGCAAATATGTAAGATCCTCTCTAGCCATCGTCGTCGGGGCGACGGGGAGGGGACCCCATGCATGACTTCGAGGAGCTGCTGTCCAGCGCCAGGGCCGAGCTGGACCGGCTGCGATCCCAACCGGCCCCGCAGCAAACCCCGCCGCAGGGCGTCGGCCGCGCGTTGGACGGGCGGATCGAGGCGATCATGTCACCCGACGGCAAGCTGTCGCGCCTGCATCTCGATCCGTCGGTGATGCGCATGGATGAGCGCATCCTCGCCCGCGAAATCACGACCGCCGTCAACATCGCCTGGGCCGCGAGGCAGGGCGCCGACGAGGCGGCTGCGGCGACCGCTGCCGTCGACCCGGCCGCTCTGCAGCAGCGCCTGACCGAGATCGAGATCCAGGACCAGGGGCTGGCCAGCATGCGCCGGTTCACCGACGGCATGCAGGCCACGCTTCCAGTGGCCCAAGGGCGACGAGGAGAAACTGTTCGAGATGGCGCAGGTGTGGCAGGAGTTCGCCGGCACCCTGCGCGGTCCGACCGAGGCGGCCACCGGCCACGCCCAAACCGTCTGGCAGGTCAACGTGTCCGAGAACGTCGCCGCGTTCGAGAAGGCGTGGCAGTCGCAGAAAGGCCCGGTCAACAACCTCAACGACGCGGCGACGGTGGTGGAACTGGTCGGCGCCGGCCTGATGGTCTGCGCCGGGATCATCCTCGCACTGAAGATCGCGGTGATCGCGCAGCTGGTCATCCTGGCCATCCAGATCGCGCAGGCGATCGCCACCGCGGCGGTGACCTTCGGCGCCTCCCTGCTGGAGATCCCCATCTTCCGCTCCATCACCAAACGGATCCTGGAAGCGCTGCTTGACCAGGCGATCAACAAGGTGCTCGGTGGGTAGCCGGGGCCGCTTCGCCGGCGGGATGGCGCAGTGGGTGGGCGGCTGGTTCGGCAAGCTCCTGAGCGGCCTGCGCAAGGCCGATCCGCCGGGGCAGGGCGTGCCGGGCGGCGCGCCCAACGTGCCGCGCACGCCGGTGCGCGTAACTCCTGGACAGCGGTTGCCGCACAACCCGATGGACCTCGTGCCGCCCGGGGCCAACCGGCGCACGCTCACGCCGCATCCGGGCGCGGGCTCTCAGGATGGCGTGGAGTACAAGTGGACGCAGGACGGCCAGACCATCCGCATGCGCGGGCACGGCTCCGACGGCACGGCGCCGCCCGGCTCCAACGCGGCCAGTGGCGACACCTATCGGGTCCAGGTCGGCGGGCGTTACATGGATGCCGACGGCAACCTTCATCCGCGCGGCGTGCACAATCCAGACAGCCCCAACTACGATCCGGCCGCGGCCAATGCGACCCACATTCCGTGGCCAACCGATGTGCCGAGACCTTGGAGACCGTAGTGATCGACGACGCGACAGTGGACGATCTGGTAGTCGGACTGAGCGCCGGGTCAGACGAGGCACGGGAGCAGACGGCCGACTCGGTCACCGATCTGACCGGGTCGTACTCGCCGGATCAGGCACGGCGGCTGGTCAGCGCGCTGGCCGGGGCGGCGGTGGCCGAGCGGAGCCCGTCGGCGCGCGAGGCACAGCTGCACGCCGCTGCGGAACTGGTCGAGTGGCACCCGGGCGCGCG
>NZ_QJUG01000287.1 GCF_003426775.1 Allorhizocola rhizosphaerae | reverse complement strand
CACCAACGCGTATTTGAACCCGAGCCGCGAGGCCTCGGCCAGCCGCCGCTGCACCGCGCTCACCCGGCGCACCTCACCGGTCAGGCCCACCTCGCCGATCGCCGCCAGCCGCGGCGTCATCGCGAGATTGAGGCTCGCCGATGCCACGGCGAGTGCGACCGCGAGATCCGCCGCCGGCTCGGTGACCCGCATGCCGCCGACCGTCGCCGCGAAGACCTCCTTGTCGTGCAGCGCGATGCGCTCGGTGCGCCGCTGCAGCACCGCGAGCACCATCGCCAGTCGCGCCGAATCGAGGCCGGAAACGGTGCGCCGCGGCGACCCGGCCACGGTGGCCCCGATGAGCGCCTGCACCTCGGTCACGAGCGCGCGCCGGCCCTCCATCGCCACCGTCACGCACGTGCCCGGCACGTTTTCGGCATAGGTGGTGACAAACAGCCCCGAAGGATCGGCCAGCGAGGTGATCCCGCTCTCGTGCATCTCGAAGCAGCCCACCTCATCGGCCGCGCCGAACCGGTTTTTCAGCCCCCGGATCAGGCGCAGCGACGAGTGCTTGTCGCCCTCGAACTGCAGCACGACGTCGACCAGATGCTCCAGCACCCGCGGCCCGGCGACATGCCCATCCTTGGTCACGTGGCCGACCAGCACGGTGGCGATGTTGCGCTCCTTGGCGTTGGCCACCAGAGCGGCCGTCACCGCGCGCACCTGGGTCACCCCGCCCGCCACCCCATCGCTGCTCGAAGATGAGATGGTCTGCACGGAGTCGACCACCAGCAGACCGGGCTTGACCGCGTCGACGTGGCCCAGCACGGCCGAAAGGTCGGTCTCGGACGCCAGATAGAGCCGCTCGTGCAGCGTGCCCATGCGCTCGGCGCGCAACCGCACCTGGCTCGTCGACTCCTCCCCGCTGATCACCAGCGCGTTGCTGCCGCTGCCCAGCGCCCACTGCTGGGCGACGTCAAGCAGCAAAGTGGACTTGCCAACGCCCGGCTCGCCCGCGAGCAACACCACCGCGCCGGGCACGAGCCCGCCCCCGAGCACCCGGTCGAGCTCGCCCACGCCCGTGGCAACCGCACGCGCGGGCTCGGCGCTGATCGTCGCGATTGGACGGGCCGGCTCACCCGGCTGGCGCGGCGCGACGTGGCGCATCGCGCCCAGCGAGGGCCCGGTGGTCGACTCCACAATGGAGCCCCACTCGCCGCACTCCGGGCACCGCCCCACCCACTTGGGTGGCTGATGCCCGCACGCGTCGCACAGATAGGACGCACGTGTCTTGGCAGAGCTCGCTTTCACACCCCGCAAGCTACAGGGTAGGTCCGACATCGACCCCCGGGCATGGCGCTGCAAACGGCTCTGAGGTGTTGACCATGAAGTCGGTGTCGCGACACACCGTCGAACATGGACGTGAGTTCATGATCAACCGGAAATCAACCCCGGGGGGCGGGGTCAGTGGCCGCTGCCGGCGGGTTGGTCGAGCTCGATTTTGTGCTTGGGTGCCGGTTCGTCCGGCGGCGCGATCGGCAGCACCAGGTTGAAGCGGCTCACGCCCACGAACTCGACCTCGACCGGGAAGCTGCCGTCGTTGTGCAGCGTCTTGTCGACGGGGAACCTCACCTCCGGTTTGGCGAAGCCACCCGGCGGGATCGTGACCGGCGACTCGAGCCCCGGCCGGATCACGACGCGCACCGGCTCGGGCGTGTCGTTGAACAGCCAGATATGCGCCTGCGCTTGCGATCCGGCTTTGTAGCCCTCCGTGCCCGGATAGGCGAGCGTGGCGTTGCGCACCGAAAGTGTGCCCACCCCGTCGCGCCCCGGCACGGTGACATTGGCCCCGGGCACCGTCGGCGTCTGGTCGGCCGTCTGCGTGTAGAGCCCGGCGCTGCAACCGGAGAGTGCGAAGGCGACGGCGGCGGTCGCGAGGGCGAAGGTGATCGAGCGCTTCACGTGGCTCAGGGTAGTAAACGCCCGTTCGGTGGGAGTCACAGGCCCCCGCTGACGACGAGCAGGACGACGTCCACGAGCGCGACCGCGATCAGCACCCGAAACTTCGTGCGCGCCCCGCCGAACAGCCCGAGCAGCGGCATCGCCAGCGCGATCGTGCCGGCCCACCACGGCAGGCGCGCGCCGGACACCAGCGTCACGGTCGCGGCGATCAGCAGCACGAATGCCAGCCCGAACGAAGCCCGCCGACCGAGCCGGTGCGGCAGCCCGCGCACTCCGGTGGCCGCGTCGTCCGCGAGGTCCGGGATTGCGTTGACCAGGTGGGCCGCGCCGCCGAGCAATGCCGCTGCCACGATGATCCACACAGGCGGGCGATCGCTCGCGAACAACGGCAGCGCGCCGAAGCTCACCAAATACGGCACTATCGACAGCCGTGTCGCCTTGAGCGGCCAGTTGTACAGCTGCGCCGACAGCAGCGCGAGGGCGAGCCAGAACCCGCGTGGCCAGCCCCACGCCAGCGCGGCGCCCAGGGTGGCCAGCGTCGCGATGAGGGCCAGCACCCGTAAGACCCGCTCCAGGTCCGGGCGGATGACCATGGGTTTTTCGGTACGTGCCACGGCCCGGTCGCGCCGGGCGTCGATCACGTCGTTGGCCCAGCCGACGCTCAGCTGGCTGACCCCGATCGATGCCGCGACCAGTGCCGCGGTGCCCACCGGCTGGCCGAGCCCGAGCGCGAGCGCGCCCGATATCGCGGTGACGGCCGCGGCCGGCAGGGGGTGGCAGGCCCGCAGCAACACGGCGGCCACGCTGCGCGAGCCGATCATGCGGACGGCTGGATGACCGGCGGCCCCGGGTCGACCCGCTCCGGCGTGGGCTTGATCAGGCTGGGCCAGGCGATCATGAGCAGGCTCAGCAGCGTGATCAACAGGGCGATGCCGAGCACGAGCATCGGCAGGAACAGCGAGGGCTCCTCGGGGTCGTCGATCTTGTTGGGTAGGCGGAACCGTCGCCGCCACCGATCACGCCGGGCGCGGCGGCGGGCCTGGCGAGCCTCCGCACGCAGCTGCTTGCGGACCTCAACTGCCTCTTCGTCCAGTTCGGCGGCGTCGTCGGGGATCAAGACCTCGCCCCACTCGGGAGGAAGATCCGGCAGACCGTTCCCCAAAGTGCCCACACTTAACTTTCCCGCGTTCGCCCCGCACGCGGTAGCCCAAACGCATGGTCAAGAAACCTAAAAGTTGATGTCAAGGAAAAGGAATACGACTCACAGCGCACGTGAGCTGCGCTAACCAGGCCTGACGGGGTGGGACGGCGTCGCGGCCTCGTGTTACCCTAGACACAGCGAAAGGGGTTTCGTACCTATGGATTTCAGTGTCGGCGAGACCGTCGTTTACCCCCACCACGGGGCCGCACTCATCGAGGCTATCGAGACCCGCACGATCAAGGGTGAGGAAAAGCTTTACCTCGTCCTTCGGGTTGCCCAGGGCGACCTGACCGTGCGGGTGCCCGCCGAAAATGCCGAGATCGTCGGTGTGCGCGAGGTTGTTGGCGAAGAGGGCCTGACCAAGGTTTTCGACGTCCTCCGCGCTCCACACACCGAGGAGCCGACCAACTGGTCGCGGCGTTACAAGGCAAATCTCGAGAAGCTTGCCTCGGGTAATCCGCTCAAGGTCGCTGAGGTCGTGCGTGACCTGTGGCGCCGCGAGCGTGAGCGCGGACTCTCGGCGGGGGAGAAGCGCATGCTCGCTAAGGCCAGAGACATCCTCGTCGGCGAGGTGGCGCTCGCCGAAAAGAGCACCAAGGACGGGGCGGAGGTCCTCCTCGACAAGGTGCTCGCCGAGGCGTGATCTCACCACGATCATCAACCCCCACTACTACGGATGTCGACTTCGCCCTTGGCGGCCCCCCATTATCGGCGGGCCGCCGGGTGGAGTCGACTTCGCTTTTGGCGACCGATTCACCCACACCGCCGCACAGGGATGTCGCGGTGCTCGTTCCGGCGGCGGGTCGTGGCGTGCGGCTGGGTGGGCCTACGCCCAAGGCGCTGCGCGATCTCGCCGGTGAGCCCCTGCTCGTGCACTGTTGCCGCAATCTCGCGGCGGCGCCGAGCGTCGGGCTGATCGTGGTCGCGGCTCCGGCCGACGCGGTCGAACAGGTGCGTGCCCTGGTGCCCCGTGCGATCGTCGTGCCCGGTGGGGAGCACCGGCAGGAGTCGGTGGCGCGGGCGCTCGCCGCGGTTCCCGAGAATTTTCAAATCATTTTGGTGCACGACGCGGCCCGCGCCCTCGCGCCACCCCCGCTGATCGAGGCCGTGGCCCAGGCCGTGCGGGACGGGCACGACGCGGTGATCCCGGGGCTGCCCGTGGTCGACACGATCAAGCAGGTCGCACCGGACGACCAGGTCGTGGCCACGGTGGACCGCTCGCAGCTGCGAGCCGTGCAGACACCGCAGGGGTTCCGCCGCTCACTGTTGATCAAGGCACACCGGGCGGCGACCGACGCGCACACCGATGACGCGGGCCTGGTCGAGCGGATGGGCGTGCCGGTGCACACGGTTCCCGGGCACCCGCACGCGCTGAAGATCACGACCCCGTGGGATCTTGTAGTCGCCGAGGCGATACTGCGAGCGGGGTGATCATGCGGGTCGGGGTGGGCACGGATGTGCACGCGTTCGAGGAGGGCCGTCCGTGCTGGGTGGTCGGGCTGTACTGGCCCGATGAGCCGCGCGGGCTGGCCGGGCATTCCGATGGCGACGTGGCGGCCCACGCGGCCTGCGATGCGATCTTCAGTGCCACCGGGCTGGGCGACCTCGGTGAGAATTTCGGGACGGACCGACCCGAGTGGTCGGGCGCCTCTGGTGTGGCCCTATTGGCTGAGTCGGCCCGGCTCGCGCGCTCGGCCGGGTACCGGATAGAGAATGTGTCCATTCAGGTGATCGGCGCCGCACCCAAGATCGGCAGGCGGCGGGAGGAAGCTCAGCAGGTTTTGTCGGCGGCGGCAGGCGCGCCCGTCACCGTGTCGGGCACCACGACGGATGGTCTTGGTCTCACCGGCCGCGGCGAGGGGCTGGCGGCGATCGCCGTCGCGCTGGTCAGTCTGGCACCATCGGACCAATGAATCTCCCCGATCTGGCGAAGAGACTGATTGATTCGCATACGTTCGCGACCATCGCGACGATCAACCCCGACGGATCGCCGCAGAACAGCGTGATCTGGGTCAAGCGCGAGGACGACACGGTGGTGTTCTCGACCATCCTCGGCCGGCGCAAGACCAGGAACATGGAGCGCGATCCACGGGTGTCGATTCTGCTGTTCGATCCGCAGGATCCGTACAAGTACGTCGAGATCCGGGGCATGGTCAGCATGACCAAGGACGGCGGGCCGGAGCTGATCGAGGAGCTGTCCCAACTCTACGACGGCAAGCCGTTCACGGAGAAGAACCCGGCAAACGTGCGGGTCGTCTGCCGGGTCACCACCACGAAGGTCGTCATCCACTAGTCGTGTCGGGCCCGTTGCCCGCCCGCTTGGCCCAGGTCCAGGCATAGGCGTCGTCCTCGCAGGCGAGCGCGGGCTCGCACAGGTCGAGCGGGCGGAACGTGTCGACCATGACCGCAAGCTCGTCGAAGTAGTCGACGCCGATCGAGCGCTCGGCGGCGCCGGGCTGCGGCCCGTGCGTGAAGCCCGACGGATGCAGTGAGATCGATCCCTGGCCGATGCCGGAACCCTTGCGGGCCTCATAGTTGCCGCCCGTGTAGAACAGCATCTCATCGGAGTCGACATTGTGGTGGTTGTACGGCACCGGGATCGACAGCGGGTGATAGTCCACCTTGCGCGGCACGAACGAGCAGATCACGAAGTTGGGCCCCTGGAACGTCTGGTGCACGGGCGGTGGCTGGTGCACCCGCCCGGTGATCGGCTCGAAGTCGTGGATGGAGAACGCCCACGGGTACAGGCAGCCGTCCCAGCCCACGACGTCGAACGGGTGGTGCGCGTAGACGTGCCTGGTCCAGCCGCGGCGGTGCTGCACGAGCACCTCGACATCGGTGCCGTCTTTTTCGATCGGCGCGGACGGTCCACGCAGATCGCGCTCGCAGTACGGAGCATGCTCAAGAAACTGGCCGCGCACGGACAGGTACCGCTTGGGTGGGCCGATGTGCCCCGTGGCCTCGATGACCAGCAGGCGTGCGGTGCCCTTGGGGACGATCTGGTGGATCACCGAGGTCGGGATGATCACGTAGTCGCCCGGGTTGGCTTCGAGCACGCCGAACACGGACTCGACGCGCACTGAGCCCGCCTCCACGTACAGGCACTCGTCGCCGATCGCGTTGCGGTACAACGGGGATGGCGAATCGGCGAGCACGTAGGAGATGCGGCAGTCGTCGTTGGCGAGTAAATGCTGCCTTCCGAGTACCGCGTCGGCGCCCGACGCGTCGAGTTTGTGCGTGCGGAAGTGGCGTGGCTTCAACGGCCGGTTCGGCATGCGCGTCCACTGCGGAGGGTCGAACGCCTCGGCCGCGACGATCGCGGTCGGCGCGTTGCGGTGGTAAAGCAGTGACGAGTCGGAGGAAAAGCCCTCCTGGCCCATGAGCTCCTCGGCGTACAGGCTGCCGTCGGGCGCGCGGAACTGGGTGTGCCGCTTCCGGGGTACCTCACCAACACTGCGAAAATACGGCATGACCAACCTCCTGGCTGCAGTGTCCGATAATCGGACACGCTTGTCCGCTCTCTGTAGCGTCCTCTAGATTGGCTGATCATGTCAACGCCGCCGCTGCTCCTGCAGCTACTCGATGACGCCGCGGTCTTCCCGCCCGGCAGCGCCACGCTGCCCGACGCGCTCGAATCGCACCGCGAATACCGCGCATCCTGGTACGCGGACCTGGTCGGGCCACTGCTCGTCCCGGCCTCGCAGGTGAAGACGTTGAGCGGGATGCTCCGCCCGGACGAGACGATCACGGTGGGCGTGATCGCCGACGGGATCGCGCTGGGCGACCTGTTCCGCCCGCTCACCCCGCGCGGACTGGTCGTGCGCCAGGTCGAGGCGCCCGTCGCGCGGCGCGGCGAGGACCCGCAGCCCACCCTGCGCCGCCTCATCGAGCTGCTGCAGCGGTACGCGCTGTCGGGTTTTGCCGAGGTGCCGCTGGCCTGGGGACTGCTCGGCGCGCTCGACACCATCGCCGAGGCACGACAGTCCGGTTTGGACATCGCGGCCAAGTTCCGCACGGGAGGCCTTGCGGCGGAACTGTTTCCGACCCCGCAGGAGCTCGCCGCCGTGATCCGCGCCTGCTTCGAGCGTAAGCTGCCGTTCAAGCTCACGGCCGGCCTGCACAGCGCGATCCGGCACAGCGATCCGGAAACCGGGTTCACCCACCACGGGTTCATCAACATCCTGGCGGCGGTGTGCCTGACCAACGACGGCGCGGAGACGGGCGAGGTCGCCTCGGTCCTCGCCTCCACGCAGCCGTTGACCCTGATCGAGGCGATCCGTCCGTTCAGGAACGACCCGAGGCCGCTGTGGCAGGGCTTCGGGACGTGCAGCATCGCCGAACCGGTAGCCGACATGCAACAGCTTGGATTGGTGGGGCCATGAATTCTTCCTGGGTACCGGGTGCGGCCGGCAGTGGATACGACATCAACCACCTTCCGTATGGGGTCGTGGTGCCCGAGGACGGGCGGCCTCGGTGCGCGGTGCGAATCGGCGAGCGGGCACTCGACCTGGACGCGTGCGAGGCGGCGGGTCTGGTCCTCGCGGCGGACAGCCTGCGATGGGAAAATCTCGACCGCTTTCTGGCGCTCGGGCCCGCACATTGGTCCGCGGTGCGGGCGCGGTTGATCGAGCTGCTTGGCGACGAGGCCCATCGGGGAGTCGTGGAAGGCCTGCTGATCCCGCTTTCTTCGGTCACGCAGCGGCTGGCCTGGACGGTCGCGGACTACGTCGACTTCTACTCGTCGGAGCATCACGCGACCAATGTCGGGCAGATCTTCCGGCCTGGGCAGCCGGCGCTGCTGCCGAACTGGAAGCATCTGCCCATCGGGTACCACGGACGGGCCGGCACGGTCGTGGTGAGTGACACGACGGTGGTGCGGCCGTGCGGGCAGCGCGGAGCGGGCGACTTCGGGCCATCCCGGCGGCTCGACATCGAGGCCGAAGTCGGGTTCGTGGTGGGGGTCGGGTCTTCGCCGGGATCGCCGGTGGCGTGGTCGGCTTTCGCGGACCATGTGTTCGGGGTTGTGCTCGTCAACGACTGGTCCGCGCGCGACATCCAGGCGTGGGAATATCAGCCACTGGGTCCGTTCCTTGGCAAGTCGTTCGCCACCTCGGTTGGAGCATGGATCACTCCGCTGGCAGCGCTGGAGTCGGCTTGGACTTCGGCGCCCGTGCAGGATCCACCGGTGCTCGCCTATCTCGCCGACGACAGGCGCGGGTTGGATCTGGCGCTTGAGGTTTCCTGGAACGGCGAGATGGTCACGCGCCCACCGTTCGCCTCCATGTACTGGACTCCCGCGCAGCAGCTGGCCCACATGACGGTCAATGGGGCGTGCCTGCGCACGGGTGACCTGTTCGCGTCGGGCACGGTGTCGGGCCCTTCGCCCGACCAGGTCGGCTCGCTGCTCGAACTGCACCGGGGCGAGCGGTACCTCGAAGACGGGGACACGATTGTCATCCGGGCTCGCGCCGGCGATGTCGAGCTCAGCCCGGTGGTCGGAACCATTGCCCCGGCCCGATTTGCATCGCAGTAGCGCGGTCGCGTAACCTTCAGTCCGGCCCGCGAGGGAACGGACACTCGGCAGAGTTCCGGAATTCGCGGGACATCCGGGCGGTGCGGGGCTTGCGCACGCGAATCCGACCGGGTAAGGTGGCTAGGCCAGTGCAAGTTAGGCGGTTGTCCGCCTCTGCACGCTCTAGCATTCCGGGTAGTGTCAGCGAAACTCTTCCAGTCCCTGAAAATTCAGGAAACACGAGGGTTGACCTGGCGAGGCTAACCGGGTAGTGTTGGGGAGTTGCCCCGGGTTGGGTCGCACGGTGTGTGGTCTGGTTTGGTGTGTGTTTGTTTTTTGAGAACTTAACAGGGTGCTTGTTTATGCCAGTGCCAAAGTTTTTGTTTGGTTTTTGACCCCTTTGTTGGGTTGATTCCTTTGGTATGAATGTTTTCA
>NZ_QJUG01000286.1 GCF_003426775.1 Allorhizocola rhizosphaerae | reverse complement strand
CTCGCCGGGCGGATCGGCTCACTGCGCCCCGGCAAGCAGGCCGACCTGGTCGTGCTGCGCGCCGCCGCGCTCGGGCTCGCCGGGCGGATCGGCTCGCCGCGCCCCGGCAAGCACGCCGACCTGGTCGTGCTGCGCGCCGGCGACGTGAATCTCGCCGGCGCGCAGGATCCCATTCCAGCCGTGGTGACCGCTGCCCACCCGGGCAATGTGGAAGCTGCCATCGTCGCCGGGCGCGTGGTCAAGCGGGCCGGCCGGCCGGTCCACAGTGGACTCCCGGAGCTCACCGGCACGCTGCGCGCGGCCGCTGCCCGCCTGGCCGCGCCGTGACGAGCTAAGCCCGGACGACCGCGATCTGCAGCTCGGTGATGCCCTCGTCGACCTTGTCCGGGTGGTAGTCGAGGTAGACCTCGCGGTGCAGGCCGACCGGCTTGTATCCGTTGTCCTCAATCCAGCGGGCAAGGATGTGCTCGCTCTGCATGACATCGTCCATCGAGCCGCGGTGGATGATCGTGGCCGCGGTCGGGACCATGGGCAGGTCGACGATGGCGAAGTCCTTGGCGGCGCTGGCATCCGCGGTGGTGGGCCTGCCCGCGTGCACGATGACGGACTCGCCGTCGGCCGGTTCGTAGTAGGCGACCGCCGGGCCGCCGTCGAGCGTGAGCCCGGCCGCGAGCATGCGCTCGCAAAGCTGCCCATACAGCGGCTGGATCACCGGGCCGATCTGCTCCGGGCCGTAGCCTGCCGCGGTGGCGGTCAGCGTGGCAACGCGGATCGGGGCGATCTGCTTGAGCACGACTTCCTCGGTGGACATGAAGCCCTCCCTTTCGATCATGCGGAGTCTCGCCTCGACGCCGGTGAGCCGGGCCGCGTCGGCCGCCATCTGGACTTCGAGCTGGGCCCGCCGCAGGCGCAGCATGCCGCGCAGTTCGGTGACGTCGACCTTGTCGTCGATGATCTGTTGCACCTGCTGCAGGGTGAACCCGAGGTCCTTCAGGGCGACGATCCGGTTGAGCCGCCGGAGTTGATCCGCGCGGTACAACCGGTACCCGGAAGAAGAATCTATAGAGGCGGGTCGAAGCAGGCCGATGGCGTCATAGTGCCGCAGCATGCGGATCGAGACCCGGCTCAGGCTGGCGAACTCTCCGATGGTGAACATGGCACACCCGAGGGTGGGGCCTCACACGGTGTCAGGGTCAAGCCTGCGCAGGACCGTGCCGGCGATGCGGTCGTGCGCGCCGAGGAGGGCGGGGATGACCAGCGCCAGCAGCAGGCCGCGCAGGGCGGCGCGCGGGATGCCGACCGGCAGCCCGGTCGACGCGCTCATGCAGGTGAAACGCGCGAGCTTCATCCCGGGGGTCTGCCCGAAGATCCCTACAAAGAAGGCGTACTCTGCGATCAGGACCACAACGGGCGCCCAGCCGTCCGTCAGGGGGCGGGCAAAGAGGCCCGACACCAGCAAACAAAGAATCCAGTCGACAAGCAGGGCACCGAATCGGCGGGCGAGCGTCGGGGCGGTCGCGGCGGGAGCGGCGGATGCGGTCACGGGCCGAGCCTACAGACCAGTGACGTAACACGGCCGAAACAGTTGCGACACGACCGGGCAACCCACCGGTTCTAGCTTCGCTACCAGCCAACCCATGATGTTAAGCCAGGAGGACGTGTTGTTCGCCAATTCCGAGGAGCTGCTGTCATACCTCAAAGCAGAGGGCGTGAAGTTCATCGATGTGCGCTTCTGCGACCTGCCCGGTCAGATGCAGTTCTTCACCGTGCCGGTCGAGTCCTTCGACGCGAAGGTGTTCACCGACGGTCTCGCCTTCGACGGGTCTTCGATCCGCGGTTTCCAGGCGATCCACGAATCGGACATGCTGCTGCTGCCCGATGTGAGCACCGCGTTCATCGACCCGTTCCGGGCTCAGAAGACGCTCGCGCTCAACTTCTTCATCCACGACCCGTTCACGCGTGAGGCCTACTCGCGCGACCCGCGCAACGTGGCCAAGAAGGCCGAGGCCTACCTGGCTTCCAGCGGCATCGCCGACACGGCCTACTTCGGCGCCGAGGCCGAGTTCTACATCTTCGACTCGATCCGCTACTCGACCGGCGCCAACGAGGGCTATTACCACATCGACTCGATCGAGGGCGCGTGGAACACCGGCCGCCAGCTCGACGGCGACCAGCCCAACCGCGGCTACAAGCCGGGCTACAAGGGCGGTTACTTCCCGGTGGCCCCGACGGACCACTACGCCGACCTGCGCGACCAGATGGTGTCCAACCTGGTGAAGCTCGGCTTCACGGTCGAGCGGGCGCACCACGAGGTGGGCACCGCCGGCCAGGCTGAGATCAACTACCGGTTCGGCACGCTGCTGCAGGCCGGCGACCAGATGCAGCTGTTCAAGTACACGGTGAAGAACACGGCCTGGGTCGCGGGCAAGACCGCGACGTTCATGCCCAAGCCGCTGTTCGGCGATAACGGCTCCGGCATGCACACCCACCAGAGCCTGTGGCTGGGCGGCGAAAACCTGATGTACGACGAGACCGGCTACGCGGGCCTGTCCGACGTCGCCCGGTGGTACATCGGCGGTCTGCTGCACCACGCCCCGTCGCTGCTCGCGTTCACCAACCCGACCGTCAACTCGTACCGGCGCCTGGTGCCCGGGTTCGAGGCCCCGGTCAACCTGGTGTACTCGCAGCGCAACCGCTCCGCCTGCACGCGCATCCCGGTCACGGGCACCAACGCCAAGGCCAAGCGCATCGAGTTCCGCTGCCCCGACCCGTCGAGCAACCCGTACCTCGCGTTCTCGGCGATGCTCATGGCCGGCCTCGACGGCGTGAAGAACAAGATCGAGCCGCCGGCGCCGGTGGACAAGGACCTCTACGACCTGCCCCCGGAGGAGGCGGCCGCGGTCACGCAGGTGCCCGGCTCGCTGCCAGAGGTGCTCAGCGGCCTGGAGGCCGACCACGAGTACCTGCTCGCCGGTGGCGTGTTCACCCAGGACCTGATCGAGACCTGGATCGACTACAAGCGCAGCGCCGAGATCGACTCGGTCCGGCTGCGCCCGACACCACACGAATTCCAGCTCTACTTCGACGTGTGATCTACAGCTTGCTCAACTCCGGTTAGCCGAGGGCCTTCCAGGATTCTGGGAGGCCCTCGGTCACGCATAGGGCCTGCGCGGGGCTGGACCGGTCGACGAGCTCCCGGCCTGTTTGCCGTGGCGACCCTCCACGGGCCAGGTGCCGGTCGGTGCGCTCGTCGGGGTAGCCGAGCCGGATCGCCGCGAACAGCGGGCCGCGAGGACCGAGGCGCAGCGGCGGCGGTGATGCGTCACGGATGCGCATCCACGGTTCGTCGCCGGTGAGCAAACGATCGGCGATCGCCGCTGTCACACCCTGATGCTATGTTGCCGATCGTGAAGCCGTCCCCTCGCGTTCTTCGGGTGCTCCGGTTGGTTGGAGTCTGGTCGCTGGTCGGTGTGGTCGCGCTGCTCGCGGCCGGGGCCGGATGGGTGGTGTGGGCCGTGCGGGCGGGCTTCCCGCAGCACAACGGGACGCTGACGCTCAAGGGGTTGAGCGCGCCGGTGACCGTGCACCGCGATCAGCATGGGATACCTCAGATCTATGCCAAAACCGAGGCCGATCTGCTGAAGGCGCAGGGATATGTGCACGCCCAGGATCGCTTCTGGGAGATGGACTTCCGGCGGCACGTGACGGCCGGGCGGGTGGCCGAGATCTTCGGCGAGAGCCAGCTGAAGACCGACATCTACCTGCGCACCATGGGCTGGCGGCGGGTGGCCGAGCAGGAGTTCGCGCTGTTGTCGGAGGACGCGCGGGCCGCGCTGACCGCCTACGCCGAGGGGGTCAACGCGTGGCTTGAGGCCAACCCGAGCGGCGACTCGCTGGAGTATCGGTTGTTGGGCCTGCAAAACTCGGACTACGTGATCGAGCGGTGGCATCCGGTGGACAGCCTGGCCTGGCTCAAGGCGATGGCTTGGGACCTGCGCGGCAACATGCAAGACGAGATCCGGCGGGCCGTGCTGGAGGGTGTCGGGCTGACCCGCGAGCAGGTGGACGAGCTCTACCCGGCGTATCCATATGATCGCAACGCGCCGATCGTGGCGGCCGATTACGCGCCCGGGAGCGGACACACGTCTACTTTGGATAGTTTGGAACGCAAGATCGACGGGATCGGGTCGAACTCGTGGGTGATCAGCGGGAGCAAGACGGGCACGGGGAAGCCGATCCTGGCCAACGATCCGCATCTGAGTCCGAGCCAGCCCGGGATTTGGTATCAGATGGGCCTGCACTGCGACTGCGGGCTCAACGTTGCCGGGTTCACGTTCTCGGGCGTTCCCGGTGTCGTGATTGGACACAACGCCCGGATCGCTTGGGGGTTCACCAATCTCGGGCCGGACGTCATCGACCTGTATCTGGAGGACCAGACGGCCGAGGTGACGTCGCGGCAGGAGACGGTCAAGGTCGCGGGCGGGGCCGATGTGACGATCACCGTGCGGAGCACCAAGCACGGGCCGCTGATCTCGGATGCGAGCGATGAGCTCAAGAAGCTCGCCAAGGACAAGGCCATCGCCATCCGGTGGACCGCGCTGGAGCCGGGGCGCACGGGCGATGCGATCATGCGGCTCAACAAGGCCACGAACTGGGCGGACTTCCGGAAAGCGGCGGAGCTGTTCGAGGTACCGGCGCAAAATATGATATACGCGGACGTCGATGGCAATATCGGCTATCAGACCCCGGGCAAGATTCCCGTGCGCGGCAAGGGAGACGGCCGCTACCTGGCGCCCGGCTGGGACCCGGCCTACGACTGGACCGGATACATCCCGTTCGATCAGCTGCCGAGTGTGTACAACCCGCCGCAGGGCTACATCGTGACGGCCAACCAGGCGGTCGCCGGGCCGGCGTATCCCCACATGCTGACCAGTGACTGGAGTTACGGGTACCGTTCGCAGCGCATCAACGACATGATCTCCACGCATCGCGGGCAAATCACGGTCGATGACGTGCAGAAGATGCAGTTCGACAGCCGCAACGGGTTCGCGCCCACGCTGGTGCCGCACCTGCTGCGGGTCAAGCGGCAGCCCCTGTCGCGGGTCGAGCAGGACGCCGACGCGCTGCTCAAGGCGTGGACCAAGTTCGAGCAGCCGGACGACTCGGCCGCGGCCGCCTACTACAACGCGATCTGGCGGCACCTGCTGTTGCTCACGTTTGACGAGATGACTTCCGACCATGCGCCGGACGGCGGCGACCGGTGGTTCGAGGTGGTGCGGCGGCTGCTCGACAGCCCATCGTCGGCCTGGTGGGACGACAAGTCGACCGCGGACGTGGTCGAGACGCGCGACGACATGATCGGGCGGGCGATGGCCGCTGCCGTCAAGGAGCTCGCCGACGCGCAGGGCGAAGACGCGTCCGACTGGCGCTGGGGCGCGATGCACACGCTCACGCCGACGCACGCCACGTTCGGGTCCTCGGGCATCGCGCCGATCGAATGGCTGTTCAACCTGCCGGTCGCCGAAATCCCGGGCGGCGACGCGCTCGTCAACGCGACCGGGTGGGATGCCAAGCGGGGCTATGAGGTCGACGCCGTACCGAGCATGCGCATGATCGTGGACCTGAACAACCTGAACGAGTCCCGCTGGATCCAGCTGACCGGCAACTCCGGGCATCCGTTCCACGCCAACTACTCCGACCAGTTCGAGCTGTGGCGCACCGGGCAGATGGTCTCGTTCCGGTTCGACCGGGCGACCATCGAGCGGGAGAGGAAAGTCACGCTCACCCTGGTGGGTGGTTAGCTGGACGGCCTCCGGCGCCAAAATGCGTGACCCGCCGGACCGGTCCGGCGGGTCACGGTCACACATCACCTAGACATCATGCAAGGCACAACGTGTCGGTATCGGGATCGAAGCGCAGCCTGCCTTTCTCGAACAAAGGCTGCAATATCTCCTCCACCCGCACCACGCTCTCCTCGGACCGGTTGGCGAACAGCGCGCCCGCGAGATCCTCGGCCTGACCCGAGCGGATCACCGCGCCCTTCCGAACCAACTCGAGCACGAGAAAGGACTCCAACTGGTTCCGCCAGTCCTCGGTCAGCCCGTGGACCTTGTCGAAAGCCGTCCCCCACGACGCACAGAACGGTTGCCCGGCCTCGTTAAGGAGAACGGGAACCTTCTCCAGCAGCTCACCCGCGAACACGCGCAGCTTGTTCCACGGATAGCTGTCGCGCGGAATCGGCTTGCGCCTCGGACGTAGAAGCAAATCGGGCGCCTGCTCCCGGACTCCCGCGACGGCGCGCTTGACCAGCTCGGTGCGGCCCAGCTTGCCCGCGTTGTCGTGCACGGTCAGCTCGATCATGTCGTACAGCTGGGTACGGAAGTCGGCAAACGGCCCGAGGCCGCTCGACATCAGTATGTTCACGTACTCCTGGGACGGAGTGCGCTCCTCCCCGATCTCGGCCTGAACGCTCTTCGGCTCCCGCAGCCAGAGCACGATCCTCGGTTCCTTGCCCGCCACATCGATCAACCCCCGGGCCGCCGCCTGGTTGACCAGTTCACTGATGAGGTTTTGCGACCCGGAGGCCTTCGAGTGGTTCTTGTCGAAGCGGATGTCCGCTCGCTGCAACAGCTTGCGGATCTCTGTCTTAAAGACAGGTTTGTCCCGGCCGACATGTCCCTTTTCCTGTAGCACCGTGACGAGCACAGCCAGGGCCTCGTCGATCTGCATGAAGTCCGCCGGCCAGCGCGATGTGGCCTTGGTGTCCACGGCCGCCTTGGACCTGGAGAACTCGGTGAGGTTGCGGCCCGAGACCGAGTGGCCCTGACCCGCCAGGTTGTCGCACAACGCCAGCACCAGGGGGTGGAACGAGTAGAGGACGACGGGTTCGGACCCGGCCTCCGCCTGCTCCTGCACCAGCTTCGCGATGCGCTCGGCCACCACAGACTCCGCCTGGGGATCGCCGATGCCGACGAACCTGTAGCCACCGGTCTCGCCGATCGCCCCGCGCTGATAATCGAAGCCGATCACCAGCACTTCCGGGTCGCCCGCCGCCTTGCCGTCAAGGATCCTGCCGATGAGCTCCAGTTCCGTAGCCGGCCAGGCCCGCGTGATGTCTATTAATCTGTGCTCCATTGTTGTCTTCTCCATTTGTCTGAAGGATCAATGGCAACGGGAAAGTCATGCTTGATGACCTTTCCCGTCACCGGCGCTATGGTCGGGTCCTGAGGACCTCGACGATCGCGGCCACCAGCCACGCCAACGCAAAGTGCCAGGCCAGTTCAGAGTGAACCTCAGTGAGTAAGGCCTGCATGGTGACGGAGGCGGCGACGATTGATGTAGCTTGAAGATCCATCTCAAGCCCTTCCGTGTCGTGTCAATGTCACTTACGCAAGGGGAATGTCGAGATGTGAATTTGCATGCGTGAAAGCATTGCTTGTCGGCATGCCTCGGAGAACCGGAATGTCGGAATGGGGATTGCACGAATCTTAAACTCACGGAATCGTGGAAGCTCGAATGAACGAAGCTCAGAATACTGGAATGAGGGAGACTCGAATCACGAAGTGCGGAATGCCGATTATCGAATCAAGGCATGAGAGAATCGCGAATCTCGAATCAGGGAATGACCAACTGAACACGGTCACTATGGACTTTACTCTACCATCCGCCTCAGCGCAACCGCTCGCCAAGCGGTAAGCCTCAGCGGAAGAACGTGCCAGTCTACATAGGGCTCGTCTCCGAAGTCAGGCGGCGGCAACGGCACGGCGACCCAGGGCAAGCGGGGCTGGGCGGGTTATTGGAGCGGCAGCGGGATGACGACGCAGGGGGCGCCGAGGGCGAGGCCGGTGTCGGTCGCGACGACGAGGCCGCCGGCGTAGACCATGGGACCGTCCACTGCGGACGGACTGACCCCGAACGTCTCCGGGATTGTCGAGTGCCCGTGGACGATCTGCTTGCCGCCCAACGTGTCCAGCAGCTTGCGCGCATTGGCCACGCCATCGGCGGCGTCGAGGAAGTCGAACCGCCGGAACAGCAGCCGGGTCTGCACCCCGAACGAGCTGGGATCCTTCTCCCGCATGAAGGTGCGGACCGTCTCGTTGATCTCATCGATGGTCTGGCCGAACTCCAGATAGCCGACCGTGTCGGCGTGGATCAGCAGGTGGTCCTCGACCAGCGCCACGGCCGGCAGCCCAGCCAGCCACTCGGCCCGCTCATCGTCCAAACCGGACAGATCCTGCTCCTGCCCACCGTTGAGCGCCCACACCTGGATGATCGTGCGCTGGTCGGTCACCGGGGAGTCGGGGATGTATCTGCTGCCCATCAGCAGCAAGTCATGGTTGCCGATCACGCAGCCGACCTCGCCCCCGGCCTCGGCCGCCTCCCGCTGCAGCCGGCGCACCAGGTCGATCACGGCGATGCCGTTGGGCCCGCGGTCGGTCAGATCGCCCAGGAACCACAGCTTGTCTTGGCCACCGGACCAGCGGCCCTTCTCGTCGATGAGCCCGGCGTCGCGCAGCGCAGTCGTGGCCTGGGCCGCAAACCCATGCACGTCGCCTACCACATACAGCGCCATCGGATCACTCTAACTTAGGAACAACCGCTCGACCGCCGCGCGAGCCCGCCGGGTGACCTTCAGGTATTCGTCCAGGAACCGTCCAGGCTCCTTGGAGGCGCCGAGCAGCCGGGCGACCCCGGCCAGCTCAGCGCCGTGCCGGGGGAGCTGATCGGACGCTCTGCCACGGATGAGTGTCAATGCGTTGCGCACCCGCGAACACAGTATCCACGCCCGTTCCAATGCCATTTTTTCTTCATCCGGTACCAGCCCGGCCCCCGCCGCCGCGCCGAGCGCGCGCAGCGTGCGCGTGCTGCGCAGCCCCGCGATCTTGTGCCCGTGCCGCAGCTGGAGCAACTGCACCGTCCACTCCACGTCGGCCAGCCCACCCCGGCCCAACTTGACGTGCGTGAGCGGGTCTGCCCCGCGCGGGAGCCGTTCGCTTTCCACGCGCGCCTTGATCCGCCGGATCTCGGTGATCTGCTCGCGCCGCAGGCCTCCCGCCGGGTACCGAATAGGGTCTATCAGCTCCATAAAGGACTCCGCGAGCGAGGCAGACCCGGCCACGGTCCTCGCCCGAAGCAGTGCCTGCG
>NZ_QJUG01000285.1 GCF_003426775.1 Allorhizocola rhizosphaerae | reverse complement strand
GGCGCAGGGCGAGATCCTTGAGCTCAAGGACGTCGTGAACACGATGGTGGACCAGCTGTCGTCGTTCGCCGACGAGGTGACCCGGGTGGCGCGCGAGGTCGGCACGGAAGGCAAGCTCGGCGGACAGGCCGACGTGCGCGGCGTGGCCGGCACCTGGCGCGACCTCACCGACAACGTCAACCTGATGGCGTCCAACCTGACCGCTCAGGTGCGCAACATCGCCCAGGTGACCACGGCCGTGGCCAAGGGCGACCTGTCGCAAAAGATCACGGTCGACGCCCACGGTGAGATCCTCGAACTGAAGTCGACCGTCAACACGATGGTCGACCAGCTGCGCAGCTTCGCCGACGAGGTGACGCGCGTGGCCCGCGAGGTGGGTTCGGAGGGCAAGCTGGGCGGCCAGGCGCAGGTGCGCGGCGTGTCCGGCACGTGGCGGCACCTGACCGAAAACGTCAACCAGCTCGCGTCAACCTTGACCACCCAGCTGCGCGCGATCGCCGAGGTATCGACGGCCGTGACGCGTGGCGACCTCACGCAGCACATCGCGGTGCAGGCGCAGGGCGAGGTCGCCGAGCTTAAGGACAACATCAACCGCATGATCGTGACGCTGCGCGAGACCACCGAGAAAAACGCGCAGCAGAGCTGGCTCGACTCCAACATCGCCCGCACCAGCGCGCTGCTGCAGGGCCAGCGGGAGCTCGAAGAGGTGTGCCGCATGATCATGGCGGAGGTCACCCCGCTGATCAACGGCCAGGTGGCGGCGTTCTTCCTGTCGGATGTGGATGGTGACGGCAGCCTGCGGCTCGCGGCCTCCTACGGCTACGGCCGGCCCGACGAGTCGATGACGTTCGCCGCGGGCGAGGGCCTCGTCGGACAGGCGGCGCAGACCCGCCGCCCGATCCGGGTCGGCAAGGGGATCACGCCGCTGACCTTGCGCACCGGCATCGCCGAGACCCCGGTGTCCGATCTGCTGATCCTGCCGGTGCTGTTCGAGGGGGAGGTGCTCGGCGTGATCGAGTTCGCCAGCATCACCCAGTTCTCCGGGCTGCACGCCGACTTCCTGGAGCGGCTCGCGACCACCATCGGCATCACGCTCAACACGATCCTGGCCAACCGGCGCACCGAGGAACTGCTGGCCCAGTCGCAGCGCCTGGCGCACGAACTCCGCGAGCAGAGCGCGGAATTGTTGCGTACCAACAATGAATTGGAAGAGAAGGCGGCGCTGCTGTCGGAGCAGAACCGCAACATTGAGATAAAGAACCGGGAAATCGAGATGGCCCGGCTGCGCCTGGAGGAAAAGGCGCAGCAACTGGCCTCGGCGTCGCAATACAAGTCGGAGTTCCTCGCCAACATGAGCCACGAGCTGCGCACCCCGCTCAACTCGGTGCTGCTGCTGGCCCGGCTGCTGTCGGACAACCCCGACGGCAATCTCACCACCAAGCAGATCGAATTCGCGCGCACGATTCACAATGCCGGTTCCGATCTGCTCGCGCTGATCGAAGACATCCTGGATCTGTCGAAGATCGAGGCCGGCCGGATGGACATCGAGCCGACGCAGGTGCCGTTCACCGAGGTGCGCGAGTTCGTCGAGGCGGCGTTCCGGCCGCAGGCCGACGAAAAGAAACTGCGACTGTCGGTCACGGTAGCGCCGGAGTTGCGCGCCAGCACGGTGACCACCGATGCCCAACGGCTGCAACAAATCCTGCGCAACCTGCTGTCCAACGCCATCAAGTTCACCGCGAGCGGGTCGGTCGGGCTCGAAATCGCGCCCGCGCCGACCGACATCCGGTTCGACAATGTGAACCTGCGGCAGGCGCGGCAGGTGGTCGCATTCTCCATCCGCGACACCGGAATCGGCATCCCCGACGACAAGCTGGGCCTCATCTTCGAGGCGTTCCACCAGGCCGACGGGACGACGAGCCGGCGATACGGCGGCACGGGGCTCGGGCTGTCGATCAGCCGCGAGCTGGCCAGGCTGCTGGGCGGGACCATCACGGTCGAGTCCACGGTCGGGCAGGGCTCGGTGTTCACGCTCTACCTGCCCGACGTCATCGACAGCGACCTACCCGTCGGGCCGTTCCTCACGCCGTCCACGCACGCCGCGAGCGTGCCCGAGAAGCGGCAAACCGTTGCCGCGCAACGGCTTGACGGAGCCACGGTGTTGATCGTGGATGACGACGTGCGCAATGTGTTCGCCTTGACCAGCGCGCTGGAGCTGCACGGCATGACCGTGCTCTACGCAGACAACGGGGCCGACGGCATACGGCTGCTGGCCGACCATCCCGACGTCGATATCGTGCTGATGGACGCGATGATGCCCAATCAGGATGGGTACCAGACCACCCAGGAGATCCGGCGCAACCCGCGCTTCGCGGGGCTGCCGGTCGTCTTCCTCACGGCCAAGGCGATGCCGACGGACCGGGAGGCGGCGCTTGAGGCGGGCGCCAGCGACTACATCAGCAAGCCGGTCGACCTCGACGAACTGCTGGAGCTCATGGCAACGTGGACGCAGCGGAAGGACACGTTCGCATGATGCACGCCGTATTGGGGAAGGGCACGCTCCCCCTCGGGAAGGGCACGATCGCATGATGCACGCTGCATTGGGGAAGGGCACGCTCCCCCTCGGGAAGGGCACGTTCGCATGATGCAGGCCCAGACGGCCAAAGCGCTGCTTGTCGACGACCGGCGGGACAACCTGATCGCCTTGGAGGCGATGCTTCAGGGCCTGCCGGTCGAGACCGTGGCTGTCGAGAGCGGCGAGGCCGCGCTGAAACAGTTGCTGATCCACGACTTCGCGCTCATCCTGCTCGACGCGCAGATGCCGGACATGGACGGGTTCGAGACGGCCAGCCACATCAAGCGGCGCGAGCGCACCCGCCACATCCCCGTCATCTTCCTGACGGCCGTGGACCGGGACGCTCAGCTGGCGGTGCGGGGCTACGCCGCGGGCGGGGTCGACTACCTGACGAAACCCTTTGACCCGTGGGTGCTGCGGGCCAAGGTGTCGGTGTTCGTCGAGCTGTGGACCAAGACGCAGCAGTTGCGCACTCACGCGGAATTGTCCCGGCAGCTGGCCAACGCGACCGACGAAGCCATCAAGCTGCTCCAGTCCGAAGAGGACGATGCGCGCACGAAGGCGTTGGCTGTGCTTCAGGCGGCGCAGCGGCGATACTGACGCATGCGATTCGCCGGGCCGGCTCCCTGGCCGACTGCGCATCGGTCAGGCCCGACCACCCTCGTACACCCGGGATGTCAACCGGCCGCTTTGGTGCAGGAGGTCGAACGCGGCCCGTGCCGCAATGATTTCGTGCTCGGCACCTAGCGAAGCGTCCGCACATCCCACACCCACACGCCGCCGGTCTCCCGGCCCGGCTGTCCAATCAGGACGTCCACGGCCTTGCGTAACGCGTCCGCGTGCGGGTGGGGCCCGAGCACGAGCACATCCGCTTGCCAGTGCCGTAGATCGGCCGCCGCCTGCAGGCGCTGCACGTCGGTGATCTGCGGCATGCTGCCCGACGCCGCGACCTGCCGGAGCAGTTCAGCGGTGGGCCGGCGGGGCGGGCCGTAGTCCGGGGTCGGGTCGTGCTCGCTCTTGGGGCCCAGGAAGTAGCCGTCCGCCAATCGGAATTCCAGCTTGGCCGCGATCAGCCAGCGCATCGACTCGGGCGGCAAAGGCTGCGGTGGCACCGGCACGACCGAGCCGTCGCCGACATACTGCCGCCACGTCCCGTCGGCGAAGAATGCGGGAACCGGAGCGGGAGTCGTTGTCGGCAGTGGTGTCGGCGCGACCGGAATCAACATCGCCGCCACGGTTCCGTACCAGATGAACAGCGCTTTGCGCCGGCTGTCGCGGTCATCCATCGAGGCGAGAAGGCCGGCGATTCGCTCGCCCGCGACCGCGAGCAGAACGCCGACAGCCGCGGTCACCACGAGGGCCAGCCGCGTGACGATCACGGATTCGAGCAGCGGCAACCCGCTGAACAGCTTCCACGGACCAGGCACGCCGGTCTGGACACCGTCGATCTTGATCTGGTTGCCGAACGACAGGACCGCGAAGACGAGCGCGACCATAAAGGCCAGACGCGCCGCCATGACCCGGAACCACACCAGCCCGGTGACAACCGCGAAGACGCACAAGGGCCAGCCGAAGAAGGAATTCTCCTCGGTGGGATTCGCCGCGAGCCGGGAGGCTACCGCTGGGTCGCCGCCGATCGATTCGCGCGCATAGGCGACATAGGATGCGAGATCCATGTCGAACATGTGCGACCACCAGAACGGGCCGGCGTAGTGCTGCGGTCCCAAGAACTGGAACCAGAGCGGATACGCCATGAGAGCCAGGGCGACGCCGGCCGCCACCGCCATGCCGGCGGCGAACGGACGCGCGCTGCGAAGGGCCTGCGCGGGTCGCGACAGCGCGTACACCACGACCATCACCAGGCAGGCGACGGCCGTGTAGAGCACGAGTTCTTCATTGATGAACAGCTGATAGGTGACCATCAGCCCGAGCATGATGCCATCGCGAACCGGCCGACCGGTGTCACGAAGCCGGATGACACGCGAGACAATCAGCGGCAGCATGAACTGCGCCACGATGTTGGGGTGTGCGTTGCCGTGGCTCACCAGGCCGGGCGCGAACCCGCAGAAACCCGCGGCGATGAAGGCCACCAGGCGGTTTGCGGTGACGTGCCGCCGCAACACGAAATACCACGCCGTGGCGGTGCCGGCGAAGCCGATCACCAGCGCGAGGCCGAGGGACACAGTCGGCCCGAGGGTCAGCGTTATCGGCGCCAGTGGCAGCGAGAGGCCGAGCATCGACGTATTGGCCATCATATTCACGCCGTACGGCGCGTTCAGCGCGGTGCTGAACAACGGGTTGTCGAGGCCGGTCAGGGCTCGGGCCGCATTGAGCAGGACAAACTGGAAGAAGACGTGGTCTTGCTCGTTGTCCGCGGTCACCCGATGCGCAATGTCGAGCCAAAGCCGGGCCGTGACATAGCAACCGCCCAGCGCGTATGCGGCCACGACCGCGGCATCGAGCAGCCGGCCCGGTGTCCGCCGGGCGGGCTGTTCGGCCTGATCCGAATCGGACGCTTCCACATCTGTCGTAGGCACCGGCTTCCCGTCTCCACTTCCCGACGTCGCATCCAGGTCGGCGGACAGCATACCCGTGCCGGCCACACCGACACCGAGATCCGCGCGATCGCCGACTTCCTCAAACGCGCCACCGAGGCGGGCCACAACGCGACCCACGCCATGACGGGCAGCTGACAGCGCCGCCACCTACACCCGCCGGCGCTGCAACGCGACCAGCGCCATGACGGGCAGCTGACTGCGCCGCCACCTACACCGGGCCTGCACTGCAACACGACCAGCGCCCAGACGGACAGCTGACTGCGCCGCCACCTACGCCGGGTCTGCGCTGCTGCTGCCGCGCCCCGAGCCGGACGTCTGGGGCGGCAACACCGACGTGCCGTGGAGCACCAGATTGGTGAATGTCGCCGAGTGGCCGCCGGGGAGTTCCTGGCCGTTGCGCTGCAGCATGCCAAGCGCGACCCGTCCAATGTGGAACGTGTTGTCGTCGTGGATCGCGAGCTGCTCGCCGTCCTGATAGAAGGTGAACTCCGTGCCCCGCGCCACGATGCGGATGCGCGAGCCGCGTTCGGCCACCGACGTGCGCAGCTTCATCTCCCGCAGGCTCCGGTAGGCGGTCTCGTGCGTGACGAAGACCGCCAGTTCCCCGCAGATCTGCAGCGCATATCCGCCGTCGGGCTGCTGGATCCCGGGCCCGTCGGAGCCGTCGGCCTGATAGCGGAACCAGATCGCGGCGCAGCTGTTGCCGGTGGTCTTCACGTCGACCGACACGTCGAAGTCGGTCGTCTGGTCGTGTCTTCCCTTGCAGCGATAGACGGCCGACTTGGGATACAGAGTTGCGGTCAGGCCGGCGGAGCCGATCGTGCACCGGCCGTAGCGCTTGTCGTCCGTCGGACTCCAGCCGTCCTCCGACGTCAGCCGGTCTTCGATCATCGGCCGCAGCCCCGGGTTGATGCTCGGAGTCAGAGTCGGCATCAGACTCGGACTCGGGCGGGGCACGAGGCTTGAGTCCGACGAGGTCTGGGCCGTGGGCGTGCCTGTCTGGCCGCTCAGCGCGATTGCGGCCGCCGTGACCAGCAGCACCACCGAGAGCCCCGCGGTCATGAGGCCCAGCCGCACGCCCCGCCATTTGGGCCGGCGCATCGGCACCGTCGCCACCTCGGGGACGGCCGCCCTGGGTGCCGTCGGGGCCGCGTTGAGCAGAGCATCCAACAATTCCCGGGCGGTTGGCCGCAGCTCCGGGTCCTTGTCCAGCGCTCTTTCCACCAATTCCTTTATTTCAGCCGGTACCCCGGACAGGTCAGGCGGATCGGAGAGGATGCTGATCGCGGTGTCGGCCGGGGTCGCGCCGCGAAACGGGGTGCGCCCGGTGGCCGCGAACGTGATGATCCCGCCCCACGCGAAGATGTCTGCGGCCGGCGTGATGACCCGTGCCCCGCCGAGCCGCTCCGGGCTCAGATACGGGACGGTGCCGATCACCTCGTCGCCCGTCGTAAGGTTGCCCGTGTTGGAGTCGATCTCCCGCGCGAGGCCGAAGTCGATCACCTTGATGCTGCCCGACGAAACGAGCACGTTGCCCGGCTTCAGATCGCGGTGGATGACGCCCGCACCGTGAATCGCGGTGAGCGCGGTGGCCACGCCGACCGCGAGGCTGTGCAGGCGGGCACCGCGCAGCGGGCCGTGCTGCTGCACGACCTCGAACAGGCTCGGGCCGTCCACGTACTCGATGACAAGATAGGGCGGCTCGTGATCCGGGTCGGCGGCGATCACCTCGGCCGTGCAGAACGGCGGCACGGTCTTGGCCCGGGCCACCTCGCGCCGGAAGCGCTCCCGGAACTCCTGCCGCTCCAGCAGGTGACCATGGATCACCTTGATGGCGACCCGCTGCCCGCCGTCGAGCGCCTCGGCGAGGTAGACCGCACCCATGCCACCCTCGCCGAGCCTGCGCAGGATTCGATAACCCGCTATCTCCAGCATGACTCTCCCCCGGTGTTTCCGGCCGCCAGAATGCCACACCGGCCACCGCGCGGGAAGGCCGTGGATCAGTCGGGATAATGCGCCCCGACGCTCCACACGCAACACCGGCCCATGATCACGACATTGAGAAATGTCGATCAATTGCAAGCTGTCAACAGCCCCTTTCTCAACCGTGTCGGCTTGCTTACACTGCGGTGCTATGACGGAAGATCTTCGGGAGTATGTCCGGCTCCAAGTGGCCATCGGTTACGACGACGGGCACGTGATCGCCGAGGATACGATCGAGAGCTTCGAGGACGAATACTCCGGCGAGGACCTTCCCGGTACCGTCGCGGCGCTCGTGGAGCAGGAATGGATGACACACCTGCTGTCCCAGCCCCCGCACACCCAGATCACCGACTGCGACCGGCTCGACGCCGCGTTCGCCGACCTGGAAGACGCCGGAGTGGTGGCGCGGCAGCACTTCGCGTGCTGCCAAAGCTGCGGCAACGCCGAGATCAGCGCGGAGATCGCCGACACGCCGGGCGCGCACGGATACGTCTACTTCCACATGCAAGACACCGAGAGCGCGGCCGACGGCGGCAGCCTCTACCTGTGCTACGGCTCGGCCGGTCCTGACGTCGACCCGGTCGCCGTCGGGCATCAGGTGGTGGAAACGTTGCGGCGGCACGGCTTGCGCACGGCATGGAACGGCGAGCACAGCCAGCGCATCGCGGTCAACCTACGCTGGCAGCGGCGGCACCTGTGGCTGCGGGCCAACTGCGCCAGCGGGCGTGAGGTCGAGGACCCGTCCGAGGGCGGCATCCTCGAACTGCTCGGCCAGGTCGCAACCGGCGAGGAGGCCTACTTCGTGCTGTTGAAGCCGGGCAAGGCGACACCGGGACTGTTCGCGCAGGCCGCGCTCGCCGACGACGGCCGGTTCATGGTCGAGCACCGCGATGAGGTCGGCCACTTCCAGTCGCTCACCTCGGACCGCGCCGCCGCGCACGCCGCGCTGACCGGATGGGCGTTCGACCTCGACGGCTGGCGCGACCATCTACTGTGGACCCGGCTGGACCAGAACGAGCGGCCCTGACAGGCTCGCAGCGGCTGGCAGGCGGAGGATGCGCTGGTCCGGCGGCCGTGATCGCGGCGTTGACCAGGTCCTCGCAGGCGGCCCGCTGCCCGCGACATGACCACGGCCAGGCTTCTCTCCGTTGGCGGCACAGGGCCGGCCGGGTCATGGGGGCCACGAACTGCGAAGCATCGCTTCAGAGGCGGGTTTTCGGAAGTCGCACCGAAGTCCCGCAGCCGGCCCCGCCACGATACCCGTCACGCGCACCACGGCGCGACGAGAAATCACCGCAGGAGCTGCTGCCTCGGCCGGGCCGCAGCGCGACACTCCACATAAGACATCCACAGCATGAAAGACCGGACTTCAGTACCACATCAGCGCCGCTTCAGTCTGCTGCGGCACGGTGATCTCCTCGTTTCCTGAGGAGGTTGACGGATATGGAAGTATCCCGCCGGCAGATGATCGCACTGGGCGGTCTCGGCGCGCTCGCGGCCCTGTTCGCCCCGGAGGTGGTGCGGAACCGCGCCTTTGCCACGGACCAGCTGGCTATCAGCGGGACCGGGGGCTTCAGCTGGGTACGCGATAAAATCGAAATCAATCAAAACTGGGAGCAGGAGTTACGGCGAGAGCTGGCGCTGCGCGGCATCGCGCCGGGCACGACGCTGTTTCTCGTCGCGCGGGAGATCGTGCACTCGCCCTATTATCAGCTGCGGCTGGCGGGCTATCCGCTGGTGATCGCCGCCGACACCTATGACTGCCGCAACGGGAGCGTCGACACGACCAACTACGGCTACGCCGGGGCGTCGGCCGCACCGATCACGTTGTTGGCACGGCACGTGGTCGGCGCCCGGCTCGCCGCGATGGGGACGATGGGAGCGCCTGGGGTTCCTGGCGAGGCGGGCGCGGCGGGCGCGGATTCGGAGTCCGGTGAAACGCCGACCGGCAAGCCGATCTGCTTCAGCCACGGGGGTAACGGCGGTCCAGGCGGAATGGGCGGGCAGGGTGAGCCCGGTGGCAACGGCGGCGCGATCGCGGTGTACACGACGGCAGCGCCTGGATGGTTGGTGACGACCGCGGTCGGTGGTGCGGGTGGGCCTGGCGGCACCGGCGGACCGGGCGGACCCGGTGGCGGTGGTGGCGGCCCATGCCGGGCGGGACGGCCAGGCTCGACCGGCGCAACCGGCCCGGTCGGCCCGGCCGG
>NZ_QJUG01000284.1 GCF_003426775.1 Allorhizocola rhizosphaerae | reverse complement strand
CGGCAAGGAGCTGTTGGCGTTCGACGGTCATGGGGCCCACCACGAGGACCAGCTGGTGCAGGCCGCGCGCAAGGTGATCGACTCGGGGAAGTCCACGATCGAGGCGCTGTCGTGCGATCTGCTCGACTGCGACCTGCGCGCGGCGGTGATCGCCCCGCTGCCCGGGGCCGAGGCCGCGCTCGCCGCGCTGACCGGTCAGTCGCCCGCGCCGCCCGGACTGGTCCAGGCGACGGTCGAGACCGCCCGCTGGGTCGACACGCAGCTCGCGCTGCACGAGCTGGACTCGTCCCGGGCGCGGCTCGCCCAGGCCGAGCTGCGCGCGTTGCGGGCACAGATCAGCCCGCATTTCATCTACAACGCGCTGGGCGCGATCGCGTCGTTCGTGCGGACCGACCCGGAGCGGGCACGCGAGCTGCTGCTGGAGTTCGCGGAGTTCACGCGATACTCCTTCCGGTCGCATGGCGAGTTCACGACGCTGGCCGAGGAGCTGAGGTCCATCGATCGCTATCTGATCCTGGAACGGGCCCGGTTCGGGGAGCGGCTTCGGGTCAGGCTGCGCATCGCGCCGGAGGTGTTGCCAGTGGTGCTGCCGTTCCTGTGCGTGCAGCCGCTGGTGGAAAACGCCGTGCGGCACGGGCTGTCGCAGAAGCCGGGTGGCGGGATGGTCAGCATTGACGCCCGGGACGCCGGTGCGGAGTGCCACATCACGGTGGAGGATGACGGGGTGGGCATGGATCCGACGTCATTCATGGAGGGCGACCACCATGGTTTGTCCAATGTGGACGACCGGTTGCGCGCGCTGTTCGGCGACGAGTACGGGCTCGTGGTGGAGACGGCCGTCAACGAGGGGACAAAGGTGAGCATGCGCGTGCCCAAGTTCCACCCTTCGCTGCGAGCGGGGGCCGCATGATTCGAGTATTGGCGGTAGACGGCTTCGACAAGAGCTTCGGCAAGAGCTTCGACAAGAGCTTCGGCAAGAGCTTCGGCAAGAGCTTCGGCACGGTGGAGGCCTTCGCGGGAGAGGCGGTCCCGTCGTGATCAGGGTCTTGGCGGTAGACGACGAGGCGCCCGCCCTGGACGAGCTGGCCTACCTGCTGCGCGCCGACCCCAGGGTGTCCCGGGTGTATACGGCCAGCGATGCGACCGAGGCCTTGCGCGCACTGCGCGACGCGGATGTCGACGCGGTGTTTCTGGACATCCGCATGCCGGGGCTGGACGGCATGGAGCTCGCGCGGGTGCTGCGGCGGTTCGCGCGCCCGCCCGCGATCGTGTTCATCACGGCATACGACAACGCCGCGGCCGACGCGTTCGACCTGGGCGCGGTGGACTATGTGCGCAAGCCGATCCAGGCCTCGCGGCTGGCCGAATCGGTCCGGCGGGTGATCGCCTCGCTGGCCCTGCCGTCGGACAAGAAGGCCGACGAGCACGAGGATCAGGTCATCCCGGTGGAGCTGGCCGGCACGACCCGCATGCTGCCCCGGTCGTCGGTGAGATGGGTGGAGGCGCAAGGGGACTACGCGCGGCTGCACACGGCCGACGGGTCGCACCTGGTGCGCGTGCCCCTGGCCACGCTGGCGGAGCGCTGGTCGGAAAGTGGGTTCGTGCGGATCCACCGGTCCTATCTGGTGCAGATCCGGCTCATCGACGAGCTTCGGTTGGCCAATTCGGGCTATGTCGTGCTGCTGGGGGATGTGGAGCTGCCCGTGTCGCGGCGGCACACGCGGGACCTCAAGGATCGGTTGGTCCGCGCGGCCAAGCAGGATTGGACCCGCTGATGGGCCGGCGGATGCGGATCGTCATGCGGGATCTTGGTCGCAGCCGCCCACTGTCGCCCGAGCTGTCCGACGCGCTCATCAAGGGGCTGATCCAGGCGCAGTTGCGGCTCGCGTTGCGGCTTTCGCTGGTCGTGGCCGTGGGGCTGGGCGGGCTGCCGCTGCTGTTCCATTTCGCGCGGCAGATCCATCCGGCGGTGCCGTGGGTCCTGCTCGGTGTGCTGGCATATCCGTTCCTGTTCCTGGTGGGGTATGCGTATGTGCGGTTCGCCGAGCAGAACGAGCGCGACTTCGCGGCGCTGGTGAAGCGTGATACCTAGCCCATACACCGTTCCGGCCATCATCGTGGTCACGCTGGCCACGGTGATCATCGGTGCGTACGGGCTGCGGTTGGCGCGCACCACGTCGGACTTCCTGGTGGCGTCGCGGACCGTTTCGCCGCGGTGGAACGCGGCGGCGATCGGCGGGGAGTATCTGTCGGCGGCCAGCTTCCTGGGCGTGGCCGGCCTGATCCTCAAGTTCGGTGTGGACGTGATGTGGTACCCGGTCGGCTTCGCGGCCGGATATCTTGCGCTGCTGTTGTTTGTCGCGGCACCGCTGCGGCGGTCGGGCGCGTTCACGTTGCCGGACTTTTGCGAACTGCGGCTGCGGTCGCGGCGGTTGCGCAAGCTCGCGACCGCGTTCGTGGTGTTCATCGGGTGGCTGTATCTGGTACCGCAGATGCAGGGCGCGGGGCTGACGTTGCAGACTGTCGCCGGGGGGCCGTATTTCCTTGGCGTGCTTTTGGTCGGCGTGCTGGTTACGGCGAGCGTGGCGCTCGGCGGCATGCGGTCGATCACCTTCGTGCAGGCGTTCCAGTATTGGCTGAAGCTGGTCGCGCTGGCCGTGCCGGTCTTCTTCCTGCTGCTGCACTGGGCGCCCGGCCAGCCGGTGGCGGAGCCGGTGTTCCCCTCGACCGTGACGGTCCACTTTGAACAGTCCGTGATTTTGAACGATTCTCATATGGTACCGGCCGGAAGCACGCTGACCTTCCAAAAGGGTGAGCCGGTTCCAAGCGTGTCCAATGTGGAGCGCGCGGACGGGCTGGACTGGCTGATGCCCGGCGGGCAGGGGTTGTTCGCGACCTATTCGCTGATCCTCGCGACATTCCTGGGCACGATGGGTCTGCCGCATGTGCTGGTGCGCTTCTACACCAACCCTGATGGGTCGGCCGCACGGCGCACGACCCTCGTCGTGCTCGCGCTGGTGGGCATGTTTTATTTGTTCCCAACGCTTTACGGGGTGCTCGGCCGGATCTACACCCCGCAGCTGCTGATGACCGGCCAGACCGACGCGGTCGTCCTGCTGCTGCCGAGCGCGGCCCTCGGGAGCGGGCTGTTGGGCCAGTTGCTCGCTGCGCTCGTGGCCGCGGGCGCGTTCGCGGCGTTCCTTTCCTCGTCGTCGGGCCTCCTCACGAGCGTCGCGGGCGTGCTGTCCACCGACGTGCTCGGGCGGGGCTCGGTGCGCGACTTCCGCCTGTCGGCCATCGTCGCGGGGATCGTGCCCATCGTGTTGGCGCTCAACGTTTCCGGGCTCGAAGTCTCGCGCGTGGTCGGCATGGCCTTCGCCGTGGCGGCGTCCAGCTTCTGCCCGCTGCTCGTGCTGGGCATCTGGTGGCGCGGGCTGACCGACATCGGCGCGGCGGCCGGAATCCTCGCGGGCGGCGGGGCCGCCATCGGCGCCGTGCTGCTCACCGTGCTCGGCCCGACCCTGCCCGGCTGGATCGACGTGCTCGTCGGCCAGCCCGCCGCCTGGACCGTGCCGCTCGCCTTCGCCGTCATGGTGACCGTTTCCCTGGCCACCCGGCACCGCCTGCCGCCCCACGTGGCCACCACCATGCTCCGCCTGCACGCCCCCGATCCGCTGCGCCGCGACCACGCCCTCTGAACGAGCCCCATTGCATTTAGCCTGAATGGCATTTGGCTAGCTGTTCCATGCGGCCGAGACCGGCTCTGCCGCTAGTCGACAGAACCCGCAGGGACGATCCACTGCGTGGGCTGCCCGGTGATCTCGGAGATGATGTCGAAGTCGCGATCGTAGTGAACGACGATGGCGCCGTGGACCTCCGCGGTGGCCGCGATGAGCAGATCCGAGACGCCCGGCCCACGGTGTTGTCCCCGCTTGACGAGTTCTCGCTGGACGTGTCGGGCACGGTCCGTTGCGCTCTTGGTGAGCGCGAGCTCTTGATAGAGGGAGCGTCGATCTGCATCCACAGAATCGAACTCAGCGATATTCCTGGCGCTGTATCCGATCTCCAACTCGACGATGGCGCTGGTGGCCAGGAGGCCGCTGTCGTCAAGGTGCTCCAGCGCGGCCTGCACCGCAGGATTGCGTGGGACGCGGGCCAAGGCGCTCTTATCGAGGAGATACAGCGCGGTCACTGCCACGCGCCCGCCATGACGCTCTCGTCGGCGAGGTCTGGTCCGCCCGCACTGTTGATCAAACGCTTACGTCGCTCGGCCTTGCGCTCGGCCTCGGTGATCGCCGCTCGCAACGCCGCGTGAATCGTGTCCTTCTTCGTCGTCGTTCCCAAGACCTTGGCCGCTGCCTCGGTCAACTCGGTATCCAGGTCGATGACTGTCTTCATTTCAAGCTCCCAGTATCCGCTATCCGTGCTGTATATACAGCATATATACGCAGTATCTTGCACGCCAGGCTTGAAGCCTCTCTATCCGAGGGCCAGAGGCGGGCCAGGAGGTATCGCGCAGACGTCGTGCTTTGCCGCGACGCGGCATCAATCAAGCTGTGCGAGCGGGTCGGCGTGCGCAGGGAGGCGCAGCTCCGCGAGGACCACCGGGCCAAGGGGCGAATCGACCGACAACGTCATCTACGGTGCGCTCAAGCGGGAGTGGCAGGCTTAGTTGCGGTCCAGCCAGGCTTTGAAGGCGTCGAAGGTGTAGTCGCGGCCCAGGAAGTCGCGCACGAGTTGGGCGGCCGGGGCGGAGCCGCCCGCCGCAAGGACCGCGGTGCGGTAGCGAGATGCGGGGCCACGGGCCAGGAGGTCGTCGGGGTCGAACGCGGTGAACAGGTCTTTGGCGATGACCAGCGACCACATGTAGGTGTAGTAAATGGCCGAATATCCATCCAGGTGGCCGAAAGACAGGTGCATGTAGGTGCCGTCGATGTGGGCGAAGGGGATGTGCCGGGCCCGCATCTCGATCTCGACCTGCAGCGGGTCGAGTCCGTCCGGGTCGCGCCGATACAGCTCCAGCGACAGTGAGGCGTAGAACATCTGGCGCCGCACGTGCAGGCCCTTGCCGAACTCGTCGGCGGCGCGCATCTGCTCGACGAGCGTGGCCGGGATCGGTTCGCCGGTCTCATGATGCAGGGCGAACCGCTGCAGTGTGGCCGCGTCGTTGGTCCATTCTTCCAGCAGCTGCGAGGGCGCCTCGGCGAAGTCCCACTCGGTCTTGATGCCCGACAGCGCGGCCCAGCGCTGGTGCCCGCCCAGCACGTGGTGGATGAGGTGGCCGAACTCGTGGAAGAACGTGTTGACCTCGGTGTGCTGCAACAGGTCTCCCGGCTGGGGCAGGTTGCACAGCAGCACGCACTCCGGCACCCGCCGGCCCGCCTTGCCGACGGTCAACGAGAACATGGCCGCGTGGCTGAACTTGTCGGCGCGCGGGTGCATGTCCAGGAAGATGCGGCCCAGCAGGCGATCGCCGTCGAACACGTCGTAGACGTCGACCGACTCGTGCCACACCGGGATGTCGGGCCGGGCGGCGAACCGCACCCCGAACAGCTGCTCGGTCACGGTCATCAGGCCCTGCTTGACCCGGCTGTATTCGTAGTACGGCCGCATGGCCTGCGAGTCGAAGGTGAACCGCTCGGCGCGCACCCGGTCTTCAAGGTAGGCCGTGTCCCACGGATCGACCGCCTCGGCCGACGGGTCGTCGACCCGCTTGCGCGCCAACAGCATTTCGTAGTCGCGCAGCATGCGATCCTGCGCCGCGGCCGAGATGCGCTCGATGAAGTCGGCGGCCGCGCCATCGCTGCCGATCATCTTGTCCTCGGTCACGTATTGCGCGTAGGACCCGTAGCCCAGCAGCCCGGCGAGCTCCCGGCGCAGGGCCAAAAGGCTTTTCAAAACCTCGATATTTTGTGGGTACCCGCGAAGGTTGAACTGCCGCCACAGGGACTCCCGCGCGCGTGCGTCGGTCGCATACGACATGAAGGGGATGTAGTCCGAATAGTCGGTGGTGATCCGGACCAGCCCGTCCTCGCCGGCCGGATGCGCCCGGACGTAGTCGGCCGGAAGACCATCCAAAGCCGACAGTGGCAGCTCGACGGCGCGCGTGCCGGTGTTGATGTTGCGCTGGAACGACTGCCCCACCGACACCAGCTCCTCGCGCAGTTGCCGCACCCGCGCCCGGGTCGCCTCGTCGCGGTCGACCCCCGCCCGCCGGAAATCGCGCAGCAGCCGGAACAGATAGTGCTGTGTCGCGCTGTCCGATCCGGACGCGTCAACGGCCCGGAGCCGTTCATAGATGCGCACGTCGAGCGAGATGTCCGTGAGCAGCTTGTCGACCGCCTGCTCGGCGGACTCGCCCGCGGCGCGGTTGGCCGCGCCGGGATGGAATTGCGAGACGGCCTTGGCCAGCCGGCGCACGTCGTCGAGGCCCGAGATCAGCTCGTCGAACTCGTCCAGCAGGTCCTCATTGGACGCGGGACAGTCGATGAACCGGGCCACGCCCGCCCGCCCGGCCGCGATCGCAGCGTCGGCGTGCGCGGTGAACTCCTCCGGGCTCGAGGTGGCCAGGCGTGCTGCCGCAGACTCAGACATGACGTTCCCTTCGCTCAACAGGACGCGTGCGGGCACGGCCTGTCCGCCAAGGATGCCACAGGCCGCTCGCGACCAGGGGGCATGACGATGGAAAGCCACCTTCCACGCGCCTGTCATCGGCCTGCCGCTGGGCTCTCGTGCGCCTGCGAGAAGCACCGGGGCGGGTGCGGCTCCGGTATAAACGTGCGAGTGAATCTTCGCTTGGCAACATCCGCTCTGGTGCTTGTCGTGGCCTCGACCGCGTCGGCCATACCGCAGGCCCGGCCGGTGATGGCGGCGTCCGGCCAAACGGCCGTGACCGACCCCGTGCCGCTGCTCGAACTGACCAACCCGCAGGGCATCCATTTCTACACGCTGTCGCGCACGGAAGCCGACACCGCGGTCGCCGGGCACGGGTTCCGGCTTCACCCGAGCCGAGTCGGATATGCGCGCCAAGCGGGGTTCCCCGGCTCGCACCCGCTGTTTCGGCTGGCCAAGGTCAACGGGCCCGGCTGGTTGGTGACGCCGTCGGTGCAGGAGCGCGACCACCTCACCGCGTCGGGCCAGTTCCGTTACGAGGGCGTGCTCGGCTACGTCGCGGCCTCGCCCGCACCGGGCACGGCCATGCTGTCGAGGTTCAGCAACGGGGTCGAGTGGCGCCTGGCGCTGGAGGCACCGCACGGCAACGCCAACGAACTGACGGCCGCCGGCTACTTCCGTGACGGGCCGGTCGGATATGTTCACCCGCACTGGATCCGTGCGGGCGCGCTGTACTTCGGCACGTGGGACATGGAGACCCACCCGGCGATCCTGCGCGGCGGCCGCACCGAATTCGGGCGCGACTACGACGACTGGTGGGCCGGCGTGCGCGACTACTCGGGCCGGGACCCGTCCGTGCCGCAATACAAGGGAGTGTGGCCCGACGACGACTTCTCCGACCGCATGCCCGCCATCGGCTTCTACGACGACTCGCAGACCGCGACGGTCGAGAAACACATCACGCAGGCGACCTCCGGCGGGCTCGACTACTTCGCGTTCTACTGGTACTGGAATCCGCAGAAGCGGGCCGAGTCGCACGGCGTGGGCCTGCAGTCGTTCCTGCGGGCACGCAACCGGGCCACGATGGACTTCGCGCTGACCATCTGCGCGCACTCGTGGGACAACGGCGTGTTGAAGATCCCGGTCGAGCAGTACGACACGGTGGTCGCACACCTGGCGAACAACTATCTGAGCCAGCCCAACTATTTGCGGGCCAACGACGGACGGCGGATCGTGTGGCTGTGCGACACCCGCGGCATCGGCTCGGGCAGCGCCGCCGACGTCAAGGACTTCACGAACAGGCTGCGCGCCGCGGCGCGTACCAAATGGCAAGAAGAGATCCTTGTCTTGGCACATCAGGATCTGGGCCACCAGCCGGCGTCGGTGGGCGCCGACGGCGACTATTGCGCGGCGCCCTACCACGCGGTGCTCAGCCGCAGCTACCGGTCCTATGTCGACGGTCAGCGCAACGGGTTCGCCCACGGGTCACAGAACTTCGTGCGGTGCGTGATGTCGGACTTCGACGAGCGGCCACGCTATCCGATCACCAAGGAGCCCGCGAGCACGGTCTACTACTTCCCCGACCACTCGTTCGACCTGTTCGCCCGTGCGGCCCGCAACGCGTATGCCGATATCGCCGCCTCGACGCGCACCTCGGTCGTGGACAACTTCGTGCTCGTGTATGCCTGGAACGAGTGGCATGAGGGCGGCTACATCGAACCGAACGCCCGCGACGGCTCCCGGTATCTGGACATCCTGCGCGCCGAACTGCGCCTCACGGCTCAGTAGCGATTGCGGGCGCCCAGACGCAGCGACTGCCATGATCCGTCGGCGGCCCAACCGCCGTCGACGGACAATGTCACGCCGTTGACGAACCCGCTGCGGTCCCGGTCGGCCAGGAACGCCACGGCCTGCGCGACATCGTCGGGCGTGGCGAAGCGGGCAAGCGGCACGTGGTCGGTGATGTCGGCGTCGACGTAGGCGCCCTCGCCCTGCGACTCGTCATCCATCGGGGTCTTGACCCAGCCCGGACACACCGCGTTGACCCGCACGCCGCGCCCGGCCCACTCGACGGCGAGCGTGCGGGTCAGGCCGATCAGGCCGTGCTTGCTCGCGTTGTAAGCGGTCCGGTCGGCCACCCCGAACAGGCCCGCCACCGAGGCGATGTTGATGATCGAGCCCCCGCCGGCCGCGAGCATTTGCCGCCCGAACGCCTGGCACATCAGGAACGGGCCGGTCAGGTTGACGTCGATGACCTGGCGCCAGAGGTCGGCGGGGGTCTCCTCGGCGGGGCTGATGCACGCGATGCCCGCGTTGTTGACCAGCACATCGATGCGCCCATAGCGGGCCGACACCTCGCCGGCGAACGCCACGACGTCCGCATCGCTGGTCACATCGCCGGTGAAGCGCACGGCATCGTCGAACCGGGTGATCGGCTGGCGATCAAAGAGCGCCAGCTGGTACCCCTGGGAAAGCAAAACCTCGGCGATGCGCTCGCCGATCCCTTGCGCCGCGCCGGTCACGGCGGCCACCGGAGAAGTCATGAATCGCTACAGTAGTCCCCCGCAAACCCCGTCAGGCGAAGCCGTCCGTCTGTGGCGCGGGTGGGGCCGGGCGGGGCGACCCCGTGGGCTTGTGCGGGTTGGCTCCGTTCAGGCGAAGCCGTCCGTCTGTGGCGCGGGTGGGACCGGGCGCGGCGAACCCGTGGGCTTGTGCGGGTTGGCTCCGTTC
>NZ_QJUG01000283.1 GCF_003426775.1 Allorhizocola rhizosphaerae | reverse complement strand
GCAGCGCCTGCCAGCCCGCCACACCCGCGACCGCCAGCCCGGCCGCTCCCGCCAGGCCGGCGAGCATGACCCGCCGGCCGACCGGCCTCGGCTCGGGCGACGGCTCCGGCCGCGCAGGCTCGGGCAGATAGACGGCCATCACACGGACCGAGCTGCCGCGCAGGCACACCCCGAACAGCACGAGCGGGATTTCGGTCCCGTCGTCGTCGTGCCGCCAATATCGGTCGTCGAGCTTGAATGTGACGTCGAACCCCTGGTCGACCCGGAACACACCGCGCTGGACGATCTGGCCGTGCAGCTCGTAGCGCTCGCCCGGAATCAGCGGCGCGGCGGCCGGGGCGGTGATCAGGCTCCCGATGCGGCGCAGGTGCTGGTGATAGCGATCGAACCTGCGCTCGGGAGTATCCATTGGCGTCCACGCGGAGGCTCTCTCGCTGCGCCCCTTGCGCCCGCCGCGGCCCTCGAGCGCGCCCGGCAGCTTGGCCCCGAGTTCGACCCCGCCCTCCTGCGACTCGTTCTCCCAGTGCGTCTGGTCGCTAATCGGCTGCTCGACCTGGTCGAGCTGCTGTTTCACCCAGACCTCGTCCAGGTAGAAAAAGTGGCGGTCCGACACGTCTGCACCCATCCATCGTCGTCAAAACGAGGATAGACCGCGGGGACAACGTCAGTCTGTGATCCGTTCGGGTCGGGTGTAGACGTTCATCGAATCGCCGCGCAGGAAACCGATCAGGGTCATCCCGGCTTCGGCCGCGAGATCGACGGCGAGCGTGCTCGGCGCGGAGACGGCCGCGATGACGCTGACGCCCGCGACCCATGCCTTCTGCACGAGCTCGAAGCTGGCGCGGCCGGAGACCAGCGCGATCCGCCCGGACAGCGGCAACTGTCCACGTTGGAACGACGCGCCGACGGCCTTGTCCATCGCGTTGTGCCGGCCGACATCCTCGCGGGCGAGCACGAGCTCGCCGGATGGGGTGAACACGCCGACCCCGTGGCTGCCGCCGGTACGCTCAAAACCGCGCTGTGCCTTGCGCAGCCTTCCGGGCAGCGTGGCCAGCGTCTGTCTGCTCACGACAGTCGTGTCGTGCTGCACCAGGTGGTGCGAGTGCACCCGCACCGAGTCGATGCTCGCCTTGCCACACACCCCGCACGAGCTGGTCGTGTAGAAATTGCGGGCTTCGATGTCGAGTGGGCCGGTGAGCCTGACCTCCACGACGTTGGGTGTGTCCGTGCACAGCCGGGCAGTGACCACATCGGACGGTCCGGCGATGATGCCCTCGGTGTAGAGGAAGCCCAGCGCCAGCTCCAGCTCGTTGCCCGGGGTGCGCATGGTCACGGCCAGCGGGCGGTCGTTGACCCGGATCTCCAGCGGCTCCTCGACCGCGAGGAGATCGGCCCCGCGCCCGCAGACCGGTCTGCGCGCATAAGCCTGACTCACGGCTCAAGCCTCACGATGATCTGCTTCGACGTGGGAGTATTCGACCCGGCTGCTGTGGAATCAAGTGGTACCAAGACATTTGCCTCGGGGAAATAGGTGGCCGCGCACCCGCGGGCGATCGGGTAGGCGACGATCCGGAAACCCTTGGCCACCCGCTCGCCGTCCGCCCACTCGGAGATGATGTCCACCGTTTGACCGTCGTGCAGCCCGAGCTCGGTGAGGTCGAGCGGATTGACGAAGATGACGTGCCGGCCGTTTTTTATTCCGCGGTACCGGTCATCGAGCCCGTAGATCGTCGTGTTGTATTGGTCGTGGCTGCGCACGGTCTGCAGGATGAGGCGGCCGGCGGGCACGTCGAGCGGGCGCAGCGGGCTTGCGGTGAACCGCATCGTCCCGACCGGGCCCTGCGGGAGGGTGAAGCCCTTTTCGACGCGCGCCTCGAAGTCTTCGAACCCCGGTATCACCCGTGCTATCACCGCCCGGATGGCCCGATAATCGTCCATATAGGACGACCAGTCGACGCCGAGTGTCGCCCGCGCCAGGCCGCAGACGATCGCGACCTCCGAGCGCAGCAGCTCGGACGCTGGTTCGAGCCGGCCGCGCGAGGCGTGAACGCGCGACATCGAATCCTCGACCGTGACGAACTGCTCGCCGCCTTTTTGGCGGTCGCGCTCGGTGCGGCCCAGGCAGGGGAGGATCAGCATGGTCTGGTCCCGGCTCGTGACCACATGTGAGCGGTTGAGCTTGGTCGAGATGTGCACGGCCAGCGTGCAGCGCTTGAGCGCCTCCTCGGTGACGGCGGTGTCGGGCGTCGCGGAGGCGAAGTTGCCGCCCAGGCCCACGAACACCTTGGCCCGGCCGTCGCGCATGGCCCGGATCGCCTCGACCGTGTCGTAGCCCGCCTTCTCGGGCGGGTCGATCAGCCTGTGCACCCACGCGGGCGGCTCGTGCCAGATGCCCATGGTGCGGTCGCCCTGCACGTTGGAATGCCCGCGCACCGGGCACAGGCCCGCGCCCGGCTTGCCGACCATGCCACGCATCAGCTGCACGTTGACGATCTCCTGGATCGTGGCGACCGCGTCGCGGCCCTGCGTCAGCCCCATCGCCCAGCACACGATCGTCGCGTCGGAGTCGGCGAACATGCGGGCGGCCATTTCCACCGCATCGCTGTCGAGACCGGTTGCCTTGCGCACGAGGTCCGGGTCGGGATCGGTGAGCGTGTCGAATCCGGTGGTGCGGGTGCGGATGAACTCGTGGTCGACCGCGTCCCAGGCGCGCAGATGCGCGCCGATCGCCTGGAACAGGGCCAGGTCACCGCCCACGCGGATGGGCAGGTGCAGGTCGGACAGGGCGGTGCCCCGGCCGACGAGCCCGCTGAGCTTCTGCGGGTTTTTGAACCGGATGAGGCCCGCCTCGGGGAGCGGATTGATGCTCATGATGCGCGCCCCGTTGCGCTTGGCCTGTTCGAGGGCGGACAGCATGCGGGGGTGGTTGGTGCCCGGGTTCTGTCCAACCACGACAATCAGGCGGGCGTGGTGGATGTCGTCGAGTGACACCGTGCCCTTGCCCACACCGATCGTGGCCTTGAGCGCGACCCCGGACGACTCGTGGCACATGTTGCTGCAGTCGGGCAGGTTGTTGGTGCCGTAGGTGCGGGCGAACAGTTGATAGAGGAAGGCGGCCTCGTTGGACGTGCGGCCGGACGTGTAGAACAGCGCCTCGTCGGGCTCGATCGCGCGCAGCTGCTGCGCCGTGAGGTCGAAGGCCTCCTCCCAGGTGATGGGGGAGTAGGAGTCGGTCCCCGGGCGCTTGACCATCGGGCTGGTGAGGCGGCCCTGCCGGCCCAGCCAGTGATCTGACTGGGCGGCCAGGACGCTTATGGGGTACCGGATAAAGAAGTCAGGGGTGATGCGACGGAGGGTGGCCTCTTCGGCGACGGCCTTGGCACCGTTTTCACAGAATTCGAAGTGGGACCGTTTGTCCGGTTCCGGCCAGGCGCAGCCGGGGCAGTCGAAACCATCGGCTTGATTGACGCGTAGCAGCGTGAGCGCGGTGCGGCGGGCGCCCATCCCGCCCAGGCCCTTGGCCAGGCCGTGCGCGACGCCGGGCAGCCCGGCCGCGACCGTCTTAGGCGGGCTGACCTTGGGCTTCTCCGCTGTCACACCCTGAGGCTAGCCTGTCGGGGAGTTCGGTTCACGTGCTGAGTTGGACCCCGTCCCGGTGGGGTGCTGGGAGGGGGACTATTCTCCGTGGGCAGAGCGTGATCTAAAGCAGGAGGCAAGCCGTGACCACCGTCGCACCGCAACCGATAGCGACACGGCCCTACCCGGTGCGCAAGCCGGTCAAGGGCTCGGCTTTGGCGCGGCTGCTGCGCACGACCGACGCGAAGCAGATCGGCATTATGTATATGGTGACCGCCTTCGGCTTCTTCCTGGTCGGCGGCGTGATGGCGCTGCTGATGCGGGCCGAGCTGGCCCAGCCGGGCGGGCAGTTCCTGTCGCCGGAGCAGTTCAACCAGCTGTTCACCATGCACGGCACGATCATGCTGCTGTTCTTCGCCACGCCGATCGTGTTCGCGTTCGCCAACTTCGTGGTGCCGCTGCAGATCGGCGCGCCGGATGTCTCGTTCCCGCGGCTCAACTCCTTCGCATACTGGCTGTATCTGTTCGGCGGCACGATGGCCGTGCTCGGCTTCGCGACCCCGGACGGCGCGGCCGACTTCGGCTGGTTCGCCTATGCGCCGCTCAACGACGCGATCCACTCGCCGGGCATCGGTGCCGACCTGTGGATCACCGGTCTGGTGATCTCCGGTCTTGGCACGATCCTGGGCGCGGTCAACATGATCACGACGATCCTGACGCTGCGCGCGCCGGGCATGACGATGTTCCGGATGTCCATCTTCACGTGGAACATCCTGGTCACGTCGCTGCTCGTGCTGATGGTGTTCCCGCTGCTGGCCGCGGCCCTGATGGCGCTGCTGGCCGACCGGCGGCTCGGTGCGCACGTCTACGACCCGGCCACGGGCGGGCCGATGCTGTGGCAGCACCTGTTCTGGTTCTTCGGGCACCCCGAGGTCTACATCGTCGCGCTGCCGTTCTTCGGGATCATCTCCGAGGTGATTCCGGTGTTCAGCCGCAAGCCCATCTTCGGCTACACCGGTCTGGTCATCGCCACGCTGATGATCGCGGCGCTGTCGATGAGCGTGTGGGCGCATCACATGTTCGCCACCGGGCAAGTGCTATTACCGTTCTTCTCGTTCTTAAGTTTCATGATCGCCGTGCCGACGGGCATGAAGTTCTTCAACTGGATCGGCACCATGTGGCGAGGGCAGCTGACCTTTGAGTCACCCATGCTGTTCTCGATCGGGTTCTTGACGACCTTCCTGTTCGGTGGGCTGTCGGGCGTGCTGCTCGCGTCGCCGCCGGTCGACTTCCACGTGTCCGACTCCTACTTCGTGGTGGCGCACTTCCACTACGTGCTGTTCGGGACCATCGTGTTCGCGGTTTACGCGGGCATCTACTTCTGGTTCCCGAAAATGTTCGGGCGCATGCTCGACGAGAGGCTGGGCAAGGTCCACTTCTGGCTGACGATGATCGGCTTCCACGGCACTTTCCTGGTGCAGCACTGGCTCGGCAACGAGGGCTTCCCCCGGCGTTACTACGACTACCGGCCCGAAGACGGCTTCACCCTGCTCAACATGATCTCGACGGTGGGCGCGTTCATCCTCGGCGCATCGACGGTAATCTTCCTGTACAACGTGTGGAAGTCCTACCGGACCGGGCCGCTGGTGACCGTCGACGACCCGTGGGGGCACGGCAACTCGCTTGAGTGGGCGACCTCCTGCCCGCCGCCGCTGCGCAACTTCGACCGCATGCCGCGCATCCGGTCCGAGCGTCCGGCCTTCGACGCCAAGTTCCCGCACCTGGCAGTGAGCACCGGCACCTCGGCCCCAGCCCTCCGGACCAACGAGCCGGAAGTCAAGGCCGAGGCCGACCAGCAGTAACCCGGCGGCGGGCCCATGCGGCCCCGCCGCCCGCCCATGTGCTCGGCCGTCCATGCGGCTCGGCCGTCCATGTGCTCCACCGTCTATGCGGCTCGGCCGTCCATGCGCCCCGCCGTCTATGCGGCTCCGCCGCACCCAGCAGGCCCTGGAACGCACCGTCGCCAGGGCACGGCCGCCTTCCGCCCAACCCCTCCTTCCCCGCGGCCTTCCGCCTCAGCGGGCCTGTCGGCGCACCGATGTAAGCGCCGCGCCCTGCCAAGCGTTTCCGCAGCTTCCGGCGCTCGGGGAAACGCGAACACGAGGATCCTCTGACACTCCCGCCTCAGCGGGCGGACGCGCCACCGCTGGCTTTCTGCCGGGGTCGGCGAGGTTTCATGCGTGCGAGGCATCGCGGGCATCCGGCATGAGGGCACCTCAGGCGTGAGCCTCCGGCGGGTTGCGGCATTAAGTTCATGGTCGATCTCACTGCCGTAGCGGCCGTTGGCGTGGGCCACTCATGTGAGGCGTGGTTCTGCGCAGGACCCGCGATATCTTCGTGGTGCTTAGTTGATGGAGTGCAGGATCCCGGATATTGCCGCGGTTTCCGCTCCTGCCGCGACGTTATCTCGGATGTTGTGGCCCGGTCGCGCACCCATCGCGACAACATCCCGGATGTTGCGGACAGAGGCGGTGGCTGCGGTGTCTTTCGGGGCGGGGCAGGCGCAATGTGTGCGGCCGAAGGGCAGGGCGGTGGGCCCGCCAGGTGGTGCCAGGCGTCGATGGAGGTGCGGGTGAGCAGCATCGGGTCCGTGGTGATCGTTCATGCACGCGGCGGATCCGAAGTGGACGGGGGCCCCGCGGTGGCGGTCTTCGGGCGGGTAGGCAATGCTGTGTCTACTTCGGACCTGGAGGAAGTCGATGGTGCGCGATCGACTCGAGCGGGAGTATCGGATCGGGGATCTGATCGACCAGATTCAACGATATATGTCCGGCGGCCGCATGGACGTGGCCGTGCCACTCCAGCGGGAGGCGGTGATGCTCGCGCGGGAACTGCTGGAGGAGCAGCCGGACGAGCCACGCTATGTGCAGGGGCTGGCATCGATCCTTTACGGGATGGGCTCCACGCTGACCGCGACGGATGAGCCGGATGAGGCGGTGGAGTTGCTCGATGAGTGCGAGCGGCTCTATGAGCGGTTGCCGGGGACGGAGGCTTACCGGGCCGACGTGTGCGCGAGGCGGGGGATGGCCGAGTCGGCGCGGGGGTTCGGGCCGTCGGCGGTGTTGGAGCTCGACGACGCGGTGGACCGGTATGTGCGGCTGGAGTCGCGCGACGATCTCGACCTGGCGCGGGTGCTGGCGCTCGGTGCGACGGTGTGGCACCGGCACGCCGATCCCGACCTGGCAGTGACCGCCGCCGATGCCGCGATCCGCATTTATTTGAACGCCGGCGGGGCGGAAACGCCGTACTTCATATTTGCGGTTGAAGTCGCCTCGCAGATCCACGGCGCCTTCGGCAGGCTGGATCTCGCGCTGGCAGCCGATGAGCTGGCGTTGCAGGCGTTGTCCGGGACGACACCGGATGCCGTGCGGCTGGCGCAGGCGCGGGTGCGGCAGCAGGAGCACCTGTCCGGGTCGCTTGCGGCGCAGCGCGACCGGTCGATGACCTTCGCCGAGGCGCTCGATCTGGCCGCGCCGGTCGACGAATCGCTGCGCGACTTGCTGATCGACCCGTTGGGGACCGGCAGGATCCCGCTGCCGTCGGGGCGGTGCAGTGGCGATGCGCGGCTGGCCGTGGTGAATGGGCTGGCGTTGAGTGAGCACGCGTTGCGGCTGCTCGAATCCTCGCCGGAGGCCGGGCGGCGGCTGGGTTTGGAGACGCACTTCCTGTTCGCCATCGGTGCCCGGGGCAACGAGCCGAACCTGCGGTTCAACTTCGGCCCGTTCGGGAGGATGTGGGCGGCGGTCGTGTTGGCCACCGCGCGCTCGTTCGAGTCGGCGGGTGACGCGGAGACGTGCCAGGATCTCAAGCGCTGGCTCGGCGGGATCGTGCAGCAGCTGATCCCGTTCGCCGCGATCGACCGGAACACTGCCGACATGGTGGCCGAGTGCGAGGCGTATGTGCGCCAGGCTTGATACCACCTTAGATCTTTTCTCAGCAGGCGACGGTGGGAGAGCACATGCGCAAACGCTCGATCCGCCTGCCTGCCGGGCCGAGTTCACCACCGAATCCGCGTGGGAGACGGGGTTTGTGTGACTGGACGCTGACGTTCGATCTGCCAACGGGGACAGCGGTCGGGTCGTTCTGGGACGTGGCGGCACGGGGCCCAGCCGCACCGCACTGGCCGCTGACCTGCTACGCGGGCATCCTGGCGGCGGGCTCGTCTACGCGCCCGACGACGTGGCGCGTGCGGGCTTCTGCGCGGAGACGGCAATCGCGCGCCTGTGAAGAAAGGGCATCCCGGCGTCGATACTGTTGCTGGGCATAGGTTTCCATGGCCGCGGCTGGACCGGGCGTCACGCAGGCGGCACCCGGAGGCAGCGCTTCCGGTGCGGCATCAGGGATCGAGCCGGGTGTCCACGATGACGAGGTTTTGAAAACCCGATGCCCTTCATCCGGTACCGGCGGCGGCACCGCGATGCGCGCTGCGGCAACAACTGGTGGAGCTATGACACACCAGCGACGATCGCAACCAAGTTGGCGTGGGCAAAGTCTCAGTCGCTCGGCGCGCGTTCTTCCGGGAGCTGTCCGGCGACACGGCCAGCGGCGAGCTGATCACGGCCGTGGCCAGCGGCGTGGCGTAACCCATTCGAAAAATGTCGGACCCTCCGGGCACAATCGAGCCCGGAGGTACCGACCGTCATGAACATCGCTCCTTACAAGATGGTGCTCGGCGTCCCCGGGCTCAAGCTGCTGATGCTGATCGGGCTGCTCGCGCGCATCCCGGCTACCGCCGCGGGCATGGCCATCACCCTGCACGTGCTCACGTCGCTCGGGCTCGGCTACGGCGAAGCGGGCGTCGCGGGCGCGCTCGGCATGATCGGCGCCGGGATCGGCTCGCCCTTCCTGGGGCGCATGGTCGACCGCGTGGGCCTGCGGCCTGTGCTCATCGTCACCACGGCGGCGCAAGCGGTGTACTGGTCGATCGCGCCGCAGCTGAGTTTCCCGTTCCTGGTGGCGCTCGGGTTCGTCAACGGCCTGCTGTCCATCCCGATCTTCGGGGTCATGCGGCAGTTCATGGCCGCGCTCGTGCCGGTCGAGCAGCGGCGGTCGGCGTTCGCGCTCGACTCCATGGCCGTCGAACTGTCCTACATGGTCGGGCCCGCCGCGGCCGTCGCGGCGGTGACCGCGTTCAACAGCCACGTGACGATGTATGCGGTGGGCATCGGGCTGGCCGTGGCCGGGCTCGCGCTGATCGTGCTCAACCCGCCCACGCAGTCCGCCGAGGAGGAGGCCCAGGCCTCGGCGTCCGGTGCGATCCGGATCCCGCGTCGGCAGTGGATCACGCCCGCTCTCGTCACGCTGCTCGCGGTGACCGCGGCCACCACGTTCATCCTGTCGGCCACCGAGCTGTCCGTGGTCGCCGTGCTCAACAACGGCGGTGCGACCCAGTGGACGGGGCTGGTCATCGGGCTCTGGTGTGCGTACTCGCTGATTGGCGGGTTCGTCTACGGCGCGCTGCGCCGGGCCGCCTCGCCCCTGCTGCTGGTCGGCGTGATGGGCGCGCTGACCATACCGCTCGGGCTCGTCGGCGGCGGATGGTGGTGGCTCACGCTCGCGCTGATCCCATGCGGTGTGCTGTGCGCGCCCTCGCTCGCGTCCACTGTGGACACTGTCAGCCAGTGGGTGCCCGCCAGCGTGCGCGGTGAAGCCATGGGGCTGCACGGCACCGCGCTCACCATAGGCATCGCCGTCGGCGCGCCGACGGCCGGCGCCATCATCGACGCGTACGGGCCGGGGTGGGGGTT
>NZ_QJUG01000282.1 GCF_003426775.1 Allorhizocola rhizosphaerae | reverse complement strand
GATCCGATCGGTACCGGCAAGACCCGATGGGCGGTGCGTTGGAAGCCAGTCCTCAACGCTTTCGCCATCACGTTCGGTGACCGGTTCCCGGCCGCCGAGAACTACTGAAGATCCGCCGGAAACACCGTTACTGAAACAGACCCACTTCGGTCTAAACGCACCGGGCGCTGGTCTTCCGACGAGTGCCGGGGGGCGAGAGCGTGATCGTTGGGCCCTCGATGACTGGCATGCGGTTCGTATTCTGGCGTGCTGGGGGAGCCCAAGGATGCAGTATGCGAACCCCAGATGTTGAGTCTGGGGTTCTGCTGTTTTCGGGATCCGGAAGTACGGCTTGATGTGGTGGCGGCCTGTCACCTGGATCTCGTGAACCAGCGAACGGAACCGTGCGTTCTTGACGCCAGGGGCACCGTCTTGCAGCACTCTGAAAACCTCATCTTGCATGTGCCTTAGCTCAGTAGGGTCGATCTGGTAAGCCGCTGGGTTGACCGGTGCGCTCTCCAAGAGTTCCTCACGGTGTGCTCTGATCTGGCTGCTGCGCAATGATCACAGCCTCCACGGAAACCGGGACGCTTCACTGCGCCACTCGTTGGCCGCAGACCGCCTCGGCCATGGTTCCTTACTCGAAGGCGTCGTGATACCGGTTGATCTTGTCCGCGATGTCGGCTAGGTCCCTGTCGGCGGTTGTCGTCGTGGGCTTGAGCTGCTGACGCTGCTATGGCCGAGACGGCCTCGTAGATCAGATCGGTCTGCTGGTAGACGTCGATGAGCGCGGCGAGCATCTTGGCCTCGACCTCCTCGGCCGGGAGCCGTCTGCTGGACATGATTTCGGGCCATAGCGAGCTCGGGTGATGCACGTGTAGTAGCGATAGCGGGCGCTCCTGCCAGTAGCGGATGTGCCGACGTAGCTCGACCTCGGCCTGCCGCGCGACGCCTCATCGACTGGGTCTACGAGATCGCGGCGGACTACCGGCGCGAGATCCTGTTTCCGGTGCAGAGCTTCGCGTTCCAGGTCGTGGAGGGCGACGAGCCGTTCATCGGCGCCGTGGCCGCCTTCGCGATCATCATCGAGGGCATCCTCGCCGCCTCGACGGAGCTGAGCGAGCGCAAGTGGGGTGTGCTCGACCCGGTCGCCGGGAGATCGCCCGCGGCGCGGCCATCGACGAGATCCGTCACCTCACCGTCGGCAGTGCGATCGTGCGCGAGCACCTGATCCGTCACCCCGAGGACCGCGCCTATGTCATGGACGTGCTGGTCCGCGGCCGCCGGGTCTGGGATCAGCTCTCCGACCGCGAGTTCGTGATGCACCGCGAGCGCCTGTTCCAGGACGGCATGGCGGCGCACAAGGACCGGCTCGCCGACTACGAGTTGTTCCCGGGGACCGGCTGCTGGACACGACGCCGGAGCAGCGCTGGGAGCTCGCGGCGCGGTGGAATGACGACCTGACCGCCGCCCGGCTGCGCTACATGGGCCTGCCAGGCGGTCGACATGCTCGCGGCCAGCCAGGCGCCGCGCATCCTCTGACATTGCCCATCCCCTGATCAGGGCGTCCCGGTGGCAGCCGCTGGGGCGCCCTGATCGCGTGCACGGGCGGCAGGGCGCAATGTGGTTGGTGGTGGCGGTGGTTGGTAGCGGTGAGCGTCGGGGATCGGACGCGAAGGGGCCACCGCGACCCACGGGGGGAGAAGGATCGCGGTGGCCCCTTTCGCCGGCGGGCCCTCGGGCGACGGGAGAGACCCAGGGCTCGCCGAGGTACCTATCTGAGGGTGCCGTCCGGATCGAGGCGGGCGAGCACCTCGAGCACGGCGCTGACGCCGCGGCGTGCCTCCTCGTCGGTCAGGATCAGCGGCGGTGCCATCACCACGATGTGCCCCATGTCGCGGACGATCACGCCGTGCCGGCGACGTAGCTCGTTCGCCACGGCCTCGACGGCGAGAGGGTTCATCGCCTCGCGGGTCGCCTTGTCGTGGACCAGCTCGATGCCGACCATCGCCCCTTCGCCGCGTATCTCGCCGACCACCGGCAGTTCGCTCCCCGCCGCCAGGCCGCCGCGCAGCAGCTCACCGATGCGCAGGGCGCGCGGCAGCAGGCCGTCGCGGGCCATGATGTCGAGGTTGGCGAGGGCGGCCGCGCAGGCGACCGGGTGGCCGAAGTACGTGTAGCCGTGGACGAAACCGACACCGGACGCGACCACGTCGCTGATCTCGTCGCGCATCAGCACTGCGCCCAGTGGGACGTACCCGCTGGTGATGCCCTTGGCGGTGACGATGATGTCGGGGTCCATGCCCTTGGCGGGGCTGTCGAACCAGGTACCGATCCGGCCGTACGCCGTGACCACCTCGTCGGCGATCAGCAGGATGCTGTGCCGGCGCAGCACCTCGCGAACCCGCGGCCAGTAGTCGGCCGGCGGGCATAGCACACCGCCGGCGCCGATCACCGGCTCGCCGATCATCGCAGCGATCCGGTGGCCGCCGATCTGGTCGATGGTGGCCTCTAGCTCGGCGATGAGGAAGTCCGTCGGGTCCTGACCGTGGTAGAGCTCGCTACGGTACGGCCACGGCGGCGTCAGGTGATGGACGTGCGGCAAGATCGGGCCGACGCCCTCGTGCATGAGGTCGAAGCCGGTCGCGCTGCCGGCTCCGATGGTCGCGCCGTGGTAGCTGCCCTTACGGGACAGGATCCATGTGCGGTCGGTCTCGCCTCGCCGGTGGTGGAACAGCCGGGCGGCCTTGATGGCGACGTCGTTGCCGTCCGAGCCGCCGCTGGTGTAGTAGACGCGGCCGAACCCGTCCGGTGCGAGGCCGGAGAGGCGCTGGGCCAGCAGAACCGACTTGTCGTTGGAGAACTCCCAGAAGCTGGTGAAGTACTCCAGCGTGGCTGTCTGCTGCGAGATGGCCTCGACGAGCTCGCGGCGGGAGTGTCCGACCTGCGACAGCCACAGGCCGCCGGTGAGGTCGAGCAGCTCGTTGCCCTCCGCGTCCCACAGGTACGCGCCGTGGCCGCGAACGATGACGCAGCGGCCGTCCCGGTCCGCGCGCTTGTTGGGGTGGATGAGATGCCTACGGTCCAGGTCGGCCAGTTCGGTCGCCCGGTCCGTCGGTCGTAGGGTGACGGTCACGACTACTCCTTCAGGACAGTGCCGGAGCGGGGTCGAGGCAGCGCAGGAAGCCGCCGACGGCCTTCCAGGTGTCGTTCAAGCGCTCCACCTGCGGCAGGTAGCCCGCGTCGCCGACAAATGGCGGCGGTGGCGTGGGGCACCAGCCGGGTGAACTCGTCGACGTAGGCCGCCGGTACGACGCGGTCCTCACCGCCCCAGACGACTCCAACTCGCCGTACATCAGCGTCATCAAACTGGCGGCGCGGCGCCGGGTGCATGTCGCCGAACCAGCCCTCCGGGCACAGCAGGAACAGCGTCTGCGCGGCGGGCATCGGCGTGGACGCGTACATCGGTGGTGCCAGCGGGGCGAAGCTCACCTCGTGGGCCTCGACCAGCTCGTCGAGGAAGTGGGACTCTCGTCGGCGTACATGTGCATGAGTTCAACCTTGCGCGATGCGTCGGTCATGGATTCCTCCCGTCACGGTCGGCCTTCGCTCGGGCCGGAAATGTGGACACTCTCGATCGTTCCGGCATGCTCTGATGGCGCCCTGACCGAGCGCTGACGGCATGCGGCGTCCACAAGGGTCGGTCAGGCGCGGGTCAGGGTGTCGTCAGCGCTGGTTGGTGCAGCGGGACGATGGACCTAACCACACTGGCGGTCCGGCACTTGGCGGCGCTGCCCGGTCCGGTCCGGGCCGACGCGCTGGAGCGGATGATCGTCCAGGAGTTCAAGGACGCCCTCCTGATGCCCGCGGACGAGGAGCTCCCGCTGGACGAGAGCTTCTTCGAGCTCGGGTTGACCTCCTGCGGATCGTGGACACAAAGGACCGCCTCGAAGAACTGCTCGGGCTGGAGATCGGTGCCAGCGTGCTGTTCGACAACCCGATGGTGGGCGGCCTGGTCGAAGTGGTGCTCGGCGCGCCGGACGGCGTGCGGTCATGAATACGCGGGAGCCGATCGCCGTCATCGGTCTGGGCATCCGTTTTCCCGGTGGCAACGACTCGCTGCCGGCGTTCATCGACTTCCTGCGCCGCGGCGGCTCCGGCATCGGTGAACTGCCGGCTGGGCGCGGACCGGCCGGTGCCACCCGTCCTCGCGGCGGCTTCCTGGCGCGGACCGACGAGTTCGACGCGCCGTTCTTCAACATCTCGCCGAAGCAGGCCCCGCACATCGACCCGCAGCAACGACTGCTGCTGGAGACCGCGTGGACCGCGCTGGAGCACGCGAACATCGATCCCACCGTGCTGCGGCACGGCATCAAGGCGATCGGGCGACTGCTGGACATCAGCGTGAACCCCGTGCACAAGTATGCCCGCGCCGATGAGCTGATTGGCCCCAACCCACCAGGCCGTCACGGGCTCGTGGCACCGCATCACGACTACCTGACAGCCTGTTTCGGCCAGGGCGTCACCGTCACCAAGACGCTCTACCAGGAGATCCGCGCACACAGGTATCAGGGCACGATGCGCACCCTGGATCGCCGGCTCGCCACAATACGCGCGGGCGGAGGACAACAACCGTTGCCGCCGCCGTTGCCGTCCACCCGCCAGATCACCGGATGGATCATGCGAGCCGACAGCAAACCCAACGACGGTGACCGCCTCGCTCTCAAAGACGCCCTCACCCGATGCCTTGACCTGGCCACACTGGCCGACCTGGCCCAGGGTTTCACCGACCTGGTCCGTCAACGTTGTGGCCAGCACCTGGTCCAATGGATCGAGACCGCACAGCAGGCACCCTTTCCACAGATTGACGGCTTCGCGGCCGGTCTGCTCAATGACCTTGACGCGGTCACCGCAGGCCTTACCCAGCCTTGGAGTTCAGACGCCGTCGAGGGGAACGTCAACCGGATCAAGATGCTCAAGAGACAGATGTTCGGAGGGCAAAATTCGACTTGCTACGCAAGCGAATCCTGTTCGCCAAAACATCCACATTGGACGATCAACGAAAGTGTGCCAGAGCCAGATCTCAGCCGACGTTGACACACTGGAGTGGCGGGTGAGGCGCGGTCCGATGTGGACACGCTGCTGATCCCCGTGGCATCCGGTGCGCGGGCCAAATCGGCCGCGTCCCAATCGGATGGGGCGGACAGGCCGGGCACTGGCAGTTTGCCTGCCGGGCGACACCGCGCTCAACGTCGCCCCGATCAGACGGTTCACCACCCCTTGCTACCAACAGGTCGGCGCCGTGGCGCGAGCGTTCCGAAAGAGTGGCGGGGGTGCCCTACGGTGACGCATTCAAACCCTGCGTGGTACGGCAGCGGGACCGGGGGTTTCGGTCGGCGCGCCTGCGAGGTTCTGGCAACTGACCGGCGCTTTGGAACGCGCGCTCGTGCTCGTGTGCCGCGGCCCGCATCGCCACCCGTGGCTGTGGACGCTGCTGGAGAAGACCGTCGCGGCCCACCCGGACGCCATCGTGGTGGAGATCGGCGTACCTGCCGGCCCGGCGCTGGGTGCCGCCCACATCGCGACGCATGGGCGGCACCGTCTGCGGTCAGGCCGCCGTGGAGGCCATCGCTAGCGAGGCTTGAAAAGCGCGATCTGGGCGCCGCCCGGATCGGCGATGCGCACCGATGTCCCGGCTGGGCCCTCGGATGCCTCCTTGACCACGGTCGCGCCTAGCGACACGGCCCGCTTCGTCGCGGCCTCGAGATCGTCGACCACCACGTAGGGCAGCCAGCCCGCTGAGGCCTTCGGTGCGGCCACGACGCCCGCCCAGGGCTGCCCGCCGTCGACGATCCACGACTGGTAGCCGCCCACTCCGGCGTCGGCGACCTCCCAGCCGAACAACTCCTGGTAGAACTCCGAGGCGCCGACGGCCTCGGCGGTGTTTAGATCGAACCACATGAATGGTGATGCCATGATCCAGCTTCCCTTCTTTTGGTGTTACCCCGTCTGATCCACGCCGCGCCGGATTTTCATCGGTGTTGTCGTACCGTGCCGCTAACCTCATGCGCGTGCACGATGATCCGGCTCTGCTGACCGCCGCGCGGGCGGGCGACCACGACGCCTTCGTGGCGCTACTGGCACCGCACCTGCGTGCGTTGCATGTCCACTGCTACCGCATGCTCGGTTCGCTCGACGACGCCGATGACGCGCTTCAGGAGGCGCAGCTGCTGGCGTGGCGCGGGCTGAAGGGCTACGAGGGCCGGGCTCCGCTGCGGCACTGGCTCTACCGGATCGCCACGACCACGTGCCTCAAGGTGATCCGCGCCCGCGGCCGCACACCCTTGCCCGCGGGCGAGCTGTTCTACCTGCAGCCCTATCCTGACCGCCTGCTCGACCAGCTCATCGCGGGCGACCCCGACCCGGCCGCAGCCGCCGAGCAGCGCGACAGCGTGGCGTTGGCCTTCATCGTCGCGCTGCAGCAGCTGCCCGCGACCCAGAGGGCCGCCCTGCTGCTGCGCGACGTGCTGGCGTTCACCCCGGCCGAGACCGCCGAGCTGCTCGACACCAGCATCGCGGCGGCCAACAGCCTGCTGCAGCGCTCCCGCGCGACCCTGACCGCCGCCACGGGCCGCTCGCGCCGCCCGCTCGACGCGACCGATCGGCAGATCGTGCGCCGGTTCGTCGAGGCATGGCACCGGCGCGACATCGCGGGTCTTGCCGCCTTGCTGCGCGAGGACGCGATCCTGCGCATGCCGCCGGAGCCGGGCGAGTTCACCGGCCGCGACGTGATCGTCGAGTTCTTCGCCACCGTTCCCGCGGAGGGCCGGCTCGACCTCATCCGGCTAGTGGAGACGGGGGCCAACGGGCAGCCCGCGCTGGCCGCATACCTGCCCGACGACGTCGACCTGTGCCAGGGCTACGGCATCATGGTCCTAGACATAGCCGACGGTCTCATCACGACCATCACGGGCTTCCCCAACGCCGCACTGTTTCCCGCCTTCGCCCTGCCCACCGACCGCTGCCGCACTCCTGAAACGCCTCTGGCCCCGGCACGACGCCCACCTCATGTGCCCGCTTGAGCCGTGACGAGCTTCGCTGAACGGGTGGCCCGCTCGTGCCCGTGCTTGAGCACCGCCACGCGCATGCCCCGGTTCGTGTTGCCCCGCAGATGGCACGCGTTGTTTGCCATCGGCAGCTGTCAGGCACCGCGGGCGTGGGCAAGACAACCCTGGCGGTGTACTGGGCGCACCGGGTCACCGAGCGGTACCCGGACGGCCAGTGACCAGCTTTACGTCAACCTGCGAGGGTTCGACCCCCCGGCCCGCCGCCAATCAACAGTGGACGCTGAACGGGCCGCACACTGCGGGCACTTGGCAAATGTCTCGACGCGCTTCGCTCAACGCCCCGGCGGGGACCGCGGGTGCAGGATCGGGTGGAGTTCTGGCTACCTGCTCAGCCGGGACCGGTGTGCCGGTCCCGGCTGGGGCTTGGTCTGGCGAGATGGCTACTTTCGTTCGAAGGCCCAGACCGTGCTGCTGTCGGTCGAGCCGGTGTTCCACTTCAGTTCCCCGGCCGAGGTGGCGTACATGTAGGCCCTGTTGGGGTTGTCGTTGTTGAGGCGGAAGCCTCCGGAGGCCGACTCGAGTGTCCACAACGAGTCGGCGATGACCTCGCCTGTGTTCCAGATGACAGCGTTGTTCGTGCCGTCGGTGTCCAGGTAGTACCGCCCGGTTCGGGCGTTCCTGATGGTCCAGGAGCCGGAGGGCTGCTGGGTGACGACCCAATCCTGGTCGTCATACGAGCTGGCACCCGTGACGATGACCCTGCCGTTACTGTCCGAGTCCAGGTACCTGCCCGTCGCCACGTTCCTGATTTTGTAGGTGGCGCCGCTGACGATGGGAGTGTCTGCCTTGCGGTAGGAGCGGAAGTAATCGACGATGAACTCTTTTGGCCTGGGGTCGTTGGGGTCCAAGGTCCCCGTCCATCCGGCGTTCTCGTAGATGCCCAGGAGGAACACCGCGCCGTAAGCCGGAGAAGCGTTGATCGTGCTCTTGAGGACATTGTCGACGTACATCTTGATCTGCGTCGGGGTCCACTCCAGAGCGTAGATGTGCCACTCAGTGGTCATGTCGAAACCGACGGAGACCTGGTTGTTGACTTCCGGCAGGTTGGGGTCTGACCACTTGTGCAGACTGTAGTTGAAACGGCTGGGGCCGTGGACGCCCGCGTGCTCCATGATGTCGATCTCGCCGCGCTGGCTCCAGTTGTCCTGCCTGCCGGCTGTCCAGAATGCGGTGTGCAGCCCGTTTCGCACGCCGGACTTGGCGCGAATCTCGAAGTAGCCGTACTGCGGTGTGTACTTCATGATTGTGGGAATCGAGTGATCGTAGCGATCGTTCTTGTGCAGATCCGTCCTCTGTCCCGTCTGGATGCTCGAGACCTTCATTGGATTGTCGGAGTAATAGGTTGGCTGGTCATTGTCGATCCGCAAAACGAGGGCGTTGTCCCTGAACCCGTATCGCGCCCTGGACCGCCATTCCGGCGTTCGCGATTCAAAATAGTTCGTAATCCACAGGCTGCTGTCGAGACTGCCGTTGAACTCGTCGTTCCGATCGAGGATCCAGCCCGGCTTGTCCAATGGGTTCGGCGGAACGTCGGCCGCCATAGCAGGTTGGGCGGTGCTGATGCAAAAGATCGCCGCAGCTGCCAAGAGCGGCCACGTTGCAGCGAGCCTTGCCAATCGCTGGATGGGTAACCGCGCATTCTTCATCGTTGGCATCTCCTTCGGGCGTATGTGCGGACCGTACAGCCTAAGCGGCGCGCGCCGCGCCGCATGTAGCCGCCGGCGAAACGTGGGGGTGCCGCCCTGTGATGTTGCGGCGGCACCCTGCGACGGTTATGGGTTAGACGGCTCGGCGGGTGAAGCACTCCGCCGAGCCGTACATCGGGCGGTCAGACTACTACCCAACCTCGATGAAGTCGATGTTCGGTAGTCCGGCTGCAGTGGTCGGAACCAACCTGACGGTGTTGCTGCCGGCATTCAGGGCGGCGGTCAAAACTCTAGTGGACCATGTCGTCCATGCACCCGTGCTGTCGAACGACACTGTCGCCACCGTGACGCCATTGACGACCAGGTCGGCCGGCCGTGCGCCGCTGCCGTTGGCATAACGGACTCCGAGCGTGGCCGTGCCGGCCGCCGCCGCGTTCACCGTGACTTGGGAATAGGCGCCGACCGCATTGGTGCCGTTGCAGAATCCGGTGCCGGAGAAGCCGGAGTGGTTCGAATCGATCGTGCCCTGACACACCGCCGGCGAGGCCTCCGCCTCATACCGCCCCAACTCCGAGCCCGGGACGAATTCCCAGCGGGTGTTGGATCCACCCGCGTCGGCGGGCAGCCGGTCGCGGGCGGCGGTGTCGCCGTACATGGTCCAGCGGGCCCAGTCCACGACGGTGGCGGGGAACCGGCTGTCGCTCCAGAAGCTGGTGTGGCTGCCACCGACGAAGGTCAGGAACGCCTTGGGCGCGGGCATCTCCATGTAGGCCTG
>NZ_QJUG01000281.1 GCF_003426775.1 Allorhizocola rhizosphaerae | reverse complement strand
CGGCAGGGGCGCGAACGGCTCGGGCGCTTCGCCGCCGTGACCCATCGGGGCGGCGACGTAGCACAGTTCAACGCCTTGATCAGCGCAGGGAGCCCGAGCCAGCTGGCGTTGCGGTACGGGTACACGATAAAGATCGCCGAGGCGAAAAAGGGCGCGATCGATCAGTTGCTCGGCGCGCAGCGGGAGGCCAAGCAGGCGTCGAACGACGCCGGCATGGCGCGCCGCGCGGCCGACCAGGCACTGGCCGCGGCGCAGGCCGCGGTGGATGAGGCCAAGGCGGCCAAGGAGGCGGCCGAGCGCACGCAGCACGAGCTGGTCGCGCTCGCGGCGCAGCAGCAGGAGGCGGCGGCCCGCGCGGAGGCGCACCGGGACGAGGTGATGCAGCGGCATGAGGAGCTCAAGCGCGAGAGCGAACGCATCGCGGCCGAGCTGCTTGCGGGTGAGGCTGGCCCGTCGCTGCGGCCGGGGGCGAGGCTGCTCATGCCCGTGCGGGGGTGGAAGTCCAGCAACTTCGGCATGCGCTATGACCCGTATTACCACGTGTGGCAGTTGCATGCGGGGGTCGACATCGCGGCCGGAGGCGGCGAGCCCATTTACGCGGCCGCCGATGGGCAGGTGGCGTCGGCCGGGTGGCGCGGGGGCTACGGCAACTACACGTGCCTGAACCATGGGTACGTTGAGGGGCAACGGCTTTCGACGTGTTACGCGCACCAGTCGACGATCCTGGTGGGGCACGGGCAGTGGGTCAGCCGAGGGCAGCTGATCGGGCGAGTCGGGACCACGGGCGCGTCCACGGGGAATCACCTTCATTTCGAGGTGCGGCTCGACGGCACTCCGGTCGAGCCGGAGAATTGGCTGCCAACCTGCCTCTGCTAGCTCGCTCCTGCTAAAGCAAGTCGCGGGCAGTGTCGCTTGGAGGCCGTTGTCATCTCTTGCGATCTTGGGAGCAAAGAGCGCACTCCCAAGATCGCGGCGAGATAACAGCGGCGCGGCACTGTTTTGCTTTGCTCCTGCTAAAGCAAGTCGCGGGCAGTGCCGCTTGGGGGCCGTTGTCATCTCTTGCGATCTTGAAAGCAAAGAGCGCACTCCCAAGATCGCGGCGAGATAACAGCGGCGCGGCACTGCCGCTAGCCGGTAACATTCTTCGAATGCCAAGGGAGAAGGGGCGCAAGGTGGTGGCGTCCAACCGCAAGGCGCGCCACGACTACGCCATTCTTGAGACCGTCGAGGCGGGCATCCAGCTCACCGGCACGGAGGTCAAGTCCCTTCGGCTGGGCCGGGCCTCGCTGGTGGACGCGTTCGCCCAGGAGCGGGCGGGCGAGCTGTACCTGCACGCTGCCCACATTCCGGAGTACACGCAGGGCACGTGGACAAATCACGAGCCGAGGCGGACCAGGAAGCTGTTGCTCAACCGGCTCGAGCTGAACAAGCTGATCGGCAAGACACGGGAGAGTGGATTGACGCTTGTGCCGTTGTCGATTTATTTCAAGGACGGCTGGGCCAAGGTCGAACTCGCCCTGGCGCGCGGCAAGAGGGACTACGACAAGCGGCAAGACCTGGCCAAGCGCGACGCCAACCGGGAGATCAGCCGCGCCCTCGGCCGGCGCGCCAAAGGGGCGGACTAGCCCATCAGACGATGTGATCATTCGCGGGTGGGCTGTAGCGTCCCCGCGTGGATCGAAACGGCGACGAAGCCATGGGCCAGCTGCGCCCCGCCACCGTCGAAGAGCTTGCGGAGCAGGAGCGTTCGCGAGTGCGCTCGCACCGCAGGTCTTCGAGTCGGCCGCTGATTACCGCGCTGGCCACGGCCTGCCTGATGATCAGCGGGGCGGGGGCGTTCGCGTTGGCGCGCACCGGTCCAAACGCGACAATCGAGCGGCCCTATGGCTTGGACGCCCCGTTCGGGGTGGACTATGTGGACGGGTTCGGTGAGCACACGCCCGATCCGACCCACCGGCCGCCGACGGCCTCGTCGCGCTCGAAACGGGCGGCGACGGCCGCGGAGCCGGTCGGGCCCGTCAGCTCGCCGATGGCCGGGTCACCTGTGTCATTGAAGTCTCCCGCTGTGATGGTGAGTCCTTCGGTGGTCGCGTCCGCGCCCGTGCCTGTGCGCGACGTGTCCGCGGTGTATTGGACGACAACGTGGTACGGCAATTACGACGCCTATGTGTGGGTGCACAATGGCGGCGCTTCGGATGCGGCGTGGGAGGTCCGGGTCAAGCTGCCGGCCGGCGCGACCGTGATCTCGACGATGGCCGTACAGAGGTCGTATGTGGACGGCGAGTGGGTCTTCAAGCCGAACTGGGGGCGGCTGCTGCCGGCCGGGCGGGTGTACCTGTTCGCGTTCTCCGGTCACAAACCCGACGGCCGATTCGGCCTGCGGTCCTGCATGATCAACGGGTTGGCGTGTAACCCGTTCGCGTGATCCGTGGCGGTGGGGGTCACGCGTTTATAGTCGTCGTTGTGAGCGAGCTCCGACTCGACGTCGACCTCTCCCACCCGAGGGGTCGGGTCTGGCGCGCGCTCACCGACATGGACCTGCTCAACCGGTGGTTCCAGCCGATCACCGACGACGGGCTGGTCACCCCGACCGATGAGCTGCCCAGCTTCGGGCCGTTCGAGCTGGAGACGCTGCTCAGCGATCCGCCGCAGCGGTTGGTGTGGCGGTGGCGGGGCGAAGACTTCTCCAGTGAGATCGAGTGGACGCTCACGCGGGTCGGGGACGGGTGCCGGCTCGCCCTGCGGCAGACGGGATTCCTTGGGACACACGAGGTCTTCCGAAGAAATGAGCTTTTCAGCGGGTACCGGATGATGCTCAACAGCCGTCTTCCGGCGGTGCTCGAGCGGCTGGCGGTGGGCGCCCCCGACGCAGATCGCCTGGTACCCAGGAGCGAGCGGGAACCGGAAAGCAGCAACCGGCGGGTACGGTTGCTCAGTCTCGCCGGAGCCGTGGTGCTGGTGGTGCTGTGCGCCACGGCGGGTGCGGTGTGGGTCAACGGCGGCGAGAGCGGGCCGCTCGGCGGGGCCAGCGCGGGATATGGGCTCGGGTTGGGCAACCAGCCCGGGATCGGCCCGGTGGAGACAGGCTCGCCTACTCCGGCGGGCTCGCCGCGGCCCGGATCGCCGTCCTTTACTGCGCCTACGCCCACCGCTACCCGGCCCGGCCCGAGCGCGGGCGTGGGCACCAGCTCGGGACCGACCGCGACGTACCGGACGATCGCGCTGCTGGGCCTCGGCGGGTTCGACACCGAGGTGACGGTGCGTGGCGATCCTCACACCAAATGGACCGTTGTGCTGATCATGCCGGACAAGACGGCGGTGCTGAACCGATCGCCCGAGACCGTCAACCTGGTGCAGGACGGCATAAACGTGACGGTCAGCCCGGTTTCGACCGGCGGCGACGCCACGTTCACGATCAGGTTTCCGGCTTTGCTCGCGATCGGCAAGTCGGTGAGCGGGTGCACAATTGATGCGCGGCCGTGCTCGGGAAGTTGATAGACTGGTCCGGTTGTTGTTCAGACCAGGAAAATTTCACCAGGGGGTGACTGGTTTCGACATTGCCTGCAGAGACAGGGGAAGCGAGCCGAGGAAGCCGACGTCGTCTCGAGAATCGTTCGTCGGAAAACAATAAGCGCCAACACAACGCGCTCTCAGCTTGCCCTCGCTGCCTAAGCGAGTGCCAAGCTAGTCGGTCTGGGAGGGCCTACGGCCCAGTCACCGGCTTCATTTAAGTAGGCTGGCCAACTCGGTCCCGTTGGGGGGCTGACGCGGCGAGACCAAACCCAACTGGGCCCGTCACACCGACTTGCTTGCGTGATCGGTGGGGCCGAGCAGAGACACAGCAAGCTGCGCTCGGAGAAGTCCTGCCAAAGCGGTGATGGACCGGGGTTCGATTCCCCGCACCTCCACCAGATGGTCGTTAGGCAAACCCCGGCTTGAAGAAGCCGGGGTTTGCGTTTGTAGTGTGGCCAGCCGGTAGATCTCGCGTGGTTTGTTAAGCAGGTCGAGCAGGATCTCGATAGCCTCGCGTCTGGCGTTGATCTGTGGGTGGTCGGTGCTCGCGAGCTGGCGTTGGAGGCGTTCGCTTTCGTCGCGGACCTGGCGCAGCCGCTGGCTGACCTTTTCCTTGGGCCATTCTGGGTCGCCGATGAGGTCGAGGTAACCGTCTTCCTGTCGATCTACCTTCGCGATCTTCGCCTTGAGTTGTTCGCGTAGGGTACGGGATGCCTCGTACTGTGCTTCGTAGGCCGAGTCCAGCATGTCGGATCTTGGTTTGCAGTGGTGCCGGGATGTGGAGGGTGCCGTAGTGGTGGATGGCGGCGTCTTCGACTTGTTCGACGCGAGGATGGGGGAGGTCGCAGGTTTCGTCGCGGCGGCCGCGGCACAGGTAGTAGAAGTACAGGAGTCCTTGCTTGTTCTTGGCGCGGTTGATGATGAGCCGCCGGCCCTGCTCTTCTCGTTGCGCTTGTGGGTCTTGTCCGCCGGGGAACGCCCACTGAGACGAGCGCAGATCTGGCGGTGGCCTGCCGCGACGGTTATCGGCTTCTGCGTGCCCTGCACTGCGAGCTCGAGTTGTCCTGGTTGGCCGAGCTACATCAGGTCGACGTCCTGCGCATGGTGTGGGTGCAGCAGTATCACCTCGACGACGCGCAACTGCACGCCCTGCCCCGATCGTCCATTGTGCACACGCTCGCCGGTCAACGCACGCTTCCTGACCTTTCGCGCCGAACGGCAGTTCCATGCCCAACAGCAGATCCGGGACGCGCAGACGACCGAACAATGGCACCAGCGGTATGCGATCCGTGCCGGCGTGGAGGCCACCATGGCCCAAGCCTCAGCCCGCAGCGACGCACATCGCACCCGCTACAAAGGCACCGCGAAAACCGAGCTCCAGCACATCTTCACCGCCTGCGCGCTCAACCTCATCCATATCTATCACTGGATCACCGGAACACCGCTCCAGAAGGCATGTACCTCACGCATCGCCATGATCGCCGCCGCCACCGCTACCTGGATTTGCCAGCAAAGTCCTCGCGGGTCAAACCTCAACTACGACCTGTACGTGATGCTCGACATCCACAGCCGCTACGTGGTCGGCTGGTAGGTCGCGCCACGCGAAAGTGGGGACCTGGCCGAGGAGTTCCTCGCCGACGCGATCGCCCGTATCGGGGCCGCGCCCAGGTCGATCCACACCGATCGGGGCACCTCGATGACCTCCAAACCCGTTGCCTTGCTGCTGGCCGATCTGGGTATCGACCGCAGCCATTCCCGGCCGCGGGTGTCCAACGATAATCCCTATTCCGAGTCACAATTCAAGACGCTCAAGCACTGCCCGGCGTTCCCCAGCCGGTTCGGCTCGATCGAAGACGCCCGCGCCTTCTGCGCGCAGTTTCTTCGCGTACTACAACCATGAGCACAGACATAGCGGGATCGGCCTGCACACCCCGGCATCCGTCCACTTCGGAACCGCCGGACAAGTCCGCGCCCAACGCGCCCAAGTCCTCGACGCCGCCTACACCGCCAACCCCAACCGGTTCCGGCACAAACCCACACCACCATCGATCCCGCAGCCGCGTGGATCAACCAACCACCTGCCCTCATACAAACAACGTGACCAATCCGTGTCTCAACGATCTTGACAGGTTCCGCCGCTCCGGACCCTCCGCCCGTACCTTGGCGGAGAAGCTGCCGTGATACTTCACCATGTCGGTGCCACCGTCGGCGTTTGCCACACTGTTCACACCGGCGATCCCGGCGACCACAAGCCCGGCTGCCAACGCCAGCAGCAGCGGGATCCTCCATACAGTCTTTCTCATCCGAACACCTCCTGTGGGGTTTGATGCTGTCGGCGACCAGTTCACGTGTCCCGGCAGCGTCCCAACAGGTGGCCGGCCCGTCCCGTCCAGCCTCACGGGTGGCAAGCGACGACACCTGCTCGCCGTCACCGTCGATCTCCACTGCGGTCACCGCTCGCCCGCTCAGGGGTATGTCCACCCACAGATCGGCGCCCGAGAACCTTTGGTGGCCAACGCCTGATGCCGGGCCGGCCGGCGATTCCAGGTGACAGCCTTTTCGTCCCAGCCTCCGTCCACCCGGTAAACCACGACGCCACCGCGCATCTGCCGGTGGTGGTCTACCGCCGCGGCTGCCTTTGGCTGCGCGGCGGGTGATCTGGTCGGTGCGTTCGGGGATGGTGTGGCGGATGCGGCGGCGTCGTCACGCTGTGCGGGTGGGGTTGTGGGCGTAGGCCTTGTCGGCAATGAACATGTCCGGGTGTCGACGCGGCCCGGCCGATGCCGCTGTGGCTGACCGCGATGGCGTCCAAGACGTTGAGCAACTGCGGGTTGTCGCTGGCCTGGCCGGGCGGTAAGCAGGATCGCCAACGGCCGGCCACGCCCATCGGCGGCCAGATGAATCTCGGTGGTCGGCCCACCCCGGATCGGCCAAGCGCCTCACCGTCACACGCCGCGACGAGCGACCTTCGGCATGTTCGTCCCTCGGGCGGCGGAGTCCGGTTTGAAGCTGCCGCGCTGAGGCGGTGGCCGCCAGGGCGAGGTTGACCTGGCGGCCACGCGCGTTGGCTTGGTCAGCAGCCGCTGGTGGTGTCGCCGGGGTCAACTGTGCAGGTGTCGTTGCCCAGGCCACCGTGGGCGGTGTCGCCGCCGAGACCGTCATGGAGGTTGATGGTGTCGTTGCCGACACCGCCGCTCATGACGTCGGTCCCCTCGGTGTCGACGAGCACGTCGTTGCCTTTCTGTCCGTCGAGGTTGTCGTTGCCGGGGCCGCCGAAGATGTGGTCGTCGCCGTTGTCGAACAGGTACAGCAGCGAGCCGAGGAAGGTCTCGCCGTAGCTGGCGTCGTTGCCGTGGCCGCCGTAAAGGTTGTCGTTGCCATTGCCGCCGCCCATGGTGTCGTCGCCATCGCCACCATGAAGGGTGTCGTTGTCGTTGCCGCCGTTGACGATGTCGTTGCCGGAGCCTGCGTAGATCACATCGTTGCCGGCCTTGCCATCGATGTTGTCGTGGCCGCCCAGGGCGCAGATGACGTCGCCGCCGTTGGTACCGACGATGGTGTCGTCGCCGGTAGTGCCGATGATGGTGCAGCCGTTGCCGTTGTCGATGGTGGTGGATTCCACGGCGGTGTTGTTGCCTGGGCTGGGGTCGGGTTCGGCTGCGGCCACAGTGGTGGCGGCGGTGATAGTGCCGGTGGCAGCGGGTTCGACCGTGATCGTGACGGTGGCCGCCGCGGAAGCGGGCAGTGCGCCCAGCGTGCAGTCCACGGTCGAGCCGGTCACGTTGCACGAGCCTTGCGACGGGATCGCCGAGGCAACGCCGTGCGAGGCTCCGGAGATGGTGGTCGAAGCGGTTACTGCGGAAGCAGCCGCCGGGCCCGTGTTGGTGATGGTGGCGGTATAGCTGTACGTGCCCCCGATCGCCACCGGATCCGCAGAGTCGACAACGGCCGTGGTCAGATCCGCCCCCGCCGGTGCCGGGGAGCCGACCGCCCAGTCGGTAGCGACACCCGAGGTCAGCGTGCGCACGGTGGTGGCGCCGGACCCGTCGGCCGCGTTGATCGTCATGATGTCGATGAGGTTCTCAGTGTAGACGATCTTGGTGCTGTCCGGTGACCATCTCGGCTTGACGTTGGAGAACCGCGCGGTGGTGGCGAGTTCGGTGACGCCGGTCCCGTCGGCGTTGATCGTCCGGATCTTGTTGGTGGGGCTGCCGCCGCGAGACACGAACACGATCTTGGTGCCGTCCGGTGACCAGTCCGGTTCAAACGGCTCGAACCCATGGGTGGCAACGGATGTGACCCGGGTTTCGCCGGTGCCGTCGATGTTGATCACCCATAGCTCGAAGGTACTGACGGTGAACCTCGTGAAAGCCACCTTCGAGCCGTCTGGGGCCACTGCTGGCTCGTCCCCGTTGGTGAGGACTGTGGGAGTACCACTACCATCCTCGTTGATCATGACCAGTTTCCCGCCCGTTCGGTAGACGATCCGGCCGGTGGGCGACCAGTCCCAGATTGTGCCTTCGACCCCGGTGGTGGTGAGCTGGACCTGGTTGGAGCCGTCGGCGTTCATCGTCCACAGCTCGCGGGTCCCCGTCCGGTCGCTGCCGAACACCACCCTGGTCCCGTCCGGGGAAGCCACCGGGGCAATGTTGGTGTCCGGGCCGAATGGGGTCAGCCGGGTGACCGCACTGCCATCGGGGTTCATCGAAAAGACCGTGTCGCGGCCGACGGGGTCTAGCTCCTGGAAGTAAATTTTTCCGTTTGTTCCAGGAAATGCGGCGCTGGCGCTCGTCGCCGGCACAGTCGCGGTCAGTGCCACAGTCAAGACGATCACTGCGGCAGATGGGCTAATCCGTGTCGATGTCATTCGGTGCGCAACCCTTTCATGAGTTCCCCGCCGGCACCGTCGGCACGACCGCAGTCACGAGCGTCATCGCAGCAACCAACGTGGTCTCCCGGCCATGAGAAGTTTCTTGCCGAACACGCCGGATGCGTGTCCGTCCACATCAGCCCGCCTGAGCACAGACAGCGCAGGCGATGGCTGACAGCCCGAGACCGGACCCCCGGGTATCACGCAGGCGCCCGGCAAACGTCGCCCTCGATCTGCACACCGCCACCACCCAGGCCGAAGGCTGGCCAAGGCACAGCATACGGCGAAACATTCGAATATTGCACTATAGCGAGTGACCACATGACGACAGATTGCGTTTGCGCTGAGATTCCCGGCTCGCGCCCGTGCAGACTTCACGATGGAGCCACAGCGAAGCTGTAAACGATGCGCACGACGGGCACGACCCGTCACACGATCGCCGCTGCCGCGCACCTTCCCAAGTCGGCCGCATCACGGCGCCGGACAGGACTCTATCCAAAGGCGACAATCCGCCAGACCGTCAGCGGCGGTGACCAACACGAACAGCAGCAGACCCAGCGCGTCGACCGCAAGATGACGTTTACGGCCGTTGACCCTTTGGGCCTTATGACGGCGCCGGACCGACGACGGGCGGTGTTGGCGGCGAGCGTGTACGCCAGAGGCTCATACACGAAAAATCGGACACGCCCCCGGGTTTGTGAATGGAAAGCGGTGTGCCGGAAGGGTTTTCTTGGTGAGGCGGGTGCGCAGTCCGGCGTTGGTGAGCAGGTCGTATCAGAGTGTTGACCGCAATGGCTAAAAGCGTCATCTATTCAGACGCTCGCTCGTGTCCGTGCTGAGGCCGGTCCGCCTACCGCAGCCCGATGTCTTACTGCGGCATGGGAACGCCAAAGGGTCAGCGTTCTGCGGTAAAGGTATGCCCCGGACAGGGCTGTGAAGAGATCCGCCCGGGGCCATGTTATCTGTTACGCGTTGATCCAAGCGATGAGGTTGTTGAACACCGGTTGCGTGATCCGCACGCCGCTGTTGAGACTGCCGCCGCCGTAGGCGTGGATGGCTATGACGCACGCCGGGCAGAGTCCCGGGGTCGGGTCTTCGGGATTCGGGTACAGCGGGCTGCCGGATTGGCCGCCGACCGTGTCGTTGTTGTAGAACAGCCGCAGCGACTCGGACTGGATGGTGCCGTCGGAGGCCCACTGCTGGTTGATCGGCTTGTCGCCGGGGTAGCCCTGGGTCCGCACGAAGGTGCCGATCAGGCTGGCCGAGGTCCA
>NZ_QJUG01000280.1 GCF_003426775.1 Allorhizocola rhizosphaerae | reverse complement strand
GCCGGCGCCTGTCCGGGGTGCTCGCCACCGCCCACATCGAACTGGATGTGCTCGATCCGCCTGAAGCCGCAGAACTTTTAACCCATCTTGTGGGTACCGAGCGAGCCTCCGCCGAGCCGGCCGAGCGCGACAGCGTGGTGGCGGCGTGCGGCCGGCTGCCGCTGGCCATCCGCGTGGCGGCGGGCCGGGTGATCCTGCGGCCCGATCTCACGCTTGGCCGGCTCGCCGAGCGGCTGCGCGGTGACCGCGTACTCGATGAATTGACCGGAGACCTTTCCAGCGACCAAGGGGTACGGGCGAGCGCGGAGCAAAGCTACCGGCTGCTCTCGCCGGACGAGGCGCGGGGATATCGGCTGCTCGGGGCCTTGGGCACGGCCGACTGCCCGGCCTGGGTGTTCGACGCGCTGGCCGGACCGTCCACGGCGGACAGGATGATCGACGGCCTGGTCGACGCGCATCTGGTGCGGTTGATCCCCGGCGACGGCGCCGCCGCCCCGCTGGTGCGAACGCATCACCTGCTGCGCAGCCACGCCGAGGAACACGCGCGCGCCCACCCGGAAACGGCCCGGGACGTGGCGGCGGTGCTCGCCGGATGGATCGACACGTCCCTGCAATGCGCGCGCGGCCTGCCGTTCCGCTACTTCGGCGTGCGGTTGCCGGCGAGCACCGGCCGGGCCTACGGCGGTGACGGCTGGTTCGACGCGATGCGCGACCATCTCGTGCCGATGCTGCGGGTCGCGGTGGAGCGAGGACTGACCGAGCAGGCGTGGGTGCTGGCCGCCGCGTGGGCGTCCTATTTCGACCTTCGCGGTGAATACGCGTTGTGGGAGCAGGCACATCAGACCGTCCTGCCCGCGCTGGAGCAGCCCGGCCACGAGGCCGGGCGGGCCGTGTTGCTGCGCGAGCTGGGCCAGGTGGCGCTCTACCGTGACGACCTCGACCTGGCCGAACAGCGACTGTGTGCGTCCGTCGACCTGTTCGGCTCCATCGGCCACCGCGACGGCGAGGGCGTGGCGCGCATCGGCCTGGGCACCCTGTGCCGGGTACGCAATCTCGACGATCAGGCCATCGAGCACTACAGCACCGCGCTGGAAGCCTTTGTGGCCACCGGAAACCGCGAGGGCGAGGCGGTGGCGCGCAACGCGACCGCGCTCATCATGCTGCGCCGCGGACAGCTCGACGAGGCGCAGCGGTGGCTGGCCGAGGCGTTCCAGCTGGCCGTGGAGACCGACGACGAACACCGGCAGGCCCAGGTGCGGCGCAGGATCGCGATCCTTTGCCGGGCCAACGGCGACCTGGCCGCCGGGCAGAAGGAACTTGAGGAGGCACTGCGCATCTTCCAGGCGCTGTGCGACCACCATTGCGCCGCTTACGCGCGCATCGCGCTGGGTGAGCTGTGTCTGGAGGCGGGCGACCACGCGCGGGCACACCAGCTTTTCGTCGACTCGCTGAGCATCGGCCGCGAACTCGGCGACATCACCTCGCAGGCCGAGGCATACCAGGGGCTCGGCGAGGTGGGCCTGACCGCGGGGCGCAGGCAGACCGCGCAACGCTATTTCGCCCAGGCGGTGCGCAGCTGGCAACTGGCGTCCAACCCGGCCGCAGCCGCGCGGGCACAGGCGCGGCTCGACGAGCTCTGAGCTTTTGGCCGCAGCGGAAGATCAATGTGCGCGCAATGTGCCGGGGCGGGCCATCCTCGTGCGCGTGCACAGTCCACGCCCGGTCGATGACGCCCTACGCTGGCAGCTGGACCGCGTGGGTTCGGCCGCCTGGGAGGGCTGGTGCCTGAAGTTCCAGCTCATGGCCTACGGTTTCGTGGAGGAGCCGGGCGTCGCCGGCGCCGGTGAGGCGCTCGACTGGCTCACCGCCCGCAGCGCGGTGCGCCACGACGAACCACCGCCGCGCGGCAAACTCGTGTGGTACGCCGACGGGGACACCGTCACCGTGATGTCCAGTGTGGACGGCGGACGGGTCGTCGGCACCGGAGTCAACGACAGCGTCGGCATCATCGGATACCGTGATCGGCCCGGCTACGTGGGCTGGACCGAGCCGATCTTCCCTTACGCGGGCTAGGACCAAGACAGCCGTCGGTTGTTGACACTTCGGGTCTCCACCACTTCGGCGGCAACCGGGTCGCGCGGCGGCCAGGAAACGTCACTTATTCGTTGAAGGAATGGCGAAACCCATCGGGAGGGCATTGTAGTAGCCGTGTGAGTTCAGCCCCGCCGTGGGCAAGGCGGCCCACAGAATCATAGCCGTAGGTGGTGACCGTCATGTTTCCACATCAGACCGATGAGCAGGTCCAGAGCGCGCCCGGTGGGTGGGTGGCTGTTCGTCGGACCACACGGCGAGTTCCCGTTCGCGCAAGCGTTCGTCGGTGCATTGCTCGATGCGCGACATGGTCCAGCGCAGCATCGGCGGAGCCATCAGCGAGGTGAAGACCGCCACGAGCACGACGATGGTGTACATCGCCGGGCTCAGCACCCCGAGCCGCAACCCGATGGTGGCCACCACGATTTCCACCGCGCCGCGCGCGTTGAGGCCGGCGCCGAGCGCGAGCCCTTCCCAGTGGGTGAGCCCGCCGGCCCGTCCGCCGATGTAGGCACCGGCGAGCTTGCCGACGACGGCAAGACCCAGCACGAGGGCGGCGATCAGTAGGGTGCCGGGATCGCGCAGCGCCAGCAGGTCCATCTTGAGCCCCGCCGTCGACAGGAACAGCGGCGCGAACACGGCGAGCACGAAGGTGCGAAGTGGAGCGAGCTTGGCGGTGACGGCCCGGCCCGGAGTATTGAGCAGGATGCCCGCGACGAACGCGCCCAGCACGGCTTCAAACCCGAGTGCGTGGCTGGCGGCGGCGCAGCCGACGATGAGTACGACGCTGACCGTGATGGTCGCGCCCGATCCTTCGCCGGCGGCCGACCGCCGCAGCGCGAAGATGGCCGCAGGGCGGACCACGACCGTCACAGCGAGAAGGAATACGGCGAGGTGCCCCAGGTTGGCCAGGACCCGCGCACCATCGAACCCGGTCAGCGTCATCACCGATACCACCGACAGCAGCAGCCACGCCACCACATCGTGACCGGCGGCGGTGACGAGGGTGAGCTGCCCGATATCGCGGTGCAGCATCTTGAGATCGATGAAGGTCTTGGCGATGACGGGGATCGCGCTGACGGCCATGACCACACCCATCAGGAGCGCGAACGCCGGGCGGCCGCCGGCCGGACCGAGCGCCTCGCCGGGCAGGAGATACCCGGTCGCCATCCCGATCAGCAGCGGCAGCACCAGCGCGATGCTGCCGGCGACGGCCACGGTCCGGCCGCGCCGCCGAAGCGTCCGAAGTTCGAGGTGCGCGCCGGAGACCGCCACGAACAGCAGCACACCGAGCTGGGTGATCGCATCGAGCAGCTGCCACTGCGTCACGTCGCCCGGCCACAGCCACCCGTACCCGTTGAGGTTGCCCAGGATCGACGGCCCCAGCAGCACACCGGTCAGCAACTCGCCGACGACCGCCGGCAAACCGAACCGCATGGCGAGCCTGCCCAAGCACAGGGCCACCGAAAGCAGCACCGCGAGCTGGAGCAGAAGGATCAGAAACTGATGCGAGCCAATGGACATCGGTCACAGGCTCCGTTCGCCCAGCAGCGAACGGTACGAGTGGTAGTGCAGCCGGCGCCGGCCACAGGCGAGCGCCGCACCCGGGGGCAGGCGGACCGCGGTTCCCTTCGCGAGCGGGGTCCAGCCGTTGACCTGCGGGTGGCGGACAAAGGCGCCGGTGGCCTCCGCCACCGCCGTCACGTCCCATCCGTCCAGGACTACCCTGAGGTGTACCACCGCGACCTGAGGGTCGGGAAACGAAACCGCATTGGCCCGACCCGCCGCCACGGCCGGGTCGTTCTCCGGCCGGCTGCCGATGACATGGTCACGCAGCAGCGGTGACACCGTGCCGTCATCCAGCACAAGCACGCCGAGCTGCGGCCGTACGCCCCGCATCGGCCGTCCGGTGTGGACAGTGGACAGTCCGCAGACCGCGCAGTAGGCGATCTCAGGGTCGTTGAAATGACCCTTGTCGCAGTGCACACCCATGACCTCGACCGGCTCGACATTCGTGGTCACAGCAACCGCCCTCCCCGGAACCGCCAGCGGACATAAACCACCCGCATCGGCCCGTTCGCGACCAACCACGTCGCCAACCACACCAGGACGAAATGGATGGCGAACGCGGCGAGATCCAAGGGCGCGGTCAACCCGGGCAACATCGCGCGGGAACCCAGCAGCCACACCAGCAATCCCTCCGGGAGCAAGGTCACCAGCCCGAACAGCGTCGGCCAATCCTTCTCCCAGCGCCATTGCATGAGCAGGTGGTAGAGCAGTTCCCAGCCGACACCCAACACCGCCACCGCGGCCAGCACCACCAGGGTGGCGCGGTACCGGTCAGGCATCGGCCCTGCCAGCGGCAGCAGCGGGGTCACCAGCATCGTCAGCGGCCAGCCGATGACCGCCAGCAGGAATAACCGGGTCTGAATACGGCCCGACAGTGTGGGTACCATGGTCCGCTCCCCTAAATCTGGCGGCCCGTGAGCCACTTGAGCCACTCGGCGAACGAGCGCAGCGGGCCGAAGTACCGGCAATGCCGGCGTTCGGCAAGGTCATCGACGATCTCCTGGGCGGCGATCTGAAGCCCGAGGAAGGTGTCCACTCCAGGGAAGTAGCCGCCATAGGCGGCCGCACCCGTGACGTAGACGCGCCCGTCCCCGTTCTCCGCGCCGCGCAACCGGAAACGCTGATCTACGTCGAGCCGGCCGAGCGGATTTCTTGCCGCTCCCCCGTGCTCCAGCAGATCGCGTAGCACGTGGTGCTCCTCGACCTCACCGATCAGGCCGGTGCAGTCGATGACGTAGTCGGCCCGCACCAGCGCCGCGCTGTGGGGTTCGTCCGGCCGGTCGAGCCGGGCCACCACCGCGCCTTGCTCCCACGTCAGGTCACCGATGACCCCGTTGAGCGACTGGTACCAGCCCTCCTGCCGCGCCCTGTCGAGCTGGTTCTGCCAATGCTGCCGCCACGGGGTGGTGGTGCCCTCGATCTCCTCGTATGCCCGGACCCGTTCCGGCCCCTCGAGGTCGTGCATGCGTGCCCGCAACTGCCCGCCCCACACCGACTTCGGGTAGTTGAATCCCTGGTACGCGAACCCGTCCTTGCCGTGGCGGCGGGCCCACATGTGCGGGCCATGCGTGTCGGCGACATACGTGCGGAACAAATGCAGGATCCGCGTTGCCGAGCCACCCTCCCGCCGGTCGCGGATCAGCCGTTCCAGCACCTGCGAGGCGACGATGCCGGCGCCCCGGACCAGGACGGTCCCCGGGCGGCGGCGTAGCGCCTGGTAGATGTGCTCGTGGTCCTCGTAGGCGTTCACCACGTGGTGGAAGTCGTGCCGCTCCCGGAAGCGCTGAAGGTCCGGCAGGAAGCGCAGCCCGGGGTAACCGACGGCGAGGTGCACATCCCGGCTGCGGTAGACGACCGGCGCCGCCGGTGGCCGGCCGTCGCGCGGCGATCCCGCGCATTCGGGTCGCAGCACGGTGAAGTAGCCGCCACCGAGCCGTTTGCGTACCACCTCGACGTTGCCGAGGACCAGCATTTCGTCATAGCCGATCCGGCGCGCCTCGCGGTCCAGACTGTCCACCACATCCTGCAGCCGTGGCGTGTAGTAGTCAGCGAGGACGGGCTCCACCAGTACCTGGAACACCGGGCCCGGGTTCCAGTCGCGGATCGCCTCCTGCCACGCGTATGACGGAAATCCCCAGATGTTGTCCGGTCGCGAGGAGGCATCCGACCGGATGCGACCCCGCCGCGGAATCTGCGACACGGTCGCCAGATGCTTGTATGCCTGCCATGCCCGGCGCTGGCGGGAAAGGACGCGGATGTCCACCGGCGTCAGGCCGCCCGCGATGCGCAGGTAATCCACCGTCACGAACGACCCGATACCCCCGCCGACCGAGACCAAGGGAACGTCGTGCACCTCGATGCCGGCGCCGGCCACCTCACTGTCGGACCACATCGCGGCGGTCTCGAGAGCTGGCGGCAGCGACGGCTCTGCCAGGACGTTCATCGGCCCACCAAGGTTGTCCGGGCGGCGCGGGACATCTTCCTGGCGATCTCGTTGGAGGTCAGCAGGTTCGCTTCCGCGACCACGATCAGGGTCCGCCCCACGCCGACGATGTTGGTCTGGGTGAGGTGGTAAAGCTCCGCGTTCACCAGGGGGCGGTTGTCGGGCGGCAACCTCTTGCCCGCAACGATTTCGTATTCCTGGGTACCGGGCTTGGCGTCGAACGAAGTCTTACGGGTGAACGCATAGGACACTGCGTCCGGTTCCTTGAGCGCGCCCTGTTCGATGGTGGTGACCCGCCCGGTCACCTTGCCGTCGGCGGTCACGGTGCCGCTGGCGCAACCGTTGAGGAGGCCGCGGATTTCGTTGATGAGCCGCTGACCGGCGCCGTCCGGGACGGCGACCACAAGCTGGAGGAAGTCGTTGTTGTGATGCTGCTCCACCCGGCTGCCGAACTGCACCCAGCCGTCGAGGTCGGCCAGCGGCCCGAGCACATCGGACAGGTATGGCCCGCAGGCGGCCGGATCGTAGGCCAGCCAGGGTGGGACGTCGAACAGTCCCTCCCCCATGCCCTGCTTGAGGGTGATCGGACCGCGGAACACCTGTGTTGGTGGCTGGTCCTCCCGAGACACCAGGACGTTACGCATCTCAATCATGTTGAGTGGCCGATCGGCGGATTTGACGGACCCGGCGTTGCGGCCGCCGTCCCGCGAGCCGGCGTCGATCGTCTGCTGTGCGCCGGGCCCGAGGGCTTCGCCACTGCCGTCGATGGCACGGACCGAACCCATGGTGATGACGGCCGTCCCTACCACCAACGCGACGGCCCAGCCGACCGTCATACCTTGGTAACGCATGCCAAAATCGTCGGCCCACCAAGCGAATCGGCGCATCTTCGCACGTGCGGATCGTACTGAGCGGCTGGTACGCCCGGCCGGCGGCGCCTGCTTGACAAGGCTCCTGGTCAGCGATATAACCAACTAGTTATGAAGCTGCGCGGTTATGAAGACGCCCGATCCGGCTGGACCGATGACACGCAACAGCTCGACGCCACGTTCGCGGCGCTGGCCGACCCCACCCGGCGGGCCATCCTGGCCCGGCTGGCCTCGGGCGACGCCACCGTGACCGAGCTGGCCAAGCCATTTCGCATGAGCCAACCCGCGATCTCCAAGCATCTGAAGGTGCTGGAGCGTGCCGGCCTGGTCTCCCGGCGGCGCGAGGCGCAGCGACGGCCGTGCCGCCTGGAGGCCCGGCCGCTGCGCACCGCCGTCGATTGGCTGGAAGATTATCGGCGGTTTTGGGGAGAGAGTTACCGACGCCTCGATACGCTGCTCGACGAACTCAGATCGGTGGAAGGGCCGACATGACGGAGATACTTGAGGCGTCGACTCCTAGCGATACGACGATCATGCTGCGGCGCACCTTCACCGCACCGCCCCGGCTCGTGTTCGCCGCGCTGACCGAGCCGGCGCTGCTCATGCGCTGGTTCGGGGCGCGCGGCTGGCATCTGGTCGTCTGCGAGGTCGATTTGCGGGTGGGCGGCGCCTGGCGGTTCGTCTCGCGCGGGCCGGGCGGTGTGGAGCTCGGGCACGGCGGCGTTTACCGCGAGATCGACCCACCTGTCCGCTTGTCCTTCACCGAGTCCTACGACGACGCGTGGGTGCCCGGCGAGGCCCTGGTCACCAACGAACTGGCCGGGCTACCCGAGGGGACGCTGCTGACCAACACCATCCGCTATCCCTCGCGGGAGATCCGGGACATGGTGCTCAAGACGCCAATGCGGCGCGGTGCCACTGAGGCGTACGAACGGCTGGACGAGACGTTGCGGAAAGCGTTGTCAGATAAGGCGAAAGCAAAGTCATAACGAGACTCACCACCATTCACAGAAAGGGACAGGCACAGTGAACTGGACGTTGGAAGTGGTCATGCTGCCGGTGACGGACATCGACCGCGCCAAGGAGTTCTACACCGAAAAGCTCGGCTTCCACCTCGACCACGACGCCCGCAACCCCGAGGGCTACGGCCCGGTCCAGCTGACCCCTCCGGGCTCCGGCTGCTCGATCGTTTTCGGCAAAGGGATGACCGACGCCGCGCCCGGCTCGGCCAAGCTCCAGCTCGTGGTGCCCGATCTGCACAAGGCGCACGCGCAGTTGCGCGAACGCGGCGTCGAGGCCGGCGACATCCAGCTGATGAGCCCGACCGGGCCGCGCCCGGCCACCGACCAGGACCAGCTGGACAACATGGGGTTCGTCTTCTTCGCCGATCCGGACGGCAATGCCTGGGCCGTGCAGCAGATCTCATCACGAGCCTGACCGGCGTTCACACCTCGGCTTCCCGCCATCCGGCGGGGGCACGAAGCCGTTCACCGAGGCACTCGCGCACGGTCGTCACGACCCGATCCGCGTCGGCATCGGTGAGCCCTTGGTGCATCGGCAGGAGCAGGGTCCGCGCGGCCGCGTATTCCGCGTTCGGCAACGCGGCCGCCGACCCGTACGCCGCCACGCGATGCAGGAGCGGATACCGGAACGTGGTGTAGATGCCACGCTCGTAAAGGTCGCGGGCAAGCTCGTCGCGGATGCCGGGTGAGACCTGGATCCAGTACATGTAGTAGGACGACTCGTGTCCGGGCGGCAGGGGCGGCGGGCAGCGCAGTCCGTCCACTCCGGATAGTCCCCGGTCGTAGCGGCCGGCGATCACCCGGCGCCGGCCGATGAACTCGGGCAACCGGCTCAGCTGGACCGACCCGACCGCGGCGAGCACATCGTTGGTGACCGATCGCCGGGAAAACGACGACACCTCAAAGTCCCACCACCGGGTCCGGCTCCGCATCGCCTGGTCGTAGCCGCTGCGCTGCTCCAGCCCCAGAAAGGCCAGCTTGGGCGCACGCGCCGCCAGCTCGGGATCGCGCACATACAGCATGCCCCCGTCGACGGTCACGACGATCTTGCCGTGGTCGAAGCTCCAGACTCCCATGTCGCCGAAGGTCCCACAGGCACGACCGTCCACTCGCGACGCCACCCCGATCGCCGCGTCCTCGATGAGCAGTATCCGTCGCCGCGCACACAGCGCGGATATCCGGGCGACGTCGCCCGGATATCCACCGTAGTGCAGGATCAGCACCCCCTTGGTCCGGGACGTGAGCACGGCCTCGATATCGGCCACGGTGGGATTCAAGGTGTGCGGGTCGACATCGCAGAACACCGGCCGGGCGCCGCACGCGGCGATGGCATTGGCCGCGCCGACGAAGCTGACCGTTGGCAGCACGACCTCGTCTCCGGGGCCGAAACCGGCCAGCTGCACCGCCAGGAAGGCCGCCTCGGTGCAGGAGTTCAGCGAGGTGACATGGTCCCGCCCGACGCCGAGGTGGCGGGCGAAGCTCGCCTCGAACTCAGCAGTCCGCCGGCCCCGCCCGATCCAGTTGCCGGCGAAGACCTCAGCGACGGCGGCCAGCTCGCGTTCGCCGAGCGAAGGCTGGAAGACATTGATCATCTCATCCATCATGCACCCCGCCGGCTCAGCTTCCGTTCGCGCGGCGCCGCGGGTGCGGTGGCCGGGCCTGGTGCCGCGGCGCCCGTCGGCGGCACGCGCCGCAGGGTCGCGAGGG
>NZ_QJUG01000028.1 GCF_003426775.1 Allorhizocola rhizosphaerae | reverse complement strand
ACCGCCGCCGGGTCGCCCGCGACCCGCCCCGCGCCGATGCGCTGGGCCAGCAGGTCGCGCGCTGCCGCGGAGCCGAGCAGGTCGAGCGGGAGCGGGCGGGCTCCCTCGGCCGCGACCAGGCTGGCCAGCTGGTTGCGGCTGGTGACAAGCACGAGGCAGCCCGGTGTGCCCGGCAGCAGCGGGCGCACCTGCTCGGCGTCGCGGGCGTTGTCGAGCACGATGAGCATGCGCCGCCCGGCGATCCGGCTGCGGTACAGGGCCGCCTGCGCGTCCACAGTGGACGGCACGCGCTCGGCAGGCACGCCGAGGGCGTCGAGAAACCAGCGCATGGCGTCGGCACGGTCCATCACGACCCCGCCCGGGTCGAAGCCGCGCAGGTTCAGGTACAGCTGGCCGTCGGGGAACCGATCGGCGATCCGGTGCGCCCATCGCACGGCCAGCGCGGTCTTGCCGACGCCCGGCGGGCCCGACACGACGACCACCCCACCGGGCACACTGTCCAGTTGCGACAGCTCGCTGGACCGGCCGACGAAGTGCGGCACATCCGCGGGCAGCTGCGCCGGGACGAGACCCATGGCGTCGGCGCCGGAATCGTGGCGCAGCAGTGAGGCGTGCGCCTGCATCAGCTCCAGACCGGGATCGACCCCCAACTCGTCGACGAGCCGCCTCCGTACCTCATGAAAAATGGCAAAGGCCTGACTCCTGCGCCCGGCTGCCTGATATGCCCGGATGAGCAGCGCCTGCCACGCCTCGTTCAGCGGCTGCGCCTCGGCCGCCTCCTCCAATGCGGACAGGCCCTCGGCAGCCCGGCCGCTGTTGAGCATCAGCTCGCCGTAGCGAGCCAGGGCCGCATGCCGCTCGTCGACCAGCGCCAGCACGCGCGGATGGGCGGCGAGGACGGGCACATCGGCCAGGGGCGGACCCTGCCACAGCGCGAGCGCCTCTTCCAGCGAATCCGCATTGGACAGGGTGCGGAACCGGAGCAGATCCGTTGGTGCATAAAGCGCATAGCCGTCGCCGATCTGGCGCAGCACCGTGCTCGCGGCGCGCCGCGCCCGGCCCGGTTCGAGCACCCGGCGCAGGTTTTTCACATACGTCTGGATGACGTTCGCCGCGCTGGCGGGTGGCCGCCGGTCGGGCCAGAGCCCGGCCGCGATCTCGTTGCGGCCCAACGGCTGCCCGCACGCCAGCGCCAGCAGGCCGAGCACGGCGCGCTGCGCGGCCGGGCCGAGATCGAGCTCCTCCGCGTCGCGCCAGGCCCGGATCGTGCCCAGCACCTGGATCAGGACAGTACCCACACCGGCACCACGACATCGCGCACGATCCGCGTCGCGCTCGAAACGGCGGGTGGGCACGGCAGTCCTCGCCCAACCGCGCCGATGCCATCGACGGCAATCGCGACCCTGGCCATGCCCTCAGTCAACTCTTACACTTTTGTTATCGCAACCTATTGATCATGACGAATCCGATCCGATGACTGTCGACAGTGGACCGCTCTGGTGCTCCGAATCGCTGCGCTTCACCGTGGTCGAGCATGGGGTTGCGGTTCGACAGCGTGCCGCACGGCACCAACCGGGCCCGCTCGGGCCACGACCTTTCAATGATCGTTGACCGCGGCGAATAGGTGATCCCGGACTGGGTACCACATAAGCATGTCAAACGCACCCGTCAGCCATCGGCAGGTGGAAGTCGACGGCATAGAGACCTTCTATCGGGAGGCAGGACCGCCGGGCGCGCCGATAGTGCTGCTGCCACACGGCTACCCGTCGTCATCCTTCGCCTTCCGCAATCTCCTGCCGGCGCTCGGCGACCGGTGGCGGCTGATCGCACCCGATCTGCCCGGCTTCGGATACACGGTCGCCGATGCCGGACGATTCGGCTACACGTTCGACGCGTACGCCGACTTTCTCCGGGATTTCGCCGAGGCGCTCGCACTGCCGCACTACGCCATCTATCTGCACGACTACGGGTCGCAGTTCGGCCTGCGGCTGGCCATGAGCGCACCGGAGCGCGTCGCCGCCCTGATCATCCAGAACGGCGACATCTACGAGGACCAGCACGGGCCAAAGTACAAGCCGCTCAAGGAGATGTGGGCCGAACCGGTCGAGCAGCGGCTGGACCGGCTCGCCGAGTTCGTCACCGAACAGGGCTTCCGCGACGAGTTCCGCGGTGAGCTGCCGCCCGACATCGCGGGCCGGGTCAGCCCGGACCTGTGGACGCTGTCGTGGGCACAGGTCGGCCCGCGCCGGGACAACCTGATGCGCCTGCTCGCCGACCAGCCCAGCACGCTGGAATGGTTCGCGCGCCAGCAGGAGTACCTGCGCGAGCACCAGCCTCCCACGCTCATCGTCTGGGGGCCGCACGACGGTTACATGCCCGAGGGCGCCGCCCGTGCCTATCTGCGCGACCTGCCAGACGCCGAGCTGCACCTGCTCGACGGCGGCCACTGGCTGCTCGAAACCGACCTTGACGAGGTGGTCGCGCTCACCCGAGACTTCCTGGACCGGGTCCACGCCGGCCGTCCCTAGAACGGGCGCCTCAGCTCGTGGCTCGGTTCAAGGGCGACCTGCGACAGGTCGCGGCTCGACCCCGGCGCTGATCGCAGCGGCGACCGGTTCCGACCCCGACGAGGGCCCGGATCCAACGCTTGGGCGAACGGATCGCCGCGGTGCCCATCGGCGCGCTCTGGAGCTGACGCCTTCGACGCTGTAGCGACCGGTTAAGGCAACGCAACCGGTTAAGGCAACGCAACCACCGCGTCGACCTCGACCAGGAATTCCGGCTGGAACAGCGCCGCGACCTGGATGAGCGTGCTGGCCGGGTTGGGCGCGCCGGCCATCACCCGGGCGCGCACGTCCCGGATCACCTGGACCTGACCGGCATCGACCACATACCAGTTGAGCCGGACCACGTCGGACCAGTCGCCGCCGAGGCTGGTGATGATGCGGTGCAGATTCGCCAGGCACTGCTCGGTTTGCGCGGCCAAGTCGCCCTTGCCGACGAGATTTCCCTCGGCGTCCATGGCGACCTGGCCCGCGACGAAGGCCAAGCGGCCGGTGACGGTGACGGCATGGGCATATCTGGCGCTGGGCATGAGCCCGGCGACGTCGGTGACTCTCTCCACGATCGGCATCGGTTCAGTTTAACCGCGCCGGGCCGGAGCTCCGCACGGACCAGCTGCGGGGGTCGCCCCAGAAGGAGTGAGAGTCCACATAGGACGGCAGAAGCGCGGTGAGCTTCTCCCCCTCGTACCCCGATTCGCCGCGCGCGATCTCCACTCCCGCAACGGTACCGCGTTCAGCCCGACTGCATGGGCGCCAGATCCCCGCTGAGCCGCGAGATCGTGGCCTTCGCGCCCGCGTACAGCGCCTCGCCGAGCTCGATGACGTTCTGCACGGTTTGCGGCCAGATCTTGGCCCATGTCTCGATCAGGTCTAGCAGTGTCACCACGGCCTGCCAGATCTCCTCCACAATGAGGGCCGCCTCGCCGAACCTGAAGCGTGTCAGCAGCCGCACCGCCTTGAGCACCCGGCCGACGACCCACAGCAGGAACGCGGTCAGCCCGGCGTCCAGCCCCGTGTAGAGGTGTTCGGCCTGTACCGCCAGCGCCTCCAGCCCTTCCTTGGACGCCTTGCAGATCTCCGCCTCGGCGGTCAGCGCCTCGTGCCAGCGTCCCGCGATGTGGTACTCGAACATCTGCGCGGCCGGCCCGTTCCACGACGACGATAGCGAGGCCATGCCGTAGCGCAGATTCGCATCGATCGCCATCACGCCCCGGTCGCCGCCGAGCGAGCCGTACGCCTCGGCCATCTCCCGCACCTTGCCCCAGTCGCCCGTGAGCCACGGGAACAGCTCCTTGCGCAGGCTGATCTGGAGTACCTTCTCCAGCCACCGGTCGATCTCGTCGATCACGCCCAGGGTCTTGTCGATCTTCTTCTGCATGTCCTTGTTCGGCGCGGGTGCGGGTGGTTCGACCGCCGACGGATCGCTGAAGTCGCCGACGTGGCTCGTGTCGTTCTGCACCCATTGTGGTTCGTCCGGCGGCGACCAGCTCGGCCGCGTGGTCCAGATCCGCTCGGCCGCCTCCTGATCGCTTTGCTCGTAGCGGGTCGCGGCCGCCTCCAGATTGTGCGCGGTGTCGGTGAGGTGTTCCCGCGCGCCGGGCAGAAGCCAGTACTGCACTTCCGCCAGGATGTTGACCGCCGGGACGGCCGTCGCCCACAGCAGGCCGGTCAGACCACCGGCGTCGTCGCAGTAGTACTCGCAGTATTTCTTGAGCGCGTCGAACGCGTCTGCGTTGCGCTCCAGCTGCTTGGCATAGCCGCGCAACGCGGGCGGCTCCACTTTCACCGGCTCAGTCATCGCCCCGGCTTCCTTACCGCGAGAGCGGCCTCCTCGGCGGACATGCCGGATCGCAGTGCCTCACCGAGGGCCGCCAGACTCGCCAGGCGACCGGCCAGAAACGCGCTCACCCGCTCATCCATGACCCCGTCGGCGTCGCCGATCAGCACCCCGTGCCACGAAAGCTCGCCGCGTTCGATCTGCTGCTGCAGGCTGCGCAGCTCCGGCGGCGCATCCGCGGACCGCGCGAACTCGGCGAGCTCCTGCCGGTCCCGTTCGTCGTCCTCCTCCTGTGCGCGCTGCTGATATGTCGCCGCCCATCGGCCCAGCTCCGCCGTGCATTGGTGCAGTTCGTCCAGGCGCGCCTGGAGTCGTTGCCTCGCCTGTTCCACGTCCGGGAACATGTGACCCCCGTTGGCCATAGAAACTCCGTCCTGTCTGGGCACAGTGACAGCACAGCCGCAAACAGGGTTGTTTGGTACCGGTGGGCATCGCTAAACAACCGTCAGGGCGTCGCACCGCCAGACGCGGACCGTGCCGTCTCCGTGCGCGGTCACGAGGTGGCGGCTGTCCGGGCCGAACGCCACGTGCTCCACGGACGCGACGAATCCGCTGTACGTGATCGGCGGTCCTGTCCGGGTACCACTCCAGACCCGCACCGTGTCGTCCTGCCCCGCGCTGGCCACCCACTGCCCGTCCGGGCTGAACGCGACATGCCACGCGAAGCCGTCATGGCCCTCCAGCACCATCGGCGTTTCGCCCGTGGCAAGCGGCCAGATCCGTACTGTGCCGTCGCTACCCGAGCTCGCCAGGCGCCGCCCGTCCGGGCTGAACGCGACCGCCCACACCAGACCCTGGTGCCCACGCAGGATCAACGGCTCGGCCGCGCCCGTCACGTCCCACACCCGCACCGTGCCGTCCGCGCCCGCCGTCGCCACGCGCTGCCCGTCGGGTCCAAACGCGACATGCCGGATCTGCACCCGATCGGCGCGGCGGACCAGTGGCGGCGAGCCACCGGCGAGATCCCAGATGCGAAGCGTCCCGTCGCGACTCGCACTCGCCACACGGCTCCCGTCAGGAGCGAGCGCCGCTATCCACACCGCATTCTCGTGTCCACACAGGACGGTCGGATGGCCGGGCCGGTTCAGGTCCCACACCCGTACCGTCCCGTCACGCCCGCCGCTTGCCAAACGCCCGCCGTCGCGGCTGACGGTCAGCCCCAGCACCTCCTGCTCATGCCCGCGCAGGACCATGGCCGTGCCCTGCCCATCGGCGCTCCAGACGCGAATCGTGGCATCCGCGCCGCCGCTGACCACACGCCGCCCGTCGGCCGCGAACACCGCCGACCACACCGCGCCCTCGTGGCCGTGCAGGAGCACGGACCCGACGCCCCACGGAGACCATATGCGCACCGTGCCGTCCTCGGCGGCGGTCGCCAGCTCCGACCCGTCGGGGCTGAAGGCGGCGTCCCACACGTTGCCTCTGTGCCCATGAAGCACCAGCGGATTGCTTTGCGCGGGATTCCACACCCGCACCGTGCTGTCGGCTCCCGTCGTCGCCAGCCACCTCCCGTCGGGGCTGAACGCCACGGCGTTCACGGTGCCCTGATGCCCGCGCAGCACCACCGATTCACCCTCGCCGCCGACCGGCCAAACCCGTGCCGTACCGTCGAGACTCGCAGTGGCCAACCGCATGCCGTCCGGGCTGAACTCGACCGTCGTGATCGGACTGTCGTGCCCACGCAACACGATCGGCGGCACCGCACCCGACAGGTCCCAGACCCGCACCGTCCGGTCGGAGTATCCGCTGCTGGCCACGTGCCGCCCGTCGGGGCTGAACGCGACGCCCCACACCCGGCCCTCGTGCCCGCGCAGCACCACCGGCGCGCCCGGCCCGTCCACCGGCCAGATCCGCACCGTACCATCATCACCGGCACTGGCCAGGCGTTGACTGTCCGGACTGAACGCGATGCCCGACACCCCAGCGGCATGCCCACGAAACAATGTGACGGCACCGGTCCCGTCTCCCGGCCACATCCGGATCGTGCCATCGCGCCCGGCCGCGGCCACCCACTGCCCGTCGGGGCTGAACACCGGACTCCACGTGTCGTCCTCCCATCCGTCGAGCACGATGACGTCGTCGGCCGACCACACGCGCAGGGTGTTGTCGGTCCCGGTGCTCGCCATCCGCTTGCCGTCCGGGCTGTATGCCACACCGGTCGCGTGCCCTTGCCTGCCCGCAACGATCCCGCGCGTGCGATCATCCGCGGTCGCCTGCCGCAGCACCATCTCCGCTTCGACGCTTTGATTCATCGTGTACGCCTTGCGAGCCAGCGCCTTCGCCAGACTCGGGTCCCGCTGGGCCTGGCGACGGGCCTGCGCCACCAGATCCTCAGACTGCGCGAGGTCGCGGCTCGCGTCGAGGAACGTGCGCTCCAACGGGTTCAGCCCGCCCGTGTCGCGGTCGTGCCACGCGGACAGCCGCGCCCCGCGATACAGGGCTCCGGCGTCACGGCCGAGCGACTCCCAAACGCGGGCGTCCTCGGTCAGCCGGCGGTGCAGGCGCAGCGTCTCCCGGTCGGTGTGCAGCCAGGCGTGTAAGCGCGGCCACGCGCGGATCAACGCCTCATGGGCGATGTCGACCGTGTCCCGGTCGAGCACGATCAGGCGCGCGGCCGCGAGTTCGTGCAGCACCTTGGTCGCGTCGGGCAGGTCGACTTCGGAGCGTGCCGCCCGGCGGCGGGTGTCGTCGGTACCATCGCCGAGCGTGATCAGGCGCGTGAGGACCTGCCGGGCCGTCGCCCGCTGGCCGACGTCGAACCGTTGATACACCGTCTCGGCGGTCTGCGCGATCGCCCCGGCCACACCTCCGGCGGCCTCGTATCCGGCCACGGTCAGCACGTCGCCGCGGCGCTGCCGCCAGGTCTCCTGGAGCGCGTGCGACACGAGGGGCAGCGCGCCCGGCTGTCCCGCCGCGTCCGCCAAAATCTTGGTCACCAGCGCGCGTTCCACGCTGAGCCCGGCCTGCCGGGCGGGCTCGGTGACGACCTGCCGCAACTCGTCGGCGTCCAGCGGACCGACCGGCACGTTGGCACCGGCCAAAAGCCTTGCCAGGACGGGCAGTTCGGTGCAGCGGGCGTAGAAGTCCGCCCGCACCCCGAGCACCACCCGCGTGGCCCCGTCGCCGGACGCGACCAGCCCTGCCAGCCGGTCCACAAACCGCGCCCGCTCCACCGGATCGGCGCACAGCGTGAACAACTCCTCGAACTGGTCCACCACGAGCAGCACACCGCTCGGCGTGACATCGCCCGGCGTGGTCACGACCGGTGTGAACCCGGCCCGGCTCATCGCGGGAATCAGCCCGGCGCGCAGCAGCGACGACTTGCCGCTGCCGGACGCGCCGAACACCGCCACAAACCGCTGCTTCTCCAGCATCGTGGCCAGCTGTCGCACCAACCGGTCCCGGCCGAAGAACCATTCGGCATCGTCGACGCGGTATCCCATCAGCCCCCGATAGGGCGGCTTGCCGGCGTCCTCGCGGGCCTGCGACGCGGCCCGCTCCGCAGCCGCCTGTTGCCAGTGGGTCTGCCACTCCACCGGATCGCCGCCGCACGCCCGGACAAACGCCATGGTGACCGCCAGACTGGGCATCTGCCGCCCGCCGGCGGCGTTGGCCAGCGCGGCCAGCGAGAAGCCGGAACGCCTGGCCAGCTCCCGATATCCGGGATTGCCCGCGAGGCGGCGCAACTCCCGCAGTCGCGCCGCCAACGCCTGCACCGGCCCGTCTTGCGCATGCAGCGATCGCTCAGGACGCGGCACCGCCTCACCACCCCCCGTGCTCGCCTCCAACCCCAACCATTGAAGACGCGCGAGCTAATGATCGGAATACATTTCTCGATTCGATCAGCGGCCTGAGCCGGGTCACGCGGCGCGCTGGAAGTCGGCGGTCCAGTTGGTTTCCCAGGTGAGGCCGCCGTCGGTGGAGAAGGCCTGCTCCCAATGGGCCGAGGTCTCGGTGATGTCGGACCAGATATACGAGACCTTGATGGGCTGTCCGTTGTAGACATCGTCGGCCAGGAACGTGCCCACGCCCGTGTCGTCGAAGCGGCCGACCTGTGGGGGCATGGCGAGGATGCCGTTGCGGCTGCTGGCCCAGTAGAGCGACCATTCGTCGCGCTCCCTGTCGTACAGGCGCAGGGTCACCCCGCTGAACCCCTGCGTCGGGAACACGGCCTCGTCGAAGCTGCCCGCGCCGTCGAGCACCCGGTAGCACCTGTGCACGCCCGGGAATTCGTACCACTCGTCGCAGCCGGTGAGCACCTCCCGCAGCCTGCGCTGCTGCGAAGTCCAGTCGCCCACGAGGAAATCGAAGTTGTTGTCGTTCTTCATGCCCGGGACGCTAACGCCGGTCCACTGACAAGTTCTGTCAGTGGACCTGAACCTATTTGCTCACGAGTGTGGTCGGATCACCGAGCACGGCCGTGTCCACGGCGACGGCCGAGGTGACCGCGACCCGGGGGTGGTGCAGGTCGTCGAGGATGTCGAGGGCCTCCTGCCACGCGTGCCAGGCTTGCACCTCGTCTCCGGCGGCCCGGTGGGCGTCGCTCAAATGGATGAGCGTGTCCGCTTCGTGGTACCGGTCGCCGACCTCGCGATACAGCTCGACCGCCCGCCGGTAGGACTCGGCCGCGTCTTCGTACCGCCCAAGGTTGTGCTGCGCGAACCCTAGACTGTCCAATGTGGATGCGAAATCGACCGGGCGGCCGATGGCCAGCTGGAGCGCCAGCGCCCGCTCGCAGCAGGCGAGCGCCTCCTCGTGCTCGCCGAGCAGGCTGCGGTACCAACCGATGGCGTTGAAGGCCCGCGCCTGCCCCGCCTGGTGTCCACTTTGGAAGAACAGCTCCAAGGCCAGCTCCGAGTGGTGCAGTGCGTCGCGATTCTCGCCCCGCTTTTCCAGCACCAGCGACAGGTTCAGATGACTGGCGGCCTCCGTCAGCCGGTCTCCCGCGCCCCGCGCCAACGCGATCGCCTCGCTCAGGTGCCCCTGCGCCGCCTCCAGCTGTCCTAATCGGATCAGCGCACGGGCGAGGTTGCGGTGCGCGTGCGCCTGGCCCGGCCGATCCCCCGACCGAAGCGCGCCCTCCAACCCCAGCGCTTGCACCATCGCCAGGTCGTGCCAATGGCCCCGCCAATCCAGATAGTCCGCGAGCGCCCACGCCAGCCGCCAGCTTCGCGTCTCGCTCATGACCGCCAGCAGGACCCGATGCTCGCGCTCGAACCATGCCCGCGCCTCGTCGCGATCCGCCAACGGCTCAACCCCATCCGGCACCGGCCCGAACCCGATCGGGTCCCGATGCGGATACATGAGCAGCGCTGCCGCGTAAGCAGTGTGCGAGTAATGCTCGCGCAACCGTCGCGACGCCTCCTCACGCTCCGATGTGGACACCCGCTCCCGTGCGAACGCCCGCAACAGGTCGTGCAACGTGTATCTCCCCGGCGCATGCTCGTTGACCAGATGTGCCCGCGCCAACTCCTCCATCGCCGCCCGCGCCTGCGCCAGCCCCACCCCGCCCAGGCTCGCGGCCGCCGCCGCGCCAACGTCCGGCCCCGGATGCACGCCCAACCGCCCGAACAGCATCGCGGCCTCCGCGCTCAAATGCCGGTAGGAGCACGAAAACGCGACTCGCGCATCCGCCGTCGTGTCCTGTCCGCGCAACGGGTCGAGCCCACCCCCGGCCGCCCGCAGCTCGGTCGCCAGCTCCGCGAGCGGGAGCGTCGGCCGGGCACTCGCCCGCGCCGCCGCGATGACCAGTGCCAGCGGCAGCCGCGCGCACCGGCTCACCACCTCGTCAACTACCTCAGCCTCGGCCGAAATCCGTTGCGCGCCAAGGCGATGCGCGAGCAGCTGCCGCGCCTGTCCGACCGGCAGCAGATCGAGAATCAGCGGATGCGCGCCGTCGACCGCCACCAGACTGGTCAAATCGTTGCGGCTGGTGATCACGGTCATGCAGCCGGGCGCGCCGGGCAGCAGCGGCCGGACCTGTTCGGCCTCGCGCGCGTTGTCCAAAATCACCAGCACGCGCCGGTTGGCCAGCAGGCTGCGGTACAGGTCAAATTGGACTGTCGGGTCCGCCGGGACATTCTGCGCGGTGATGCCGAGGGCCTCAAGGAACCCACGCACAGCTTCTTCAGGATTTTTCGGTACCCCGAAAGCGTCGAACCCCCGCAGGTTGACGTACAGCTGCCCTTCCGGGAAGCGCTTGACCACCCGGTGGGCCCAGTGCACCGCCAGCGCCGTCTTGCCCACGCCCGCCGTTCCGGACAGCACGGCGATGGCGCCCGGCGTGCCGGCCATCATGTCCAGGTGGGCGAGCTCGTCGCCCCGCCCGGTGAACGCGAACCCGTTGGCGGGCAGTTGGCGCGGTATCGGCCAAGGGGATTCGGCAGCCGGATGCCGGCCCGCCTGCACCCGGTCGCGGGCGGTCGCCAGGGCTCCCCGCTCGGCGGGCGTAGTGTCCAAAAGCGACATCAGGACGTCGAACCGGTCGGTGGGCGGCAGGATGCGGCCGCCGAAATATCCGGCGATGATCCCGATCGACCAGCCGGTGCGGGCGGCGAGCTCGCGATAGGTCAGCTCGGCGTCGCCACGCCGCCGGGCCTGCCGCCGCTTCAGCTCGCGCAGCAGCCCGGCCAGGTCATGGATGGTGTGGATGGTGTTGACGGCCACGATCGGTTCACTGGACACGATTGAGGATAGATAGGCGTTCAGCAATGTTCAAGGTTGTTCAGGAAGCGGGGTGCGCCGACCGCAGCTCGTTCGGCGGCATCTTCGCGGGCGAGCGCGGTCGTGAAGCGGACGCATCCAGGTATCATTCAAGTTTATGATTCCATCTGCGGGATGGGCCTATGAATGACGCGGATTTTGGCGACCTGAAGTTCACCGGCTTGCCCGACGTCGCGTCCGCCCGCCTCTCGGCATTGCTGGGCAACGATCCGGCCCTGGCAAAGGCGGCTCGTGACCTTGTCGCGCTGCTCGATGACGCGCCGGAGGTGACACTGGGTTGGGGCAATTTCGTCTCTTCGAGCACCGCATCCGGCTGAACGCTTCGACCTGCGCCGGCACGACGGAAACTAAATGAGCGGTGGCTCAAGCTCGCACTCCAGCCGGCGGTAACGCCGGGCCGCCTCGGGCTCGGGATGGCCGGCGCCGTACACCCCCTCAAGCAGCACAACGGTTTCCCTGAGCAAGGCCTCGCCCTCCTCCATCCGGCCCAGCTGGATCATGTCGATGGCGGTATTCGTGGCGGCGTGCAAGGTGTACGGGTGCCGCGCGCCGCGAATCCGGGTGCAGGCCTGCCACATTCGCTCGGTTATCGCCAGCGCCTCTTCGAGGCGGTGCAGGCGGGACAGGTCGCTGCCCAGGTTGACGGCGGCCGACAACGCGAACGGGTGCTCCTCGCCCAGGATCTCCTTCATCCGCCCGAGCGTGTGCTCGTCGATCGCCAACGCGTCGCGATCGTAGCCCAGGGCCCGGTCGATGACCCCCTCGTTGACCGCCGCACACAGCGTCAACCCGTGGTCCGGACCATAGTGCCGGGTGTATCCCTCACGCGCGGCGATGATGTGACTGAGCGCCTGAGCCGGGTCCCCCGCGGCACGCAGGGTGTTGGCCAGGGTGACCGTCGCGGCGAGGGTCAACGGATGCTCCGGCCCGAACCGGACGGACACGCTGCGATAGGTGGCACGGGCCGCCGCCACGGCCTCGGTGATCCTGCCGGTCTTGCGCAACATGCTTGCCACCAGCGTTTGGGCCCGCAGCACTGTGATATGCGTTTCGCCAAGCAGCCCGATATGGTCGGGCAGGATCGCCTGCTGCAGGTCCAGCGCCTCGCGATACCGCCCGAGCAGCAGGAGATCGCGGGCCTGGCCCTCCACCGCCAAGAACGTCCACGCCTCAAGCTCGCCGAGGGAACTGCGCGCCTGACGCTCCGCCTCCACATCGATCTCATAGGCCCGCTTGAAGTCACCGGCCCACCTGAGGTTGAGCGCCACCGAGTTCATCGCCCGCAGCGTGCTGGGGTCGCCGGGCCCGAGGACCTCCAGATGCCTTTCCAGGTTGCGGTCGTCCAGCTCACGCGCCTCGGCGAACTTGCCCTCGATGCGCAGGTCCGCGGCAACGCCCATGATCGCGCCCATGGTGTACTCGTGCGATTCGCCCAGCGTCGCCATCATGCCGTCAAGCGCGCGCTTGGCGTGCTCGGCGGCGCGCCGGTCGCCGAGCGACCTGAGCGCGTCGGCGTAGCGGCGCACCGCCAGCAGGGTCAGCGGATCTTCCGGACCGTAGCCGCCCTCCTGGACCGGCTTGTCCCACGCGTCGAGAATTTCCAGCGCGAGTTCACAGCAACCCTCGAAGTCACCGGTGTTGTAGATGTACCGCAGCTGATCCATGACCGCCTGGCGGGCGTCGGCCTCGCCTTTGATCAGATCGGCGGCGTGGATGTGCGGCCGCAACTCCGCGTGGCGTTGCCAGGTGTCGCGGTCATCGGGATAGCCGGGGTTGGCCGCCGCCAGAAGGCGCCGCGCGTCACGCAGCCCGTCCAGCTTGCCGCCGGCCACGAGCTCCTCGCGCAGCACGAACAGCACCAGCCGGTGGATGGTCACCTGACGGGCCCTGTTGGCCTTGGCCACGCCGAAACCGACCAGCTCGCGCAGCACCCTGGCGACCTCATTGCGCTCCTGCAGCGCGGTGCGGAGAGGCTCGCGGATCTCGGCGGCACGCCCCTCCCACAACAACGTGCTGGAGACCGGCTCCGGCCCGAGGAAGGCGAGCAGTTCCAGCATTTGGGCCGCGACGGGCGCCTGCCGGCGCATCCGGTCGACGGCCAGGCCCACAAACGTGGCAACGGTATTCGGGTAGTTGCGCGGCTTTCCCTCGGCCAGCAGCTGGCGCTTCCGGCGCTCGAACTCTTCAAGGTAGTCATCGACGGAGGTAAGCGTGGTCACCAACCACGACGCCGCCTGTTCGAGCGCGAGCGGCAGGTCCCCGAGCACCTCCGCCAGCCGGTCGGCCTCCGACTCCAGCATGTCGGGATGGTGCCGGCGCAGCATCTCCATGCTCTCCTCGCGGGTGAACACGTCGACCTCAAGCGCCGGGTTCGAAGCCGCCCACAGCGGGTTGCGCGAAGTGATCAGGACATGGCCGCCCGCCGACGGAATGAGGCCCTCAAGGGTCGACGGATCGCCGGCGTTGTCATACACCAGTAGCCAGGACATCGACGTGGTGCTGGCGAGCGTGTCGAGCACCGACCGCACGGTCTGCTCCATGGTGCCGCCGCTCGGCAGGCCCAGCCGCTCCGCGAGCACGGACAGCTGTGCCCGCACCGCCGCCGGATCTTCGGCCGGCATCCACCAGATCAATTGGTACTGATCGGCATTGCGATAGGCGTATTCGACGGCAATCTGAGTCTTTCCCACGCCTCCGTAGCCGTGCAGTGTCGCCTCGGGCAACACCGAGGCGCGTTGCTGGGCCGCCAGGGCATCCCTCAGATCGTCCATTATCGCCTGACGCCCGGTGAAGAACAGATTTCGCGCCGGGATGCCGCCGCGTATCGGTGACACCGTGGCCGGCGTCTCCTCGATCACGATTCGCTTCTTCACGATCGGCTCCGGTTGATCATAGTTGCCATCTTCCACATCTGGCTTGGAGTTGCGGTACATGGGTGACTTCATTTGCCTCGCGGTCGTCTGACGCAGCCGCTTGAGATCTACCGCACTCCAACCGACGTGTGGCGCGACCTCGTTCAACCATTCACTCAGTTCGATGCGATCAGGTGTACTGGCCGAAAGTACATCTACCACAGCCAGAATCGACGGTGCGCCCCACGGTTCGGTGACCTTCCACCCGATGCTCTGCACCGCCGTCGCGATTCGCGACACCGGGGGCGTGGAGCCGGTGACCAGCTCGCAAGCGCTCAGCAGATCGTCGAGGCGGTCACCGGGCAGAATGCCGATCAGCCGCTGTTCGTGAGCCCACTCCGCGATCAGCTTCCGGAGCTGGCTGGTGGCTTTCGCCCCCTCGTTGAACCCGTCGACCACCATTTGCAGCGCGTCCAGCCCGCCCGGCTCCTGATCGCATCCTCGTACCAGATGATAAAGATCCAAGCGCGGGTTGGGATCGCGGTCGCTCGCCAGCTGCCGGCCGAGTATCGCCTCGATCTCGCGGCGATACAGCGTCCGCGCATTGGATTCGTTGAGCGAGGGAATCGACATCAGCACATTGACCATCGCATGCACTCGTACCGGCGACATGAGAGGCGGATTCATCAGTTCACCAACAACCCTAATCGCATCGCGAGCATCCGCACGTGAATCACGGGAACGGCGGTCTCACCCATTAGCGTGGCGACGACCGAGTACAGCGCCTCGAAGCCGCCGTCGAAGGCCAACACCGCGTCGACCAGACCGAACAGTTCGAGGCTCGCGACGGCATGATTGGGCACCGCACCGCGAATGTTCGCGGGAAGACTCTGGACGATCAGCCGACGGCCCTCCGGGCTAGACAGGATGGGCACCTCGCCGAGCGCCATGGCGAGCGCGTGCTTGTCCGAAAAGGTGAGCGGTCCACCCGGTTGCGCCGGAGCCTGGGCGAGCTGCCGCCGGGAAAGCGCGGCCGGCCAACCCTCGGTGGGAATCATCCAGGCGACCGCGTCTCCGGTTGCCGCCGCGTGAATCAGGACGATCCCCAGGACGCCGTCGGCCTCGTCGTGAACTCCGGCGCCACCGAGGCCGGGCTCGATCGCCGTGCCGTCCAGGCACCGCAGCCGTCGCCAGCCGGTCGGCTCATGTTCGGCGCCCAGTTCCGCGGAGACCCACACACCGCTGGGAAAGGCGCGCGGATAGCCGAACAACCGCACACTGCGCCGACGCGGGCTGTGTGACAACCGGGCCGGCGCAACCGGAGCCGGCTTCACCAACGTCAACGTGACGAGATCACCCACATGGCCGTCATCGGACACCGACGCGGAGATGCGTGGTGACGCCGGCGCCTCCGGACAGTCGACGTAGAGCCTGGAACGCGTGCGCCCCAGGGCCTCGCTGACCACCTGCCGGCATGAGATGACCATATTGGACGCCAGCAGGACTCCCGCGCCACAGACCTGCGCCGGGCTACCGCCGGAAACCCTTATCCGCCCCACGAGGACAACCATCCGAACCTATGAGCCGCGCTTCGACCCCCCCGCGGTCCATCTTGCATCCGCAAGCATACAGATCGGCCGTTGTCGAAGTAGAGTCGAAACGTCGACTTTGGTTTTCCCACCCGACCACCCACGGTGGTGTTCCTCCTTGAGGCGCAACCTGATCTCCTGTTGGACAGTTGGGGAGAGTCGGGGATGCCGATATGGTGGTTCCCGAACCGTGCTCATCAACCGGCCGCCAGGCTGGAAGAGGAAATGCGTATGCCGGCCGAAAGCATGTTCATCCAGATCGGCGCCACTCGCGATGGCCTCGACCCCTACCTCGACGCGGCGCGGCGTCGCGGCATGACCGCCGTTCTCGTGGAAACCCCCGACTATCTGCGCTGGCGCGAAGTGCTCGGCCGCCGTGCCTATGATCTGACACTTCCGGTCGAGCGACCCGCCGCGCCGGAGGAACTGATCGCCGCGCTGCGCGCGCTGGGTCAACCACCGGCACTCGTGCTTGCCGGCTTTGAACGCTACGTGTCCTCGGCATACGTTGCGGCGCAGGCGTTGCGGGCGAAACCGGCCGGACAGTCGCCGACCTTTCGAGCGCCATACAAGCAGGCCCAACGCACCGCGCTCACGCTCATGCGCCCGTCGGTGCGCCAGCCGCGATACGCCTTGGCGAATTCGCTGGCGGAGCTGGAGGCGGCCGCCCGGCAATTGACCTTCCCCATTGTGGTCAAGCCCGATGACGGCGGCGGCGGTCTGGGCGTGGTCATGGTCAGCGATCCGCGCGATCTCGCGCATGCCCGAGCGGCGCTGACCGGGGTGAACAATTACGACGGTGGCACCTTCAAGGGATGGGTCGTCGAGGAATACCTGCCGGGTGTGGAGCTTTCGGTGCAGGCCATCGCGCGTGACGGCGTGCCGGAAATCCTGACCTACTGCGAGAAGCTGACCACGGTGGAGCCGGAGTCCGGCGGTCCGCTCAGCAGTTTTCGTGAGTCCGGTCATGTGGCACATCCGGGCTCCGAGGCCGACGACGCGCTTCATGACTTTGTCCGAAACTGCGTATCGGCCGTGGGATACCGGCAGGGCCCCTTCCACGTTGACCTCATCCGCACCGGCGACACGCTCCATCTGCTGGAGATGGGATTCCGGCTGTCCGGCATGAGGGTCGTCGAGCTTGTCGATCGCGTCGCCGGCCGCAGCTGGGCGGAGGAGACGTTCGCCGCGCACCTTGGCACATCGCCCAACCCACCCCGGCCGCAGGCCGATCACCGCTATGCCGGCCACTTGACGCTTCGCCGGGCCGAGCAGCTGCTCGCGGCCGAGGCGGTCGAGCCGGCGTTCGGCGCGCGCGTTGAGGTCCAGCGGTTCGCGCCACCACCGCTGCCGCAGGATTGGCAGCGCGAGCTCCCCGCCACCCTGCGCTCCGACGTGGTGCGGCATGCGGGCGCCGTCGGCCGGGTCGTCGTGTCCGCGCGGGACCCTCGCGTTGTGGTGGAGTTGCTGAATTCGTGCCGCACGCCGAAGCGTGTGCGGTTACCGGTCGGAGATCGGTCCTAGCGTCTAGGGCGACGGGCGAGTTTTGCGTCACGACAGGGCCTTTGTGCGGGTGCGGCTATCGGCCGGAGATCGGTCCTAGCATGTAGGGCGCGACGGGCGAGTTCCGCGTCAGGACAAGGCCCTTGTGCGGGTCGTCGGCGAGAATGAGCCCGATCGGCGTGGTCGGCCCGGCCGCCTCGCCCGGTGTGGCCGCGGCCAGTGCCGACCGATAGAGGATCCTCAGATGGCGCAGGCTCAGCCCGCTTTGCCGCTCCAGGTCCCGAGCGAGGCCGGCGAACTCGTCGCTGACGGGTCGATCGGAGGCGAGCAGACCGCGAATCTCGTCGATCATCGGCGACAGCGCCGGGCACTCGGCACTCAGGTAGCGGCGAAGATGCCGGCCACCCTGTGCGAAGGGCGAGTACACCAGGCACACCAGTTGCTCCGCGGTCAGCCCGAACGCCTCGGCAGCATAGTCCGTAATGCGCCGATGCATCAGCCTCTTGCCACCGGGGGTGGCGTATCGGCGGTGCATCGTTTCGATCAGTGTCTCGGGAAACTTCTTGACGCGCATCAGATTGGTGGCGAAGGTGACGTACTCATCCACGCCGGTGTCATATCCCGTGCCGATCACATGCTCGGAGCGCAGCCCGCGCAGATGCGCCATCAGCGCCGGGTTGGCACAGTCCGATTCGGTGAAGCTGAACGCGAGATCGTCGAAGACGAAACCGAGGAACTCGGTGAGCAGGTCCCAGTGATCCGCCACCTCGTAGGCGGTGTCCTGATATATGGAGAAGAACACCGGCTGGGCCGGCCCGAGGTCGCGGCGAGGAGGGCCATCCCTGCGGATGTCGGCGAAATATTCGCTCGATATGCCATCTACGGCCTCCACAAAGGACTTGAAGTCGCGCAGTTGCCGCACCGGCAGGTGGAGCTGCCGCGCCAAACGCCGGACCCAGGCGAGGTATGCGGCCTGCTCGCGCAACGAATCGCCGGTGATCACGACATCGACGCCGTCGCCGTGGGCGGCGCCGATCGCGAAGGCGGAGACCATGCTCAGGTTGCAAGCGTTGCAGAAGGTGGGCCGGCCGTCGCCGTAGCAGCGGTGGCCCGCCATGAGAATGTCTATTCGATTGCGTTCGATGAGCTCTGCCGGCATGGGAAGATCGGCGGAGAATTCACTTACGCGCTCGCCGTCCAGCAACAGCATCTCGACATCCGGGTCGCCTTGGAAAGCGAGGGCATCGTAGGTCCGGGCGATGTTGTCGAGCACGGCCCGTGGCATCCCGGCGTGCCGATTGGTAATCACGCGCAGCTGGATGGTCTGCCCGTGCGTCTCGGCCATCAGCAGTTGCACCAGCCGAGCGAAGGCCACCATGTAGGAGCTGTCTTTGCCCCCGCCGTAGGCCAGCAGCACGCGCGCATGCTCACGCGGCGAAGCGGTTCGTGCCAATTGCGCACGCAGGCGCTCCATGGCCCGCATCGCCGCGGCGGAGTTCTTCTCTCCCAGATAGTGGCGGAGTCGTTGGTGAGTGACATACCGGTGGTGCTCGATGCGGGCGTCCATAGTCTTCCTCAGCACGGCAGGCCGGGTACCCGTAGTGAGGATACGGTTGCGAAGTGTTCATCGCAACTTATCGATATTGCGCGAATGGCTCCCCCCGGCGACACGTTGCCAACATGGTCGCTAGCATACTTGAGCGATGAAGTTCGGCAAACACATTGTTGATCCGAAATGGATGGTCACTCAGGAATGCAGGACACCAGCCACGCTGTACCCATCGGCGACAAGTTCACCGCGGCTGTGGTGCAAATTGGATCGTTCCTCTTCGACACCGGCAGGACGCTGGAAAAGATCGAGCAGTATGTGAGAAAGGCGGCCTCGGACGGGGCGCGGCTCATCGTCCTTCCGGAGGCGATCCTCGGGGGATACCCGAAAGGGCTTAACTTCGACGTGTACGTCGGCTCCCGCTCGCATGCGGGCAGGGAACACTTCCGCCGCTATGCGGCCTCGGCGATCGAGGTGCCGGGACCGCAAACCGCACACCTGTCGGGCCTTGCCGCCGAGCTCGGCGTGCACCTGGTGGTCGGCGCCGTCGAACGGCGGTCCGGCACGCTCTACTGCGATGCGTTGTTCTTCCACCCGCGGACGGGCCTGGCCGGTGTGCACCGCAAGCTGGTGCCGACCGCCGCCGAGCGTTTCCTGTGGGGCTACGGCGACGGGTCCACGATGCCTGCCGTGCCGATGGGAGACGCGGTGCTCGGTGCGGCGATCTGCTGGGAAAACTACATGCCCCTGTTCCGCACGGCCATGTACGCCAAGGGCGTGACCGTGTGGTGCGCCCCCACCGTCGACGACCGGGACACGTGGCCGGCAACGATGCGGCACATCGCGCTGGAGGGCCGCTGTTTCGTGCTCAGCGCGTCGCAGTTCGTGGTGCGTGCCGACTATCCCGACGACGTTACGCCGATGCAGGGCAACGAGCCGGGCACGGTGCTCATCGACGGCGGCAGTGTGATCGTCTCCCCGCTGGGTGAGGTGCTGGCCGGACCCCTACGCGGCGGCGAGGGCATCCTGACCGCCGAGCTCGATCTCGCCGACATCCCGCGGGCACGGTTCGACTTCGACGTCGTGGGCCACTACGCCCGGCCGGACATCTTCGCACTACACGTCAACGAGGACCCGAGGCTGGACCCGACCGTAGACGAGCTCGATGTCACCCCGTCCGATCGTTAACCTTGGGCGGATGACCACTCCTGTCATCCGCCCGGCCCGCCCATCCGACGAAGCCCGCTGGCGCGAACTCTGGTACGGCTACAACCATTTCTACGAACGCGAAGCGATCGCCGACATCACCGGCCACACGTGGTCACGCATCCTCGACGACACGTCCGCCGTCCACGCCATCGTCGCGGACGATCCGCACGATGGCGTGATCGGGATGGCCAACTACGTGATCCACGAGAACACGTCCGCCCTCACGCCGGCGTGCTATCTGCAAGACCTGTTCGTGGATCCCGGCGCACGCGGGCACGGCGTGGGCAAGCTGCTCATCGACTGGCTGCTCGCCGAGACTCAGGCGCAGGGCTGGTACCAGCTGTACTGGCACACCAGGGAGGACAATTACCGCGCCCGCTCGCTGTACGACAAGTACACACCGCACAGCGGTTTCCTGCGCTACGTCCTGCGCCCCCCGCGATAGGCGCATCTTGAGCATCAGCGGCGGCACGGCCGAGGCCGATGGCGCGGGCTTGGATGAGGCGTTTCCGAGGGCGGTAGCCTCGACCGAGGTCGACGGCCGCAACGCCGACGGCCGAGCTACGCTCCCCAGCCCGCGGCCTGACCGCCGACCCGCTGCTCGCGGATCTTCTCGAAGTATCCGGAGCGCTTATATGCCTCGACGGGGTTCGGATCGAGTCCCATCTCCTCCCTCAACTCCCGCAACAGCGGCCGCACGTCGGTGTTGTATGCGTCCATCAAAACCGCGTTGGCGCCCAGCACATCACCCTCATCCTGGGCCGCCTGCAGCGCCGCGCGGTCCACCAGCAACGCCTTGGCCGTCGCCTCCTGCACGTTCATCACCGAACGAATCACGGCCGGAATCTTCGGCTCGATGTTGTGACACTGATCGAGCATGAACACGATGCCCGCGGCCGGATCCAGCGCGTCTGCCAACACAATCTCGTGCATGATGCGGAACAGCTGGAACGGGTCGGCCGAGCCGACCATCAGGTCATCGTCGGCGTAGAACCGCGAATTGAAGTCGAAAGCGCCCAGCTTTTGGGCCCGCAAGAGAAAAGCGACAATAAATTCTATGTTGGTACCGGGTGCGTGGTGCCCAGTGTCGATGACCACGCGCGCCCGCTCCCCCAGCGTCGCACAGTGCACATAGGCGGTGCCCCAATCCGGGACATCGGTCATGTAGAACGCGGGCTCAAACAGCTTGTATTCCAACAACATCCGCTGGTGCTCGCCGAGCCGCGCATAGGTCTGCGCCAACGCCTCCGCGAGCCGGTCCTGCCGTGCCCGGATGTTGTCCTGCCCCGGATAGTTGGTCCCATCGGAGAACCACAGCTTCAGATCCCGTGACCCGGTCTGGTCCATGATGTCGACGCATTCGAGCAGATGCCCGATGGCCTTGCGCCGCACACCCGGATCGGGATTGGTGACACTGCCCAGCTTGTAGTCGTTGTCCTGGAACACATTCGAATTGATGGTCCCCAGCTGCACGCCCAGCGAGCGAGCGTGCTCCACAAGCTGCGAGTAGTCCGGCACCGCGTCCCACGGGATGTGCAACGCCACACTCGGCGCCACGCCCGTGAAGCGGTGCACCGCCGCCGCGTCTTCGACCTTCTCAAACGGCGTGCGCGGCACGCCCTCCTGCGGGAAGACCTTGAACCTGGTCCCCGAGTTGCCGAACGCCCACGATGGCGTCTCGATCCGCAACGCGCGCAGCGCCCGTTTGACCTCCCCAGTCATGCCGTGCCTCCCAGCTGGCTCTCCAAATTGAACACTTCCTGAAGCACGTGCATCTGCCGGTCGGGCCGCCCGCCCTCGAAGAACTCCGCCATCTCGGCCTGCCAGCGCTTGTTGACCTCGGTCCGGTCCATCCCGTCCAGCGCGGCCTGAAAGTCCTCCGTCATCAGGTACCCGACCAGCAGCCCGTCCTCGCGTAAGAAGAGGGAGTAGTCGTGCCACCCCGCGTCGCGCAGCGCCGCGAGCATCTCCGGCCACACGGCGGCGTGGCGCTCCCGGTACTCTTCCAGCCGATCCGCCCGGACCTGAAGCGTGAAGCAGACGCGACGCACGTTTCCTCCCTATGCCGTGAGCCGGATGGTGTTCCAGGACAGGGGCGGCAGAGTGACGCCGTCCCCGGCCGAAGGCTTGACCCGATCGGGATTGTCCAGCGTGTTGACCGCGTGCCGATCGTCGTCGCGCAGAACGGAGTGCGACACGACAGTCCGCATTGGACCGTCAAGCGAGAGCCGCACCGGATTCTCAGTGTCGCGATTGACCGCGAACACCGTGACCCCACCGTCCTCGTTGGACACCGCCGTCGCATGCACCACCGGCACGTCCCCAAACTTCGAAGTCTCATAAGTGGGCCCGTCCACCAGCGTGCGCAACACGCTCCCCCGCCCGAATCGCGACGCCTGCGCGAACGGGTAGAACGTTGTCTGCCGCCATGCCGGCCCGCCCGGCTCGGTCATGATCGGGCCGATCACGTTGACCAGCTGCGCCAGGCACGCGGCCGTGACCCGGTCGCAGTGCTGCAGCAGCGTGATGAGCAGGCTCCCGACCACCACCGCGTCCGTCACCGTGTAAACGTCTTCGAGCAGTCGCGGAGCCACGACCCAGTCCGACGGCCACGGATTGGCGGGCCGGTTCATGTACCAGACATTCCATTCGTCAAACGAAATGTCGATGCGCTTCTGGGAGCGCACCACCGCGCCCACGTGGTCGCACGTCGCGACGACGGCCTGGATGTAGCGCTCCATGTCCACAGCGGAGGCGAGGAAAGTGCCCACATCGCCGTCGTGTTCCTCGTAATAGGCGTGGCACGAGATGTAGTCCACCGAGTCGTAGGCGTGCTTGAGCACGACCCGCTCCCACTCCGCGAACGTCGGAATGCCCGAACCCGAACTCCCGCAGGCCACCAGCCGCACACTCGGATCGAGCAGGCGCATCGCCCGCGCCGTCTGCGCCGCCAACCGACCGTATTCCTCGGCCGTCTTGTAGCCGATCTGCCAGGGCCCGTCCATCTCGTTGCCAAGACACCAGAGCTTTATCTGGTACGGGTCCTTCGCCCCGTGCGCGCGCCGCAGCTCGGAAAGCGCGGTGCCACCCGTGAGGTTGCTGTATTCGAGAAGGTCGCACGCCTCCTGAACCCCGCGCGTGCCCAGGTTGACCGCCATCATCGGCTCCGCGCCCACCTTGGCCACGAACCGCGCGAACTCGCCCAGCCCGAACTCGTTGGTCTCGATCGAGTGCCACGCCATGTCAGTCCGCCTGGGCCGCTCGCTGACCGGGCCGACCCCGTCCTCCCACCGATAGCCGGAGACGAAGTTGCCGCCCGGATAGCGCACGAGCGTCACGCCGAGCTCACGGATGAGCGCCAGCACGTCGGTGCGCAGCCCATCCTCATCGGCCGTCGGATGCCCCGGTTCGTACAGCCCGGTGTAGACACACCGCCCAAGATGCTCCACAAAGGACCCGAACAGGTGCGGATTGACGTCGCCCACCGCGAACGACGGATCGAACCTCAGCGACGCGTGCGCCTCAGCCACGCCTTCTCCCTTCGACAGCCACCAGCGCGTTGGCCAACGGCCCGCCAACAAGCAGGGCGGTCACAGGCACGAGCGCGACGATCGCCGCCGCGCCCGCCCCGGCCAGCGCCATGAGCACGGACCCGGACGGATCACGCCACGCGTCGCGCGCCACCCCCGCCCAGCTCAACGAGGGGTGCCAAACCGCCGCCCCGCGCAATCCAATCACGACGACCACACCGAGCACGACAGCCAGGGCCCAAGCACCCGGCACACCCGCCCGCAGCGCCGCCACGTCGAGGAGCAGCAGCGGGAACGCCAACGCCGGCAGCCACGCCGCGCGCAGCGTCGTGAGCAGCCGGCGGGCGAAGCGTATCGGTCCCACGGGCTCATCGTCGCGCAGCATCGAACACGCCGTCACCAGCGCGGGATAGGCCGTGACCACGAGGATCGACGCGAACGCCGTGAACACGCCCAGGAGCAGGCAGTCGGCGAAGCGGCGGAACGTCGGGTTCATCCGTTCATTCCCGTCGTCGCCACGCCCTGGACCAGGAACCGCTGGAACGCGAAGAAGAACAGCGCGATCGGCAGCAGCGTGAGCACCGACATGGCCATCATCGCGCCGTACGACGTCTCGCTGGTCTGGTCGATGAAGAGCCGCAGCGCCAGCGGGAGGGTGTAGTTGTCCGGCGTATTCAGATAGATCAGCTGGCTCAGGAAGTCGTTCCAGGTCCAGATGAACGTGAAGATGGCCGTGGTCACCAGCGCCGGCTTGCTCAGCGGGAGCACGACGTAGCGGAACGTCTGGATGGGGCCACAGCCGTCGATGCGCGCGGCATCGCCAAGCTCACGCGGCAGGCCGCGCATGAACTGCACGATGAGGAAGATGAAGAACGCGTCCGTGGCGAGCAGCTTGGGCAGCACCAGCGGCCAGAAGCTGTCGATCATGCCCAGCCGCTGGAAGATGGTGTACTGCGGGATGAGCAGCACGTGGATCGGCAGCATGATGGTGCCGATCATGAACGCGAACATCGCCCCGCGCAGCCGGAAGCGCAGCCACGCGAACGCGTACGCGGCAAGCGCGCACGACAGGACGTTGCCGATTACCGATCCGACCGAGATCACCATCGAATTGCTGAGGAAGGTCCACACGTCGATCCCCGCCGCGCCCTTGAACACCTCGGTGTAGTTGCCGAAGGCGAACCGATCGGGCACCAGCGACAGGGTCATGTCCGACAGGATCTCGTTGGCCGGCTTGACCGAAGACACCAGCAGCCACGCCACCGGGTAGAGCAGGATGACCAACAGCACGACGCAAACCCCGTGCCAGCCAAGGCGTTTCATCGTTCCCCCGCATAGAAGACCCATTTGCGCGCGGTACGGAACAGCAGCGCGGTGATGAGCGCGATCACGAGCACGAGCAGCCACGCCATCGCCGACGCGTAGCCCATGCGATATTCGGTGAAGCCCTTCTGATACAGGTAGAGCGTGTAGAACAGGGTCGAGTCGCTCGGCCCGCCACGCCCGCCACTGACCACAAAAGCGCCGGTGAATGCCTGGAACGCGTGGATCGTCTCCAGTACCAGATTGAAGAAGATAACGGGTGACAGCATGGGAATCGTGACCGACCAAAGCGTGCGCCACCAACCCGCACCGTCCACGGCGGACGCGTCGTAGAGCTCCTTCGGGATCTGCTTGAGCCCGGCCAGGAAGATCACCATCGGCGCGCCGAACTGCCACACCGCGAGCGTGACGATGACCAGCAGCGAGCGGTCGGGGTCGGCCACCCAGTCCTGGAAGATGACCCGCCAGACCAGCGCCACGGCCACGCTCGCGCCCAGCAGCGACGGTGCGTAGAACGCCGAGCGGTAGAAGCCTTGTGCCCGGCTGGCCCGGTTGAGCAGCATCGCGACCGCGAGGGCCGCGACGAGTTTGAGCGGAGTCGACAGGGCGACGTATTTGAGGGTCACCCAGATCGCGGTGAGGAACCGCGGATCGTCCTCGATCAGGCGGCGATAGTTCTCCAGCCCGATCCAATTCGGCGTGGAGAACAGGTCGTAGTCGGTGAAGGACAGATACAGCGAGGCGAGCATGGGCCCGATGGTGAGCAGCAGCGCGCCGATGACCCACGGGGACAGGAAGAGGTAGGCCACTCCCTGTCCCCGTGCTTTGGTGCTTTTGCTCATGTGGTGATCGCCTGTTGGGCCTCGGAGATGAACTTCTGGGCCGCCTGCGGGATGGGCATCCGCTGGAAGATCACGTCATCGTAGATGCGCTGGAACGTGGACTTCACCGTCCCCGCGCCCTTCGGCGGGGGCGGCGGGGCCTGCTCCAGCTTGGACCCGACGGACTGCTCGAACTGGAATCCCACCGCGGGCGGACCGGTCAGCGTCTTGCCGACCTCCTCGCGCAGCTTCGCGTTGGCCGGAAGCCCGCGCGACATGCCCAGGATCTTGCCGGCCTCCGGGTCGCCGAGCAGGAAGTTGATCAGCTTGGCCGCCGCCTCCTTGTGCTTGGAGCTCTGCGCGATGCTGAACATCATGGCCGGCTTGGCGTATTGGCCCAGCTTGCTGCTGTCGCTCGGGAAGGGGTGCAGCTTGAACTCGCGCCCCATGATCTCCCAGGTCTTGGCGGTGAAGCCGCTGTCGTAGCCGAAGCCGCTGGAGGCGAGCTTCTGCGTGACCGGGTCGTTGGCCTGCGAACCGTCCATCTTCGTGGTGAGCTCGGCCTGGGTGGAGGCGCCGCTGCGCCGCCAACCGTCGGTCATCTCCCACCACTTCTGCACGTCGGCAGCCGTGTATCCGATCTTGCCCTCGGCGGTGTAGAGGGTCTTGCCCTGCTGGCGCAGCCAGACCTCGAACCAGTCCTCGATGCCGCCGAAGTCGACGATGCCCTTGACCTTGCCCTGGGTGGAGTCGCTGACCTTCTGCGCGGACGCCTTCAGGTCGTTCCAGGTCCAGCCGTCCTTGGGTGCGGCCGCGCCGGACTGCTCCCACTGCTTGAAGTCATAGCTGAACACCTGCGTGTTCTGCGTCGGCGGGATGCCGTAGAGCTTGCCGTTGACCGTGCCGCCGGACAGCAACTGCTGGGTGACCAGCGAGGTGTCCACCTTGGACGGTCCGCTGTCGAGCGGGGCGAGCTGGTTGCGGTCGGCATATTCGCGCACGTAGCGATAGTCCATTTGGAACACGTCCGGTGCGCCGCCGCCAGCGACCTGCGTCGCGAGCTTCTGGAAGTAGGCGTTGAACTCCGCGTAGGACGTGTCCACTTTGATGGTCGGGTTTTTCTCCTCGAACAGGGTTACCGCCCTCTCGGTGACCTCCGCGCGGTCGGGGTTGCCCCACCAGTCAAAGCGAATGGTGACATCGCCACCACCGCTCGGCTCGTTGGAACTGCACGCCGCCGCCGCTAGGAGGGCCACCACGGCGACGACCCGGGATAAAGAACGCATGCCCTCTCCTTGAAACGATTCGACCAGCCGCTTTGAAGTGCGAACGTATGCCCGCCGCTGATGGCTGTCAAGAGCACCGTTAACGAGCAGGACGTTTGCCGCTGACGATCGGGGCGTGACACGATGCCCGGAACGAACGTCAATACCAGCCGCTTTGTGAAGTAGTTCAACGGTTGAAACGTTCTTGAAGGTGGGCCATGATCCAACACCTCGCGCTGGCCGGGCTCGTAGCGACGTTCGTTGTCGCTCCTGCCCCTTCACCATCGCTTGAACCCCAGCTTGTCACAAGCTTCGACACCAGCGCGGCGGGCACCGGCGCCCGCGCGCTACTCGGCGACGTCACCGGAGACGGGCGCTTGGACCTCGTGCTCATGCAGCCGACCTATTCGGCGGACGACCGGTTCATCGGACGCCAGACCCAGGCGCTCACCGCGTACGACATCGGGACCGGCCAGATGCTTTGGCAGATCGGCACGCCCGACCCGCGCGTGACCAACAACGGCACCGACATCCCGGCCGAGATCTACGACCTCGACGCCGACGGCGACAACGACATCCTTGCCGTGATGGACAACGAGTTCCGCGTGTTCGACGGGCGGACCGGCGGGTTCGTGCGCTCGTTCGCGCTGCCACACCCGCAGGCGCACGACACCATCGTCATCGCGAACTTCCGCGGCACGCCCACACCGCAGGACATCCTGCTCAAGGACCGGTACAACCAGATGTGGGCGGTCGACGACCAGGGCCGTCTACTGTGGACGCACCGGGGCGTGACCGGGCACCGGCCATACCCGCACGACTTCGACGACGACGGGCGGCAGGAGCTCGTGGGTGGCTACGACTTCCTGACGCCGGACGGCGTGCGCCTGTGGACCGCCGACATGGCCGACCATCCCGACTCCCTCGGCGTGGGCGACCTGGACGGTGACGGGCACGAGGACATCCTGTTCGGCGGGGCCGGCCGGGGCGGCGACAGCACGAATGTGTACCGCTCAAATGGAAATCTTCTCTGGCGCAACCTCGACGCGGTCGAAGCGCAGCAGGTCGGCCTCGGCGACTTCCGCCCCGACCTGCCGGGCCTTGAGGTCGCGGGGCTCGACCGGGTCAACCGGACCTCCGCCGCGGGCAAGGACGCGATGTATGTCGTGTCGTCAACCGGCGAGCTGCTGTGGAAGGAGCAGCGAAACAGCGTCGGCTGCTGGGGCTCGGTGGTGGAGCCGCTGCACAACTGGGACGGCAAATACGGCGATCACCTGCTTTCGTGGAACCGCGGGTGCGGTGTCATCGCCGGCATCTGGGACGGGCACGGCAACCGGGTGGCCACGTTCCCGGTGGACGGGCGCATGATCCGCGGCGACATCTGCGGCGACGACCGGACAGAGGTGCTCACCTATGTCATGGGTCAGGCGGTGTATGTGTATGCCAGCGGTCCGTGCGACCTGGCGGCCAAGGTGACCGGCCGGCCGCTGCCGCAGTCCAAGAAGCTGTACAACTACACGCGCTACACGGCCGAGGAGATCCCCCTGGAGTTCAACGGGACCTCGCGGCGGCACGGCCCGTGGACGGTCGTCGATCTGGGGCGCATCCGTGAGCTGACCGGGGTGACGGCGTCGGGCCGGTTCCTGGTGCAGACCTCCATGGACGGGCATGAGTGGATCCAGGCCGCACAGGGCAGAGCGGGCCGCGTCGAGTTCACCGGGCTCGGGCGTTATGTCCGCGTCAAGCCGATCGGCGCAGGCAAAATCGCGGAGGTGTCGGTGTTCGGCACGAGATGACCCTCGTCCTTGACACGTTTCAAGGGTCGAATATCGTTCTCGCATGGCAACCAGCAGCATCAAGGAGGTTGCCCGCCGGGCCGGGGTGTCCATCGGCACCGTGAGCAACGTGCTCAACCGGCCGGATCTGGTGGCGCCCGCGACCAGACAGCGGGTGCTCGACGCGATAACCACACTTGGATATGTGCGCAATGACTCGGCCAGGCAACTGCGGGCCGGGCAGAGCCGCACCGTCGCGGTCGTCGTCCTCGACGTCGCCAACCCGTTCTTCACGGACGTGGTGCGCGGCGCCGAGGCGGCGCTCGACAACTCCGGCGCCATGGTGATCGTCTGCAACAGCGACGAAAACCCCGTGCGTGAGCGGCGGCATCTCGACCAGTTGGAAGAGCAACGGGTGCGCGGGATCCTGATCACGCCGGTGGACAACGGGTCAAACGAGCGGCTCGAACAGCTGATCCGCAACGGGATACCGGTGGTGCTCGTGGACCGGGGATCGCGCACGCGCAACCGATGCTCGGTCGCGGTCGACGACGTGCTCGGCGGGCGGCTCGCGGTCACCCACCTGATCGAGACCGGGCACCGGCTCATCGCCTTCGTCGGCGGGCCCACATCCATCGCCCAGGTGGCCGACCGGCACGCCGGTGCGGCCGCGGTCGCCGCCGAACGCCGTGACGTCAAGCTCAGTGTGCTGGAGATGCCCGCTCTGACGACCGCTTTTGGGCGCATGGCGGGCGAGAAGATCGCCGATCTGCCGGCCGGCCGCAGGCCCACGGCCGTGTTCTGCGCCAACGATCTGCTCGCGCTGGGCGTGCTGCAGGAGATGACCCGGCGCGGGCTGGCCGTGCCCGGTGATGTGGCGATCGTCGGATACGACGACATCGAATACGCGGCCGCCGCGGCCGTGCCGCTGTCGTCCGTGGCCCAGCCGCGCGAGCTGCTCGGGCGCACGGCCGCCGAGCTGCTCTACGGCGAAATCAATGATGGCGAAAACCATCGGCACCGGCAGGTCGTGTTCGAGCCCGAATTGGTGGTACGCGACTCGAGCGCGCGTTGAGCTCGACTCTCACGATTCTCGTGCCCGTGCATCGCCGGCCTCCGTGGGCCAAGACCGGCCGGGCGCCGGGGTCACGTGAGGATAAGATACAAATCGAAGTACCAGGTGGGCGTCTTGATGAGGCGGCAGTCGTAGGTGTACGCGTTGCCCGCCGTCACCTGCGCGTAGCCCACTGCGTCACAGTCCCAAAGATCGCCGTGGCGACTGTGGAAGACCCACGTGCCCTGGATGACCCACAGGTCCCACAGGCCGTTGTCGTCGTTGACGCGGCAGTAGTAGTCCTGGATCTCGCCTTTGGCCTTGAGCTCGGCGCCCTTGTCGAGGCACGGCATGTCGCCGAAGACGTCGCCGGGATAGCCGCCGCTGTGGACGAACCAGCCCTCGGTCGCCGCCGCCGGGGCTGCACTCATCACAATCACCGTGGCGACGCTTGCCAGCGCGATCGCGACCCTGCGCAATAAGTTGACAGGCATCATTCAAGGAAAATCGAACGTCTTCTACTTGTCAACCATCTCCCGTGTCGGGGTGGTGAACACACCGGGTGCTCACCACCCCTGACAACCGATCCCGAGCTACCGCACGTAGATGTGGGGCTGAGGCGGTGTGCTCATCCCGTTACCGATGAAGAAGCTCGGGTGCGGCGGCTGGTTGTACGCCGTGTTCTGCCACGCCAACGCGACCCGGTACTGCGGGTCGTGGGCCAGCGTGAAGATCCGCGTCGTGGTCGGGGTCGGCGTCGTGTAGATGCGCAACGCCCGGCTGTCGGTCGTGCGCCAGATGACCTCCTCGCGCCAGTCGCCGAAGATGTCACCCGACAGCGCGGGTGTGGCCTTGGTCCCGTTGTTGGAGGCCACCCCGGAGCCGGTCAGCAGGCGGGTGTCGCCACCCGTACCGTATTTGTCGATCCGGGTCTGATCCAGCAATTCGCGTACCGGATCGGCGTCCCACCAGATCACGAAGTTGGCCGACGACGGGTTGCGCCCGACCGAGCCGCCCGAAGCGTTGTAGAGGTTGCCCATGTTGGTTCCGGCACCCCAGAACTCGGCGCCCGCGTTGCCCGCGTAGATGTCGCCCGCGACGCCCCGCCCGGGTCCTTCCGAGCCACCGTTGTTCGGCCGCTGGAAGATGACCTGACCGGTCCGCGCGTCGTGCAGGTCGGCACCTGGCGAACTGCCCGACTCGTGGATGGTCCACACCTCCTGCCCGGCACGCGACGGCACGAAGTCGCTCACGTGCATGGCGTCGCCGTGACCCAAACCGGTGCTGTACAACAGACTTCCGTTGTCGTTGATGGTCGCCGCCCCGTAGATGATCTCGTCGCGCCCATCGTTGTCCACATCGGCCACCGACAGGTTGTGGTTGCCCTGCCCATACGCGCCGCCGCTGTTGCCCGAGTCGTAGACCCAGCGCTGCGTGAGAGTCCCGTTGCGGAAGTCCCACGCCGCGATCACCGCACGCGTGTAGTATCCACGCGCCATGATCAGCGACGGCCGCTGACCGTCCACATAGGCGGTTGCCGCGAGGAACCGGTCGACCCGGTTGCCATACGAGTCGCCCCACGACGCCACATTCCCCCGCGCCGGCACGTAATTGACCGTCGAGCGGATCGCCCCGGTCAACCCGTCGAACATGGTCAGATATTCCGGCCCGGTCAGAATGTAACCATCGGCGTTGCGATGGTTCGCCGACCCGTTGCCGATGACCTGACCCGTGCCCGACACCGTGGCGTCGGCGGTCTTCATGGCCACCTCGGCCCGCCCGTCGCCGTCGTAGTCGTACACCTGGAACTGCGTGTAGTGCGCGCCCGCCCGGATGTTGCGCCCGAGGTCGATGCGCCACAACCTTTGCCCGTTGAGCCGGTAGGCGTCGACGTACACGTTGCCGGTCACGCCCGCCTGCGAGTTGTCCCTCGCGTTGGACGGGTCCCACTTGACCACGATCTCGTACTGGCCGTCGCCGTCCATGTCACCGACGCTCGCGTCGTTGGCCGAGTATGTGTAGTCCGGCCCGGCCGCGGGCACCTGGATCGGCACGTCCAGATAGCCGCTGGAGCCGATCTGCAGCGCGGGCTCCGACGCCGGGCCCTCCACGCCGTTGACGACCGCGCGCACCGTGTAGGCGGAACCAGCCGCGGCGCCGTTGTCGTAGAAGTTGGTGTGCGACTGCGTGGCCACCAGCGTCGAACCCCGATACAGCCGATACGACACCGAGGACGGTTCGGTGCCCAGCATCCGCCAGGACACGAAGTTGCCGTTGCCTGAGCGTAGGGAGATCAGGCCCCGGTTCAAGTCCTCCATCTGCTTGCCGGCGGGCGGCTGCACGGTACCCACCTCGAAATCGAGATAGTCGATGTTAGCCAGGCCGCTCGCCGTCGTCGGTGAGATCGTGATGGTGTTGCTTCCCGCGGTCACCTGCAACGTCACCGTGTTGGTGACCCACGTCGTCCAGCCCCCGGTGCCCGGGAAGCCGACCGCGGTCCCGTTGACCGTCGCCGGCCGATCGGTGGTGGTTCCGTTGGCATAACGGATCCCCAGCGTCGCCGACCCCGCAGCCGAGGCGTTGACCGTAAAAGTCAGCGCCGCGCCTACCGCGTTGTTGCCATTGCAGAATCCGGTACCCGAGAATCCCGCATGATTGGAATCGATAGTGCCATCGCACGTTGCACTTTCGGCCTCGTAGCGGGTGGGAGCGGCATACACCGGACCCGCCACGAGCACGAGCATCGCGCAGGCGGCAGCGCCCGCCAAGCGTCGTCTCATGTGCGATCCTTCCTAGTAGACATAGGGCCAGCCCGCGGCATCCCATCCGAGCCTGTTGATGCCGAGGAACGACGCCCCGTTGTCCGCGTAATAGTGGTAGAACAGGAATTCGGTGCCGTTGTCGTTGAGCACCGCCTGATGTCCGGGCCCGTGGACGGAGCCGTGCCCGGCCAGGATCTGTGTGCCGCCACCGGATGTCATGGCCACGCCGTTGCGGTCGGCGTACGGGCCGTTGACCCCCGTCGATCGGCCGACCATCACCCGATAGGTGCTCGACGCGCCCTGACAGCAACGGTCGAACGACACGAACAGGTAGTAGTAACCGCCGCGCTGATAGACCGTCGGCGCCTCGACCGCGCCGCTCGCGGTGGTCCGCTGAGAGACCGCCCGCACCACGGTGTCCGTTGTGGACCGCCGGCCCGTGGACGGGTCGAGCCGGATCTGCTTGATGCCGGTCCAGAATGAGCCGAACGTCAGCCACCACTGCCCCGAGGCGTCCACCACCAGGTTGGGGTCGATGGCGTTGTAGTTGACCGACGTGCTGCTCTCGATGATCAGACCCTGGTTGGTCCAGCTTCCGGACGCGCCGGTCGGGCTGGTCGCCAGGAAGATCGCCGAGCGTTGCGAACGGAACGTGGAGGCCGAATAGTACAGATAGTACTGTCCATTATGGAACGACAGATCCGGCGCCCAAAGGTTCGCGGACCCACCCGTGTAGGCCGTCGTCCACGGCGCGCCGTTCGGCCAGACCACCCCCGCATTGCTCCACGACGTGCGGTTCGTGGAGGTCTTCAAGGGCAGGTTGTTCCCCGTTACCGCCAGCAGGTAGCTGCCGTTGGGCCGCTTCACCACGGCGGGGTCGTGCGCGCCGATCGAACCGGTGACCGGCATCGGATTCGGGTAGTCGCCGGGCGGCGTACCCCCCACCTCAAAATCGAGGTAATCGATGTTAGGCAGCCCGCTGACGGTCGTCGGCGCGAGCCGGATCGTGTTTGACCCGGCGTTTACCTGTAGTGTCAGCGTCCTGGTGGCCCAGGTCGTCCAGGCGCCGGTGCCTGGAAAGCTGACCGCCGTTCCGTTCACGGTCGCCGGCCGGTCGGCCGTCGTGCCGTTGGCATAGCGGATGCCCAACGTGGCCGTGCCCGCATCGGATGCGTTGACGGTGAAGGTGACGGCCGCACCCACGGCGTTGTTGGCGTTGCAGAAACCGGTTCCGGAGAACCCTGTGTGGTTGGACTCGATCAGCCCATCGCACGCGGCGTTCTCGGCCTCGTGGCGGACCGGCGCGGCATAAGCCGGTGCCGCCACGAGAACGAGAATCCCGCAGGCGACAGTGCCCACTAGTCGTCTCACGATGAATCCTTTCTGGGACTTGAAAGGTTTCAATATCAGACCAGCATGAACATCAGATCGCCGTATGTCAATTACTCCAGGTGATACGTAGCGTCCGACCGGTCGCTCGCCGTGCTCACCGCCTGCACGTACAGCAGCGAGCTGGAATGCCGGAGGTAACGCCCCGCGAAGTTGTAGGACTCGAACGACACGCCCGCCGAGTCGGCAAGCCCCGCCCTGCGGAAGAACGAAGCGTCCGACCGGAACACCGACGAACCGTCATTGCGCTCCACCCACAGCTCGAAGTTCTTGTGCCGCAGAAAATATCCGGGGAAGTTGGCCGACTCCAGCGACACGGTCCCGCTGCCCGCCAAGCCCGGCACGATCCGGAACTGCGAGTCGGCCAGCAGGGTCACGTTGGCCTCCACCCGCGCGCGATAGTCGTAGTGCCGGATGTAGCTCGTGCTCAGGTTGTGCGAGCGCAGCCGTACCGGGGTGATGCCGTCCGCAACCGGGATGCCGAAGTTTGGCGTGCCGTCGGCGTTCCAGTACAGCTTCTGCAGCCGCGTGCGCCGGTTGGGATCGTTCAACGGGTCACCGGAGATGTCGCGATAGGACCGGTCGTGGTAGACGATGATGTCGCTCTGCCCGTCCTCCGACACTGTGAACGAGTTGTGCCCGGGGCCATACTGACTCGTGTTGGCGTTGCTGGCGAACACCGGCGTGGAGGTCTTAACCCACGACGACGCCGACAGCAGGTTGGCCGACTCCGATGCCGTCAGCAGCCCGACGCAGTAGTTCGCATCCGTGGCACTGGCGGAGAACGCCATGAAGATGCGCCCATTGCGCTTGATGACCGCCGGGCCCTCGTTGACGTTGTGCCCCCGCCGTTCCCAGGCGTATGTGGGCGAAGAGATTTTCACGGGTGTACCGGTGATAGTCCACGGGCTGCTCATACGCGCGATGTAGAGACTCGTCCCCGAGTTCACCCCGTCGTTTTGCGCCCACGCGAGATACCGCACCCCGTTGTGTTCAAATGTCGTGGCGTCCAACGAGAACGTGTCCAGCGGGGTCACGATCCGGCCCCGCTCCACCCACGTGCCGCTCATCGGGTTGGCGCTGGAGTTCTCCAGCACATACATCCGGATCCGCCAGATGTCGTTGGACCGGCCGGCCGCGAAGTAGATGTACCACTTCCCGTTGATGTGGTGGATTTCCGGCGCCCAGATGTGCGCGCCCATCTCACCGCTCGCGTGCTTGGTCCAGATCGTCTGCTCGGCCGCGGTCGCGAGCCCCTGCAGCGTGGTCGAACGCCGCATGATGATGCGGTCGTACGCGGGCACGGTCGCGGTGAAGTAGTAGTACCCGTCCGTGTGTTTCCAGATGTGCGGGTCGGCCCGCTGCGCGATCAGCGGGTTGGTGAACTGCACGGCGGGCGCGGCCTGCACCGCGGCCGGGGTCGCCAGCATCGCCACGAGCACCCCTAATAACACCAGTTTTCGCAATCTAATCACCCCATCAGCCGGAACTTCTGACAGTTGTTGTTGAGCCAGCTCCACTGCGCGATGTTCGTGCCGTTGGCCAGGCCGCAGCTGTTCACGTCCATGACCTTGCCGCTGTGCCGGGCCACGAACCGCACCGACCCATCGGCCTGCGGCTCGACGCGCCACTGGCTGTGGTTGCCGGAGCACGCCCCCTGCACGATGTCGGCACCGTCCGCCGTGGAGCCCCCGTTGACGATGAGGCACAGGCCGCTCGCATGCGTCGGCCGCACCTGGTAGTAACCGTTGTCGGTGTGGGTGAACGTCCACTTCTGACAAGCGGTGTTGAGGAACGGTTGCTGGCGCACGTCGGCCCCGCTCGAGGTCGAGCAGTTGAGCGTGTCGACGAGCTTGCCGCTGTTGGCGTTGACGATGGTGTTGACGCCGATCGGCTGGAGCCGCCACTGCTGGCAGTTGCTGTTGAGCCACGTCCACAACCGCACGTTGGCCCCACTCGCGGTGCCGCATTCGGCGACGTCCAAGGTCTTGCCGCTGTTGCGGTTGCCCAGCCGGAACCAGCCGTCGCTCGTTGGCGTGACCTGCCATTGCTGGCAGGAATTGTCCATCCACGCCAGTTGACGGACGTCGGTGCCATCGGCGGTGCCGCAGTTGACCGCGTCCAGTGTGTTGTTGCTGTCGCGGTTCACCAGGCGGTAGTAGCCGTCGGCCGTGGAGTCGAGCACCCATTCCGTTGTTGCGCCGCCGCAGGCGACCTGCACGACATCCACACCACCCGCACACATCCCGCTGTTGCGGTTGACCAGTTGATAGACGGGTCCGCGCACCGCGGTGGTGATCGGGCCGCGCTCACCGGAGGGCACGTTCACGTTGGTCGCGGTCGACACGGGAGCGCCGAAATTCGGTGTGCCGTCGGCATTCCACGTGAACGGCTGGGCCCTCGTCGAACGCGTGGTGCTGCAGCCCTGGGACGAGGAGGCGTTGCCGTGGTAAACGATCCAGCTCTGGCTGCCGTCGGGGGACGTGAAGAATCCGTTGTGGCCGGGGCCGTACACCCCATTGGCGGATTGGAAAACCGGGTTCGGCGACTTTGTCCACGACGCGGGCGACATCGGGTCCGCACCGTTCAGGGTCAGCATGCCGAGCTTGTAGTGCTGCGTGGCGCAATAGCTGGCCGAGTAGATGAGGAACGTCCTGCCGTTGCGCTGCAAGACTTCCGGGGCCTCGTTGACTCGCAGGCCCTGCGTCTCCCACGAGTGGGTCGGCCGCGAGATGACCACGCTCGGTCCCGTGACGGTCCACGGGTTGCTCATCCGCGCAATCCACAGGCTCTGGTCCGAGCCGACGAACTCCGACCACAATAGATAGAGCTGCCCGTTGAGCTGTAGATAAGAGCCGTCGATATTCCAGTTGGTACCGAGGGGAGAGCCCATGTGCCGGTACGGCCCCATCGGGTCGTCGCCCGCGCTCTCCAGCACGCTGAGATGTTGGTAGTCGAACGTGCCGTTGCGGCCGGACGTGTACATGTAGTACCAGCGGGTGCCGTTGGGCCCGGTGAGCCGGTGAAACTCCGGAGCCCAGTGATTGCAGCAGTTGGCGGCGTCGGTGTCCGCCCAGATGTTGACCGCGGGCGCGGTGGACAGGCCGGTGATGGTCGGCGACTTGCGCATCACCAGCTGCTGCGTCCACGTGGTCGTGGCCAGGTAGTAGTTGCCGTTGTGGTACTGCAGCCACGGGTCGGCCCCGTTGGCCACCAACGGATTACGGAATGTCGTCTCCCCGATCGCCTGCGCGGGCGCCGGGTTGAGCAACAGCACTACAGATAGGAGCGTAGCGAGGACGGCACGGAACATGATCTGCTCCCCTGCTATTGCCTTAATGAAACGTTACATGTAGATGTTAACGTTCACAGATTCGAAGTCAATCTGTTCTCCACGCCATGTGAGCGCTAACATGACGCCCATATCGCTATGATGCCGTTGCAATAGTGTGTGACGCACATTAGCGTTTCATGCATGCCCGGCGACGAGCTGCACGCCCTGCACCAACAAGAACTGCGCCGGGGCACGATCGTGCTGGCGTGCCTGCTCATCCTCAAGCGACCCAACTACGGCTACGCCCTGCTCGACAGGCTCGACAAGCACGGCTTCACGGTCGAGGCCAACACCCTCTACCCGCTGCTGCGTCGACTGGAAAAACAGGGCCTGCTCACCAGCGACTGGAACACCGACGAATCCCGGCCGCGCAAGTTCTACCGCACGAGCCGCGCGGGCACGGCGCTCGCCGACGCGCTCAGCCGCGACTGGGACGAGATGTATTCCGCATTCCAAAGCCTGAAGGACGAGACATGACCACCCCCACCACGAGCACCCTTGCCGACCGTTACGTCGACGCCGTCATGGCTGTCATGGCCACCGCCTCGGCCGCCGCCAGCTTCGTTGCCAGATCTGGGCAGAACCGGACTGGAAGTCTTTCTTCCGCCTACGCTTAGGCTAAGGCGTCACAACGGTTTTCAGGCCCGTCCGAGCAGCCGCCACCTCGAAAGCGGTGGCGGCCTCGGCAAGCGGAAACCGTTGTGTGACAAGCGAAGTCAGGTCCACCGCGCCGCGCGCGACGAGGTCGATGGCGCGGGGGTAGACGTCCTTCATGCGTCGCGACATCACAAGCGTCAAACCCTTGCGCCGGGCCAAACCGGCCGTGAACGTGGTGCGGTCGTTGTCGGGGATCCCGACCAGCACCACGCGAGCGCCCGGCCGGGCCGCCCGCAGCGCCAGATCCACCGCACCGTCCGTGCCACCGATTTCAAAGGCGACATCGACCTCGGCGTCCTCGGTGAGCGCAGACGCGCCCAGCCCGACCGCTGCCGCGAGCCTGTGCGGCAACGGGTCTGCCGCAAAGACCGACGAGGCGCCTGCCGCACGGGCGATCTGGATGAGCATCAGCCCGATCGGGCCGCACCCGATGACCGCCACGGACATGCCGATCCGCAGGTGGCCCAGGTCGAGCGCGTGGATCGCGACGCCGAGCGGCTCCAGCAGCGCACCGTCCACATCGGACACGCTGTCGGGCAGCGGCACCAGCAGGCGGGTCGGCCACGCGAGATGCGAACGCAGCCCGCCATCGCACGACCAGTTGCCCGCGAACTCGACCGCCGTGCACAGATTTCGATCCCCGGAGAGGCACAGCGCGCACGCCTCGCACGCGATGTTCGGGTCGACCGCGACCCGCTGCCCGTGCAGCGGGCCGCCCTCCACGACGCCCGCGAACTCGTGCCCGAGCACGAGCGGGCGTTCGCCCACCCGTGCCTCGCCGATGCCGCCCTCGCAGTACCAGTGCAGATCCGACCCGCACAGCCCGACCGCCGTCACCCTCACCAGACTGTGACCGTCGGCCACCTCCGGCATGGACTCCTCGCCGACGCGGATGTCCTTGGCCCCGTGCAGTCTCGCCACCAGCATGGACACGAGCCTACGCCGGGGCGGGCGTCTTGCGGGCGACCATCAACCGCTGCAAGAGGATGAACGCGAGCAGCAGCGAGCCGACGAAGATGCGCACCCACCACGAACTCAGCGTGCCCTCGAAGTTGAGGATCGTCTTCACCATCCCGAACACGAGCACACCCAGCAGCGTGCCGAGCACCGTGCCCGTACCACCGGTCAGCAGCGTGCCGCCGATCACGACGGCCGCGATGGCGTCGAGCTCCAGCCCCACACCGATGGACGGATCACCGGACTGGATGTAGAAGATGTACAGCACGCCCGCGAAGGCCGAGCAAAAGCCGGAGACGGCATAGACCGCGAGCTTGGTCCGCGCGACCGGCACACCCATCAGCAGGGCCGACTGCTCGCTGCCGCCCAACGCGTAGACCTGCCGCCCGAACCTCATGTAATGCAACACGTAGGCCGCGACAGCCAGCACCGCGATCGCTATGAACGCGCTCAGCGTGATGCTCGTGCCGCCCGGGAGCTGGAACCGCGCCTCCGCGATGCCCGCGATGAACGGGTCGCGGATCGAGATCGAGTTGTCGTCGATGACGAAGCACAGTCCCCGGAACAGGAACAGCCCGGCGAGCGTCACGATGAACGGCTGGATCTCCAGGTAGTGAATCGCCGCGCCCATAAGCAGGCCGGCCAGCGTGCCGATGGCCAGCACGATGAGGATCACCAGCCACGACGTCCAACCCTGGCGCACGATCAGCCAGGCGGCAAACATCGTGCTGAACCCGGCGACCGCGCCCACCGACAGGTCGATGCCACCGGACAGGATGACAAACGTGGCCCCGATCGCCGCCACCAGCAGGAAGCCGTTGTCGATGAACAGGTCGTAGATGGCCTGCCCGTCGAACTTGGGATAGCGCAGGTAGCCGCTGACAATCATGGCAACCAGCAGCGTCGCGGTCACCACCGCCGGAAGCCGCCGGCGCATTGCCGGACTCATCATGATGTCGCCTCCACCCTCGTGCTGCGCACCTTTCGGATCACCGGCAGCAGGCACACGATGATGACCACTACGGCCTTGAAGACCATGGTGCCCTGGGACGGTACCCCCATGGTCAAAATGGTTGTCGTCAGTGACTGGATGATCAGTGCACCGATGACCGTGCCACCGAGGTAGAACCGGCCGCCAAGCAACGAGGTTCCTCCGATCACCACGGCCAGGATGGCGTCTAGCTCGATCCACAATCCGGCGCTGTTGCCGTCGGCCGCCGAGATGTTCGAGCTGACCATCAGGCCGGCGATGCCCGCACAGAGCGCGCTGAACCCGTAGGCCATGATCTTCAGTGTGGCGGAGCGGATTCCGACCAGGCGGCTGGCCTCCGCATTGCCGCCGACGGATTCCACCAGCAGGCCGAGCGCGGTGCGCCGGGTGAGCAGCGCGGTGAAGCCGACCATCACCGCGGCGATCGGCACGACCACCGGCAGGCCCAGCCAGAACCCGCTGATGATTTTGTACGGCGCGCTGTTGATCGTGATGATCTGCCCGCTCGTGATGAGCTGTGCGATGCCGCGCCCGGCAACGAGCAGAATCAGCGTGGCGATGATGGGCTGGATGCCGAAGCGGGCCACCAGAACGCCGTTCCACGCGCCGAGCACGAGCGAGGCCGCCAGCGCCAGCGCGACCGCGATCAGCACGGCACTCAGGCTGTTCTGGTCGGGTTGCCCGCTGATGTAGAAGCACGCGATCGCGCCGGAGATCGCCACCACCGAGCCCACCGACAGGTCGATCCCGCCGGTCGCGATCACCAGCGTCATGCCGAGCGCCACCAGCATGAGCGGTGCGCCGTTGAGCGCGATGTCGATGAGGCTGCCGTGCAGATTGCCGTTGATCACGCTGATCGCGAAGAAGTCGGGCTTCTTGAACAGGTTGACCAGCAACAGCAGGGCCAGTGCCACCAGCGGCCAGAAAAGCCGGTGTCTGATAACGGAACTCATGCCGGCGCTCCGCTCGCGATGATCTCCATGATGCGGTCCGCGTTGATCTCCGGGGCATTGGCGATCTGCGAAACCAGCTGGCGGTCGCGCAGCACCCCGATGGTGTGGCTCAACCGCAGCACCTCCTCCAGCTCCGCCGAGATGAACAGCACCGCCATCCCGCCCTCCGACAGCTCCACCACAAGTTTCTGGATCTCGGTCTTGGCGCCGATGTCGATGCCGCGCGTCGGCTCGTCGAGGATGAGCAGCCGCGGCTGGGTGATGAGCCAGCGGGCCAGCAGCACCTTCTGCTGGTTGCCGCCGGACAGTGAGGACACCGGGAGGTCCGGATTGGACGGACGGATGTCCAGCGCCTTCATGTAGCGCGCCACGAGCTCATCCCGCTTCTCCGTGGACAGCGGGCGGGTCCAGCCGCGGGCCGCCTGCAGCGCGAGAATCATGTTTTCCCGCACCGACAGCTCGGGCACAAGGCCCTCCGCGCGGCGGTTCTCCGAGCAGAACGCGATCGAGCGCTCGATGGCCGCGTTGGGCGTGCGCAGGTTGGCCGGCTCGCCGTCGATGAGCACCTTGCCGCTGTCGGCGTGGTCGGCGCCGAACAGCAGGCGCGCCACCTCCGTGCGGCCCGAGCCGAGCAGCCCGGCCAGCCCCACCACCTCGCCCGCGTGCACGTCGAGGTTGAACGGCGCGATGGCACCGTTGCGCCCCAGCCCTTCGGCGCGGATCATCGCCTTGCCGACCGCCGGGCGGATGTGTTCGGTCAGCTCCTCCAGCTCGCCGAGCGCCTTGCCGATCATCAGCTGCACCAGGCGCTTGCGCTCGAGCTCGGCCACCATGTGCTCGCCGACGAGGGCGCCGTTGCGCAGGATGGTTACCCGGTCGCAGATCTCGTAGACCTGCTCCAGGAAGTGCGTCACGAACAGGATCGCGACCCCCTGCTCTTTGAGCCGGCGCATCACGGCGAACAGCTGCTCCACCTCGCTCCTGTCCAAACTGGACGTCGGCTCGTCGAGAATCAGCACCTTCGCCGAAATGGCCACGGCGCGCACGATCGCGACCAACTGCTGGATCGCCAACGGATAGGACCCCAGCGGGGCCGACACGTCAAGCTCCAGTCCGACCCGCCTGACCAGCTGGGCCGCATCGGACCGCATCCGCGCCCAGTGGATGGCGCCCATTCGCCTCGGCTCGCGGCCCAGGAACACGTTTTCGGCCACGGACAGGTTGGTGCACAGGTTGACCTCCTGATACACCGTGCTGATCCCGGCCTTCTGCGCCTGCAGCGGGCTGGTGATCCGCACGACCTCCCCGTCGAGCGTGACCTGACCGGCGTCCGGATGGTAGACGCCGGTCAGTACTTTGATCAGGGTTGATTTGCCCGCGCCGTTCTCACCCATCAGCGCGTGGATTTCACCGGGAAACAGCCGGAAGTCCACGCCCACCAGCGCGCGGGCGCCGGAGAACTCCTTGCTGATGCCCTTCATCTCAAGGACCGGCTCAGTCATGGCTCAGTATTGCCTCGTGGGGAGCGCCGCGGCAGCGTCCTTCTGGTAGAAGTCCTTCTCGATGGTGATGATCCGCTTCTCCACCGTCTGGCCGGCCTTGACCTTCTTCACCATCTCCATCAGCTGCGGGCCGAGCAGCGGGTTGCACTCGACGATGCCGTTGATCTTCCCTGCGGCCAGGGCGGTCATGCCGTCCTTGATGGCGTCGACCGTCACGATCCTGATGTCGGTGCCCGGCTTCTTCCCGGCCGCCTCGATCGCCTGAATCGCGCCCAGCCCCATGTCGTCGTTCTGCGCGTACAACGCGTTGATCTCCGGGTGGGACTTGAGGAACGCCTCCATGACCTCCTTGCCCTTGGACCGGGTGAACTCGCCGGTTTGCGTGACCACAATCTTGAACTTGGTCTCGCTCGCGATGGCCTCGGCGAAGCCCTTGGTGCGCTCGATCGCCGGCGCCGAGCCGGTCGAGCCCTCCAACTGGGCGATGTTCACGGCCGCCATGTCCTTGCAGATCTCCTTGAACATCACGGCGGCGCGCTTGCCCTCTTCCGTGAAGTCCGACCCGAGCAGCGACACATACAGCGACGCATCGGCCTCGACACCCCGGTCCGTCAGAATCACCGGGATGTTGGCGGCCTTGGCCTCCTTCAGCACGGTGTCCCAGCCCGTCACCTTCAACGGCGAGAAGGAGATGACGTCCACCTTCTGCTGGATGAACGAGCGCACCGCGGCGATCTGGTTCTCCTCCTTGCCCTGCGCGTCGGAGAACTTCAGGTCGATCCCGGCCGCCGTCGCCGACTCCTGGATCGACTTGGTGTTGGCCGTCCGCCAGCCGCTTTCCGAACCCGTCTGCGAGAACCCGAGCGTGATCTTGCCATTGCCGTTGCCGGTGTTCGTGCCGCCGCCATCCTTGGCGCAGGCGGCGAGACCGCCTGTGGCTGCCGCGGCGACGGCCGCAGTCAGCAGGCTCCTTCTGCTGATCATCTTTTCTCCTTGGGGGTACCGGGTAAATCCTGCGTTCATGGGCAGCGTCACCGATGGTGTGCGCTCACGGCAACGCAAACCCTTTCGATTCTGTTAGTGCATAGGTCTTTCATTGGCCCCGCGTTCACAGCAGTGTGAGCGTTAACATATCGTGCTGTCAACATCCGCGAAACATTCCTTGCGGGATTGCGACCGAACCGTTGTGCGTGGGCCGCGCTAGTCTATGGGCTGCGGCAATCAGTGAAGAGGGCGTGACATTTGACCACACCACGGAACGCGAGCAGGCCGGCCGTGATGACCGACGTGGCCCGGCTGGCAGGCGTGTCCCATCAGACCGTCTCGCGGGTGCTCAACGGCAACCCCCAGGTGCACCCCGACACGCGTGAGCGCGTCATGCGCGCCGTCGCCGAGCTCAACTACCGTCCAAACGCGATGGCGCGCGGGTTGGTCAGCCGCCGCTCCCGGGTGCTGGGCGTGGTCAGCTTCGACACCATCCTGTTCGGGCCGGCGTCAACCCTGCTCGGCATCGAGCGCGCGGCCCGCGCCGCGGGTTATGGCGTCAGCATCGCCACCCTGGAGCGGGTCGACCGGCAGAGCGTGCTCGAGGCCGCCGACAACCTCGCCGGGCAGGGCGTGGACGGCGTCATCATCATCGCCCCGCAGATGGCCGCCGCAGCCGCCCTGCACAATCTCCCCAAGGGCATGGCCGCCGTCGCGGTCGAAGCGGGCCAGGACAGCGGGCTGCCCTCCGTTTCCGTCGACCAGATCGAGGGCGCGCGGCTGGCCGTGCAACACCTGCTCGACCTCGGCCACAAGACCGTGTGGCACATCGCCGGCCCTAATGACTGGCTCGAAGCCCGCGACCGCATCGAAGGCTGGCGCGAAACCCTCACCAAGACGGGCGCGCCCGTGCCCGCGGCCATCGCGGGCGACTGGAGCGCCCAATCCGGCTACGCCGCAGGCGTCGCGCTCGCCGGCCAGCCCGAGGTGACCGCCGTCTTCGCCGGCAACGACCAGATGGCGCTCGGCCTGCTGCGCGCGCTGCACGAGCGCGGCCTGCGCGTGCCCGAAGACATCAGCGTCATCGGCTTCGACGACATCCCCGAGTCCGGCTTCCTCCTCCCGCCGCTCACGACCATCCGCCAAGACTTCGACGAGGTAGGCCGCCGCAGCATGGCCACCCTGCTACAACTGCTCGACAACACCACCCCCTCCTCCGCCTCCCCCGTCGCCCCCATCCTCGTCACGCGCGCCAGCACCGCCCCACCCAAACGCTAAATTCTTGCCCCTTCGATCGGGCGTTGGCGGTATAGGCCGCCCGCTGGCGATGCGGGCGGCCTTTCGTCGATCGCAGATGCGTGACGTTACTTGTCCGCCGCCATGCAGATCTCTACACCCTCCAGTGCCCGCCGATAGGCCCAAACCTCGTCGATAGCACCGTGCCAGCGATCACCGATGACCAGTGGCCCCACGGAAGCGACCGCGGCAGCGCCCACTTCCGTGCGCTCACTCGGCAACCAGCAACTCTCCCAATCTCCCATGACAAAGATGGTCAGCGTTCCTCTGATCGCGTCGAAGCGCAGGGCGAGGTGGACCCACTGGTCTACCGTGGGCGGGCCCCAACTCTGGCCATTCGCGCAGGCGACGGTCGTGCCCAGCGAACCGCACCATGCGTTGGTGGTCGCGTCAAGGTACAGGCGTAACGCGCCTTGCGCGGCGATCGTCTGACTGCCGCTCAGATCCCTTGGATTGACCCATGCCATCACCGTGAAGCTGTCGGCGGTGTCCACGACGCTTGCGGCAGTAGAGATAGTGCCGCCGTTGAAGACAGCCGCGTCGGCGAGCTTGCCGGGGCCGAAGCTGACGTCGCCGGAGAGGATACCGTCGGCTCCTATATTGCCTGAGTCAATGGTTGTACCGTCCAGTGTCCAATTGGAGTATCGCTCCGGTGGTGAAGTGACCAAGAACCGGTAGTGCCTTGGGTCGCTGGTGTTTCCGGCCGGATCGATCGCCGTCACCGCCAAGAGGTGGCTCATGCTGGACGGTGGCGTGTACCTGACCGACGCAACCCGCGGCCCTGTGCCGGTGGCCTCCACCCTGCCATAGTCGTAGTCGAAGTGATAAAGGAACTCGACGACGTCGGCTGCGTTGCTGGAGAAGGAGAAGGTACCCTCGGTCCCCAACTCGGCTCCCCACTGGTCTTCCGGATATTCGGCCGAACTCACCGTTGGGACATCGGGCCGGGTCTGGTCAATGCTGAACGTCTGCCATGCCGTCCATCTACTGAACATCTGTCGTTCGTTCATGGATCGGGCACGCCAGAAGTAAGGCGTGTCTGCGCTCAAGATTCCCTGCGGCACGGTCCACCGGACCGTGGTGGGAGCCATAAGGAAGCCGGTCCTTCCGTTCGCGAGCACAGGTGCTTTGACGCTGGGCGCCGAGCGGACCTCGAATGTGGTGTCGAACGCGTAGCCCGCGGCGCCCGAAATGCTCACACCCAACGCCGGTGTGGTGGTTCGCACCAGCGCAGGAGTGACGCACTGTAGGGAACAGTCCGTTGTGACGTTGAACGGCTCGGGAACAGGCATGCCGACGTACGGCCTGCTGGCCCCGACCGGCGTCCAATCCGCGTTCGCCGCGGCGGGTGTACCGACGGCAGTCGCCGCGGCACACAAGACGACAAGTAGTAGGGACCGTGCTCGTGCATGAGCAGAGGGGTTCACTCCCATGTCTGCCTTTCAATTCCTCGTAAACGCTCCGAACTGGATTGCGGTGCGAAAACTGGTCACTCTCGTTTGACGGCCGACGTCACCGCAGCGATGCTGCGTTCGACCGTATTGACAGCGATGCGACGAACGTCGGCGAACCTCGAGTGAACCACAGCTGCGGCCACCGGAAGGGGCACTCCGTTGACCTCGCACGATGGCAACGGACCCTGGCTATGCGATGATGAAAGACGGGCGCGGTGACGCCGCGGCACCGTACTGCCCCGGCCAACGCGCGACTGACAGTCGACAACGCGCGCCGGGCCCCGACACGTCGAGGTTGGGGACGGGACACCAGCCCGGAGCTACATCTTCGATCGTCACTGATGGATTCACTGAGATACGCGACCTTGTGTCGCACGCGAATTACCTGAGCGGCGACAGCAGACTGACCGAAGGCGCAGACTCAGGAAGCTTGGTCTTCGACTGCCGGATCGGATGTCTGAGCCTTGCTTCTGTTACGTGGGTATAGGTAGAAGCACAACCCGCCAAGGAGTCCGATTGCAACCAACGCATAGACGCTGGCCTGACCGGCCTGATAGCCAAGCCGCTCCTCATATCCATATTCGACGGCAGCGCCCTCTTCCTCAATGAGGCATGTCTCGGTCGGCAGCATGGGATTCCCGTTACACATTGCTTCAGCGGTTGTCGCGTACAGCACAAACCCACCGATTATCAGCAGCAGGCCGCCCAGGAACACGCCTACTATGATGCGCTTGCGTCGCTTCAGCACAAAGGCCCTCCAGATCCATCGCCCGGAAGATACACGCCAGAGTCATTGAGTTTGCCCTGGAGTTGCCATTCCGATACAGATTGTAGCCTGACTTGGCTCAGTTTAGCGCCTGTCTCAATTGCATTTCCAGTGCTATCCAAAATCGTATCTCCGTATGTGCAATACATGACCACGCAAGTTCCCTTCGGTGCGCGCGTTAGTCCGGTACCTGGCTCTTGTCCACCGTGTCCGCTAAAGACAGTCTCCCCGTCGGGGCGACCGCCGCCAGTCCCGCACGCGCCGAGCCCATTGTTGTTGTGGACCAGGACCGGAGTTTCCCCGGCGATCACATAGTAGGTGTGGGATCGGGATCATCTTGTTGCGCCAGCCCGTACCACTTTGCACTTCTATATGCGCATCTCGATCCTCCACATTGGATCATCCATTCGCCGTTGTCGGCTTTGACATCAGCGGTGACATCAACACGAGCGCACGTCAGCGACCGTAGACGACGAGCGTCGCCGGTTCGGCGACGCGGGAGGCATGAAGAGGTTTGTCCGGAGCCGGTCGTGGGTCGCCAGGCTACGTGGCCGCCCCTCCGGGTTCAAGGGCGCTACGCGTCGCCACGGCAACCGCCCTCAGGCGGCCCTTGAGCCCAGAGACCACTGCGGCCTCACAGCAGGCATCGCGGGCAGGCTGGCCGCCCGCCCCGAACGCGCCACACGACCGGCAATCCACCGACTCACCACAGTGGCCCGCCCTGCCCGAGGCCGAAACATCGACGACCACCGCCAAGGTGGTTAGAAATTGCTTTACCGAGATATCAAGAGCGCGCCCGGCTGCGCCGAGCGCACTCACCCACGCAACGACCAGCCAGAACCGGCGAAGGCGGTGACGATCCCCCGGTTGGGCAAGCGCCAGCCGTGATGGGTTCCGGGGATCGACGCCACGACGCTACGCGACGTGCCAACGAGCGAGCACCGCCAGTCCCCGAGTCGGCCACGGCACCACGGCGATCCGGTCCAGTCGTCCGCCCCAGGCCAACGCTCTCACCATCCAGGGACACATTCAAGTATTCGACATCTATTCTAGTGGAGATTCGCTCGGGATTCTCATTAGCTGACCTGTCGCCTTCCAGGATCAATCTAAGTCGAAACCTTTAGCTTGGAGTCTATCCCCGATTGAAGTCTGCGAGGGTGGACGAAGAATGAACTCTTGCTTCATTTCATCGAAGCATTCGAGATGGGCTTCCACCACATCCCCCGCCTCGTATCGATCGTCGTTTTCGACATAAAGAGCATCAATTAGACCTGGGCGCGACATTCCAAGATCGACAATAACTCCCCATCGGAAGACAGCCTCAACACGACCGCGGACCAACCCGCCTATCATTTCGCGTTCGCGCTGCTCAATGCCGTCATCACCCACGTCACAACACCACCCGCTCGAACCGGTTCAAGATACCAAACAGGGAGTTCGGAATGCCTATCTCGGTCCTAGGAACGCCATTGTGTGCACCTACGTGTTTGGCGAAGTGCTCGTCCCATACATTCTTTGGGATTGTCATCTTGATGACCGTTCCGTCGTATCCGCCCCGAGTCGCATAATCCTCGGCAATCGCCTTGCCCTTTTCACCGATCCCAAAGTACGCCCTTCCGTCAGGATAGCTACTACCTGAGCCCGGGAAATCCTCTGGGGTAAAGCCATCTGTTTTCAGTTTATCGGTCATACCCTTGCCTGGCGCCTTATAGATGTCGACGTCGCCGCAGTTGTGGACCAAAACCGGCGTTTCACCTGCGAGTATATAGTAGGTGTGGATGTTTGCGACGGTCAGGTCGCGCATTGTGGCGTTGCCGATACGGGTGTGGACGTCGATGACGGTGAGTGGTGTGCTGCCGTCTGGTGCGGTTAGGGCGGTGCCGGGTAGCAGGTCGGCCGCGTCGACCCAGGTCTGTCTGGATGCGTTCCAGAAGGGGTGGGTCCAGGTGGTGTGGATGGTAGTGGTCTCACCGGTTGTGTTGTTGAGGACGGTGACGTCGGCAAGGTCCCAGTCTTGGTTGTTGTGGAGTTGCGTGACGGGCTTGCCGGTGGTTTCGCCAGTGGTTGGTTCGGTGGCCAGGACGGTGTCGCCTTCGGCGACGTCTTCGATGGGCTTGGTGGATCCGTCAGCCATGAGCACTGGTGTGGCTGGGTGGAAGCTGTGGCATCCGCTTGCTCGGGGCAGGCGCATGCGGGATCCGGCGATGCTGGCTACGAGTTCCACGGTGAGGTTGCCGGCGGCTTCGCCGCGTTGCTCGGCGGTTTCGCCGTTGATGGCGGTGTTGGCGGTTTCGATCATCGAGGTGACGCTGTTGATAAGGCCGCCGAGCATGAATGGCTGGTTGAACAGGTCTGCAGCGCCGCCGAGGAGGTACTCGCCCCAGCCGATTTCACCGGCACCAAGTGCTTGGGCGCGCTGGTTCATGCCGTTGTACACGTTTTTTCCGGTTTGCCACAGCATGTCGCCAAGCCCGATCAGACTGCCGTAGTAGGCGACGTCGCGGGTGGTTTTGGCGGCCCCGATGAAGAATCCGCGAGCCCAGCTGTCTTTCTTGGGTTTCGGATTGAGGTGTGCGCCGGTGCCACTCCAGGGCACGCCGCCGGACTTTTCTTCTTTGAGCCGCAGTCCCGTGGGGTCGGAGAAGGTGATGGGGCTGCTGTTGGAGTAGGTGTAGGCGTGCCATTGCTGTGGATCGGCCAGATCCATGATCGGGTCGACGGAGATGAACCGGCCGAGTTGTGGGTCGTATTCGCGGGCGCCGAGGTGCGTCAGGCCGGTGTTGTCTTTAGTGCCGCCGACCAGGCCCTTGTCCATGGCGGCAGGCCAAGTACCTGAGGCACCACGAGGGTTGCCGTACGGGTCCTGCCAGCGCAGCGCCGTCGTTTGGCTGGTGGCGGTGATGGCGATGTTGCTGGTGTTTTGGGCGTCGCCGGACAGCCAGGTGATGCCGGCGCTGGTTCGCATGGCTACGGTCTTGCCCGCGTGGGTGTAGTAGCGGGTGCACGTGGCGGTGGCGCCGTTGTAGCGGATTTCCTGTTGAGGCAGGTAAAGGGTTTTGCCGCCTGGGTCTTTGCGGAGGAGCCGGTTGCCGTCGGCGTCGTAAATGAAGCTGGTGGTGCCGGACGGGTCGATGCTCTTTTCGAGGTGGCCTTCGGCGTCCCAGGTCAAGGTTTGCCCGCCGGTCGCGGCAGGCCGGGTCTTGGTATTGCCGGCCGGGTCGTAGGTGTAGTTGTCGGTCCGGGAGACCGCGCCGGTATAGTCCACTTTGGACAGCGCGTGAGGCTGGAGGCCGCCCGCGGTCGGGTAGGTATAGGTAGCGGTGGTCGCGGCGACGTGGTTGGTTTGGGTTTTGCGGTTGCCGATCGCGTCGAAGGTCCACTGCTGCCAGTATTTTGCTGGTCCGCCCAGCGCCGCGAGAGTGGGGTTGGTGGCGCAGTTCCCGTTGGCAGGGGTCCAGGCTTCGGTGAGGCGGCGCAGCTGGTCGTGGCGGAAGCATTGGTTGTCGCCGGAAACAGCATCAGCGATCTTGGTGATGTTGCCCGCCGGGTCATAGGTGTAGAACAGGTCGGCATACGTGGTAGGTACGGCGGCGCTGGTGGTTTTGATTTCGGCGAGACGGCGGGTGCCGTCGTCGTGATAGTAGTAGCCGACTTGGGCGATCTTGCCTGAGCTGTTTTGCAGGGTGACAATGTTGGGTTCGCCGTAGTTGGTGTAGCCGGTATCTGTGACCAGGGTGCCACCGCCGCCAGAAAGGGTGCTGGGCAGGCTCAGACTGTTGTAGCCGTAGTTGACGACTTCGAGGGCGAGCCCGCCGGCGGCGGGAATACGCGTAGTGGACAGGCTGCCGTCGGTGTTGTGGCCATGGCTGTAGCTAAATACGGTGGCGCCGAATCCGGTTTCGCTGGCGGGAAGTGAATACCTGACGATGCCCGGTTCGTATTGATGGCCGTAGGACAGGATTTCGGTGGTATAGGCGTCGTAGACGGTGTCGCGTTGAACGTAGCGCACCGACTTGGCCAACTGTCCTTTAGCGACACTGTCGTAGACCCATTCGGCGCGTTTCGGGCCGGTGACGCTGCCGTCGCGGAGGCTGGTCTTACGCCCGAGCGCATCGTAGGTATAGGCGACGGTGAGATTGTTGGCGTCTTTACGGGTGACGATCCGTCCGGCGTCGTCATAGGTCGTGGTGGTGCGTCCGGCGTCGGGGTCGTCGGTTTGGAATTTGCGGCCGCGAATATCGTAGGCGTAATCCCAATGGTTGCCGACAGGGTCGGTGACTCTGACCAATTGGGCCTTGCGGTCGTAGGAGTATGTGGTGGTATCTCTGCCGCCGGTCGGTGTGGGACCGTGGTACTGGCGCAACGCGATCGTCTGCCCGGCTGCGTTAGTGATGGTTGAGGTGGCGGTGCCAGCGGCCGGTGGGGTGACGTCGACGCGGTCGCCGGTGTAGGCGGTGCGGGTGCGCCACTTCTCCACGTTACGTGAGTACAGGATCGAGTCGGTGACTCGTCCGGCTCCGTCGAAGAGGTTGACCGACCATCCTGGCAGCGCTTCCGGCCCAGAGTATTCGGGAGGTTTGGGCCGGTACAGGTCCGGACTGGGGGTGCCGGACATGGTGTACGGGTTGGTAGCTTTGAATGCCCGGCCGGCGGTGTCGTAGAAGGTGTCGGTGACGATCCTGGCCCCGGCAACGGCGGCGTCGGGGGTTTGGGATTGCCGCGCCCGCAGCAGCCCGTCGTACAACGCGATGCTGGTGATATAGCCGGTCCCGGTGGCGTTGATGCTGTTGGTGGTGACCGCGTTGGCGCCGCCGGTGCGGATCAGGTAGCTGTAGGTGGCATGCGGGGTGTGCCCGCCGGCCCGGGACCTTCCTGGCTTCCACACGGCGGTGGTCCGTCCGAGCCCGTCCCGAGTGGCCTCGGTCAGTTTGCCGTTGACGTCGGTGACCGCCATCGGTGTCCCCCACGCGGGCTCCAGCACCGTCGTAGTGGTCCAACCCATCGGGTTGGTGACCACCATTTGGGCAACCGGCCCGTCTGCAGCGGGTGTGTAGGCGGTTGCGGTGTGGCGGTTGTCCACGTCCCAGGTGCCGATGACCCGGCCGTACTGGTCGTAGTTGCTCCTGGCCACGGTCACATGCGTGGGTGAGCCGGCGCTGTATGCCTTGAGTTGCTGGACCTCGGTGACGTCGCCCTTGGTGGGTGCGGTGCCATAGGCCGTGTTGTCGTAGAGGGTCTTGTCATCGCTGATAATGTCCTGTTCGGACAGCGGGGAGGTCTTGGCGGTGGTGCAGCCGACGGCGAAGCTACGGACGCGTTTCACGAACGCGGTCAGCCAGACACCCGTGGCCGGGTTGGTGTTGCGGATGTAGTCGGTCAGGGTGCACTTTTGGTCATCGGCGACAGCGTCATCACCGAAGTGGTCGACCTCGATGGCCATCCCGTGCTCGTCGAAGCTGGTCCGGGTAGAGGTCGTGCGCACGCCGGCCGTGCGGGCGCCACCATCGGTATCCAACGCGACCCGGCTGTGCGTGCCGGCGGTCGCAGCGAAGCGGGCATGCACGGTGGTGCCGTTGATGGTGCGTGAGGCGGTCGGTGTGGATTGCCACGGCTCATTGACCACCGCAGACACTTCTGGACCGGTGGCACCGTTGAAGGTGATGGAGGCCCGGGCCATACCGGCGTAGGCGTCTTCATCGTTGACCGCGGGCACG
>NZ_QJUG01000279.1 GCF_003426775.1 Allorhizocola rhizosphaerae | reverse complement strand
TCTTTGGGTCAGGTGTTGGTGATTCGAGTTTGTTGAGGGTGTGACTGGGCTGCTGGTCCTGTGTCCAGCATGCTCTGATCCTTTTCGCAGGGCCGATTAGGTGTGGTGTTGCGTGTTGTTTGGTTACGGTACAAGGGTTTCGGTGGTTACGTGACGAAGATGGCTTGCCAGAAGGTGAGCCAGGGGGTGGCTCGGGGCCAGCGGGCGGGTAGGCGCAGCACGGGTCTGCGTTGCGGCCGGGTGAACCGGGCCGGGATGTTGATCAGGTGGGTGCGCAGGGTGGCGCCTCGGGCAACGGCGTAGCGGGCTGTGCCGGTCAGGGTGCCGGTGGCGCGTAGCAGGTTGTGGCAGATGGCGGCGAGGATGTTCCAGGCCGCCAGACCGGGAACAGCGGGTCCTGGGTGTTGGCATCCTGCACCCGCCGGACAACCAGCCAGCCGGTGAACTCGTGTGCGGTGTCGGCGAAGGCGGTGTATGGCACTTCGGCGACTTGCGCGTCGGATATAAGGGCACCGGTGTCGGGGGTTTCGACCGCGCCGGGATAGCGCACCGGCACGTAGGCGTCATCGGGAATGTTGTCGAGCGCGGCGTCGACGGTGCTGTTGCGGGCGATGGCAAACGAGAACACGGCACCGGCCTTGGCCACGGCGGTGACCAGCTTGCCGGAACAGAATGCCGAGTCGCCGCGTACCAGAATGTTTGCCGCCTTCGCCCCGGCAGCCTTGGCGGTGTTGATCGCCTCGGTGACCATGCCGGCTGCTCCTCGTGACGAGCCTGCGCGTCCGGCCCGCAGCCGCACCCCGGCTACCACCGGCGCCGAACGCGACGTACTCACCGGCCGAGGCCCAGGCGAACGGCCGGCTCTGCTCCTGCGAGCCCAGCTCGAACAGCAGCCGCGGGTTGCTGCCGCGCTGCCAAGGCACGCTCGGATCGTATTCGTAGACACGCGCGTTCGGGTACACGTCATGAGTGGGATTACGACACCGAGGCGGTTGAGTCGCGGACGATGAGGTGATGGCCGGTTGCTCGCTTGCGCGGCCGCGCTGACCGGGGTTTGAGTGCCATGGCCAATGCCTGGCGTCCCATCTCGGCCAGCGGGAGCCGCACCGTGGTCAGGCTTGGCGCCAGGTCTTGCGCGATCGATACGTCATTGAAGCCGACGACCGAGATTTCATCGGGTACCCGGACCCGCTGCGCCCGCAACGCGGAGAGCACGCCGATGGCCATCGCGTCGTTGAGGGCGATGATGGCGGTCGGCGTGGACCGCTCGCGCAGGATGCGTGCCGCTGCCTCGCGCCCGCCGGGGCACGTGAAGTCGGCGTACGCGACCGGCAGCCGGTCCAGCGAAAGCCCATGCACTGCAAGGGCTTCGGCGGCACCCGCGAGCCGGTCGGCCACGGTGGTCAGTTCCTCGGGACCCGCGACGACCGCGATCCGGCGGTGGCCCAGCGCGAGCAGGTGCTCGGTGATGGCCCGGCCACCGTCCCGATTGTCGGGCAACACGGCGTCCACGTTCAGCGCATGCCGCCCGATCACGGCCACCCGCCCCCCACGTTCCTGGAATGCCAGCAGCGCCGCCCGTGCCATCGCTTCCGTGCCCGGATCGGTGTACCCGGACCCTGCCACGATGATGACCCCGACCCGTTGCGCGCTCAGGTGGCGGATCTGCGCCAGCTCGGCATCGGGATCGCGCCCGGAGTGGCAGATCTGCACCATGAGCCCGCGCTCCCCGGCCAGCTGAATCATCCCGCTGGCGATCTCCGAAAAGTACAAGTCGTCGATCTGATGCACGATCAGCCCGACCGTGGACGTCGCCCCGCCCGCGAGCTGCCGCGCATGCGGGTTGGCCACGTATCCGAGATCGCGCGAGACCTGGCGGACGCGATCGGCCACGGCCTCGCTGACCCCCTCGCGTCCGGCAAGCGCGCGCGATGCCGTGGCCAGCGAGACGCCGGCCTGCTCGGCCACATCGATCAACCGCAGCTGTGAACGCGATCTAGACATTCATCGGACCTTTCCGTTTTGTGCGCCTTGCCAGGCACTCGCGCCAGAGATTAGGGTACGTAAGCGCTTTCGTAAGCGTTTACGTACCAACTACCGAGGAGCGTCCAGAGATGCACGCAACGGCACGGGTCAAGTTGGGAATTGCGGCGAGCGCCGTGGCCGTCGCGCTGGCCGTGACGGGCTGCACGGGGGACGGCGGGTCGGAGAAGCCGGCGAGCGACCCCATCGTCATCGGGATTTCGCTGCCGCTGACGGGCGACTTCGCCGAGCCTGGCAAGGGTGTGCAGCGCGGCTATGAGGCGTGGGCCAAGATCGTCAACGATCAGGGCGGCTTGCTAGGGCGCAAGATAGAGCTGAAAATCCTCGACGATCAGTCCAATGCCGACCGGGTGGTGGCCGACTACGAGCAGCTCATTGGCCGCGACAAGGTCGATCTGGTGTTCGGCCCGTTCTCTACCCGTCTGGTGGTGCCCGCGGGGCGGGTCGCCGAGGAATACGGCATGCTGTTCGTCGAGCCGGCCGGCGCCGCCGCGCAGGTGTTCGAGCAGGGCTTCAAAAACCTCTTCTACGCCGCTCCGGCCGTTGCGGGCGACCACTACAACCACCTCGCCAAACACATCCTGGCCCTGCCGGCCGACCGGCGTCCGAAGACGGCCGCCTACGCCGCGATGGACGACCCGTTCGCGCAGGGCACGGCCTACGGGTTGAAGGCCAAACTCGAGGCGGGCGGGATCACGACCGTGGTCAATGAGGTCTATCCGCCCAACACCACCGACTTCGGCGGCATCGCGGCGAAGATCGCGGCGTCCAAAGCCGACATCGTGGTCGGCGGCTCGCAGTACCAGGACGGGGTGAACCTGATCGTAGCCCTGCAACAGCTGAACTACCAACCCAAGCTCGCGGCCTTCTCCACCGCGCCGACCAACCCGGAGTTCGCCAAGGCCATCGGCAACAAGACCGAGGGCATCCTGGCGCCCACCGGGTACACCAACAAGGCAAAATATCCGAGCAATCTGGAGTTTGTCGAAAAGTACAAGGCGCAGTTCGGCACCGAGCCTGAGGAGGATGAGGCCAACGCCTACACGACCGGCCAGGTCGTCGCGGCGGCGGTCAAGGCCGTCGGTTGCGCCGAGCAGGGCGAGTGCCAGAAGAAGCTCGTGGACTGGTTGCGCACCAACAAGGTCGAGACCGTGGTGGGTCCGCTGTCGTGGGACGCGCAGGGGCGGCCGCAGGGCGCGCACATGATCCAGCAGTGGGCGGGCGGCGACATCCAGATCGTGCTGCCCGAGGACGTGAAGGAAGCTGGCTTCATCTACCCCAAGCCGGCGTGGTGACCGGCTGATGCCATCGGGCGGGCTGCTCTTGCAGAGCGTCGTGCTGGGCCTGCTGCTCGGAGGGCTTTACGCCCTGCTGGCGGCGGGCCTGACGCTCTACTTCGGCATCATGCGGGTGGTGATGATCGCCCATTCGGCGTTCCTCATCCTGGCCGCATACGTGGCCTGGTGGTTCAACGTGCGCACCGGGCTGGATCCGTTGCTGTCGCTGGCCGGCACGGTGCCGCTGTTCTTCGTCACCGGCGTGGCGATGCAGCGCCTGCTGCTGGCCCGGCTGCGCCCCGCGACGCTGACCATGATGTCGGTCCTGCTGACGTTCGCCATCGCGCTGTTCATCGAGGGGATGTTGGGGTACCTGTTCACCGGCACGCAGCGGCGCATCCAGCTCGCTTACAGCGCGTCGAGCCTCGATCTGTTCGGCGCCAGGATCGCGGTCGTGAAGCTCATCGCGTTCGGCCTGGCCGGTGCCGCACTCCTCGGGCTCTATCTACTGCTGAAGCACAGCCGGTTCGGCTGGGCGCTGCGCGCGACGATCCAGCACCGTGATGCCGCGCGCCTCGCCGGCATCGACACCGATCGGGTGGCCGGTTACGGATTCGGCCTGGGACTTGCCACCGCCGCGATCGGCGGCACCGCGCTGGCGCTCGACGCGACGGTCTACCCTTCGCTGCACTGGCACTGGATCGGGCCGCTGATGGCCATCATCGTGGTCGGCGGGCTGGGCAGCATCCCAGGCGCCGCCATCGCCGCGATGGTCCTGGGCATGGCGCAGAGCCTGCTGCAGATCCCGCTCGGTACCACATGGGCACAGACGGTTTTCTACCTCGCCCTGTTCGCCACGCTGGCGTTGCGGCCGCAGGGTTTCTTTGGAGGCCGCCTTGCGCAGCGTTTCTAAGGCACGCGTTTGGCTGGGCTTGCCGGTGCTCCTGGCCGGGGTGGGATTGGTACTGTCGTTCCCCTCGCTGGCGCCCAATCCCTACCTGCTCTCCGTGGGCATCGTCGTCCTTAACTACGCCGTGCTGTCAACGGCCTGGAACTTCATGGGTGGCTTCACCGGATACATCTCGCTGGGCCACGGCGCTCTCGCCGGCCTCGGCGCATACGGCACGGCCCTGCTCATCACGAAGGCGGGCATGCCGAGCTTCGCCGCGCTGTTCGCGGCCACGGCCATCGTCGCGCTGCTCGCGATCCCGCTGGGCTTTGCCGCGCTGCGGGTGCGCGGCGCGTCGTTCGTCATCGTGTCGATCGCGCTCGTGCTCATCCTGCTGCTGGTGTTCCAGAGCTGGGCATCGCTGACCGGCGGCTCAAGCGGTCTCGTGGTGCCGCGCCCGTTCCCGCAACTGCTGCGCCCTGAACACCACCGGGTGTTCTATTACCTGTTCGCCGGGCTGCTCGCGCTCGCCCTGCTGTGCTGGTGGCTCATCGACCGCTCCCGCTTTGGTTTGGGCCTCAAGGCGGTCCGCGAAGATGAAGACAAAGCGGAATCACTTGGTACCCCTACGTTCGCCTACAAGCTCGTCATTTTCACCGTGTCGGCCGCATTCACGGCGCTCGGTGGCGGCCTCTATGCACTGTGGTTCGGCGACCTGGACCCGGTGTTCCAGTTCTCGATCCTCTCCGGCGCCTACATGGTGTTGATGGCGTTGCTGGGCGGGGTGCGCAACCTGTTCGGTCCCGTGCTCGGCGCGCTGATCGTCGGGATTGGACTCGAATACTTCAAAGTGGAGTACGGCAACACGCCGCTGCACCTGGTCGCCAGCGGCCTGCTGCTCGCCGTCGTCGTGATGTTCATGCCCGACGGTGTGATTCCGTCTGTGTCCAATGTGTTCGGCCGGTTCTTCCAGCCCACCCGGGCGTCCATCCGCGAGGTCTCGGCCGAGCAACTGCGTGAGGAGGCGCGTCGGTGACGGCACCACGCAACCTCGAAACGGTCGAGCTCACCAAGCGCTTCGGCGGGGTGACCGCATTGGACGGTGCGTCCATCGCGTTCCACGACGGGAAGATCAACGCGATCATCGGGCCCAACGGCTCGGGCAAGACCACATACTTCAACTGCGTCACCGGCATGATCCGCGCTGACTCCGGCCAGACCACCTATCGCGGGCACGACATCACGCGCCGGCCGCCCCACGCCATCGCGGCCGCCGGGATCGGGCGCACGTTCCAGCTGTGCCGGGTCTTCCCACGCATGAGCGCGCTCGACAACGTGCTCGTGGCGGCGCGCCCAGGCGGCGTGGCGACACGACTGCGCGGGGCACGCGGCCGGGCCGAGGTGGCGCGCGCCCGGGAATGGCTGGCGCACATGGGAATGGACCACCTGGAGGGCGTCGAGGCGGGCAACCTGTCATGGGGGCAGCAGAAGCTGCTCGAACTGGCCGGCGTGCTGATGAGCGAGCCCGAGACCATCCTGCTCGACGAGCCGGCCGGCGGCGTCAACCCGGCGCTGATCGACCGGATCGCGGCGCTGGTGCGCGAGCTCAACGCGGCCGGCAAGACGTTCATCATCGTCGAGCACAACATGGACCTCGTGATGAACCTGTGCGAACACATCGTCGTGCTTGACCGCGGCCGGCCCATCGCCGCCGGGCCGCCCTCGGTGATCCGGTCGGACGAGCGAGTCCTTGGGGCGTACCTTGGCTAGTGTTCCTCTGCTCGAACTGCGCGGGATCGAGGTCGGCTACGGCCGGGCCGCGCCGGTGCTGCGCGGCCTGACGGTCCAGGTGCCCGCGGGCGCCATTGTGTGTTTGGTCGGGCCGAACGGGGCCGGCAAATCCACGGTGCTCAAGGTGGCCAGCGGGCTGCTGCGGCCCCAATCTGGACAGATCATTTTGGACGGTCAGGACGTGACCGGCCAAGGGCCACAACAGATGCTGGCCTGCGGGCTGGCCCACGTCCTGCAGGGGCACAGCGTCTTCCGCGAAATGACCGTGGCCGAGAACGTGCTCCTGGGCGGGTACACGATAAAAGACAAGGCTGTGGTCACCGAGCGGGCCGAACGAGTGCGCAAGCTGTTCCCGGTCGTGGATGAGCGCTGGAACGCGTTGGCCGGGCTGCTGTCCGGCGGGCAGCAGAAGCAGGTCGAGTTCGCCCGCTCGCTGATGGTCAACCCGAAGGTCGTGCTGCTCGACGAGCCCTCGATGGGCCTGGATCCCAAGTCAACCAACACCGTTTTCGAGCAGGTCGTGCGTATGCGCGACGCCGGCACCGCCGTGCTGCTGGTCGAGCAGAACGCGCGGCGCGCGCTGCAAACCGCCGACATCGGCTGCGTGCTCGACTTGGGCCGGGTGCACATCTCCGGCCCCGCCTCCGACCTGCTCGACAACCCGCTGCTCGGCGAGCTCTATCTCGGCGGCCGCCCGGCATGACGCGTACGCGTCGCGGTGACGAGTAGAGGCGTTTTCGGGGCGACCGGCAGCGTGGGCGGCTTCGCCAAGGCCGTTGAGACCCAGGCTTCGCCGTCTTTAATGCAGCCAGGTGGCCAGCGCCCCGCCGCGCTCATACTCCTCCTCGACGCGCATCAGCCCGGCCAGCCCGGGTGGCATGCCTGGGATGGCAGCGGCAGCGGGCCTGAACCGAGGTCTTCAGCACCACGGCGGCTTTCGCCATGAAGTCCGGATAGCGGGGGAAGATCTACGACCGGTGCCGCCAGGGCTTGATCGCATCGTCGGCCAGCCACCGGGCCACCGTGGAAGCGGAGATGTCCTCGACGATGCCCGCCGCGACCGCTTCGTCGGCCAACTCGGCGGCCGACCACCGCGACAGTGGCACCCCCCAAGCCGTCGGCAGTTCACACGCCAATGCCTTGACCTGCGCCGTCTGCACGTCAGTGAACCGCTTCGGGCGACCCGCACGCTTACGGTCGCCCAAACCCGCCATCCGCTGTACGGCGAAGCGGTGCCCCCACTTGCGCACCGTGTCAGGCACCGTCCGCAGATCACGTGCAATGGCGGTAATAGCCATACCGTCGGCGGCGGCCGGCACGATCCACGCCCGTAGCACCAGATGCTGCGTGGTGGGACGGCGTACCCACGCCGACAGCAAGCCGATCGCCCAAGTAGCCAAAGATCTGGGGATCAACGAGGGCGCGCTGGGCAGTTGGGTGGCCCGTGACCGGGAGGCCCATGGTGCCGGCGACGGGCGGGTGTCCGAGTCGGAGCATGCCGAATTGTTGAGGCTGCGTGAGGAGAACGCCGAGTTGGCGATGGAGCGTGATGTCCTCAAGCGCTCAGTGGTCCTGTGGGTCAAGGAGGCGACGACGTGAGCGTGGCCCGCTTCATCAGCTCCAGAGGGCCGAACATGGTGTGCCGCAGGCGGTCTCGTGCCGGGCCTTGGGGGTCAGCGAGTCGTGGTACTACAAGTGGCCGAGCTGGGCCTGGCCGGGCGCACGCCCAGAAGCGGCGTCACCTGACCCGGCAGGGCAAGCGGGCTGCGGCGCCGGACCGGGTGCGCCGCCAGTTCACCGCGGTGGCACCGGACGTGTTGTGGTGCGGGGATCTCACCGAAGTCGACACCGGCGAGGGAAAGCTCTATCTGGCAACGGGGGTTCTGGACTTGTTCAGCCGCCGCCTGCTCGGGTATGCGATGAGTAAGCACGACGACGACGCTGTCGCGGTCGCCTCGCTGGTCGTTGAGGGCTTCGGCTGGTGTTCGCCATCCGAGTGTCTTGTGTGGCCGGCCATTGAGAGCGGCGGCTACAGCGTCGAGGTCGTTACGGTTCCAGCGGGCCAGGTCTGTGCCCTTGGATTCGTTAGCAACGTCGGGCGGGGGCTGTCCGCGGTTCAGTTGGCAATTCTCTCCGTAATCGTTTTGGCGGGGCGGCGCCGCCGCGCTTCTGGCTGCTACCGTGCCCGGGATGATCCTGTGGGTGAACGGGCCGTTCGGCAGTGGTAAGAGCACGCTTGTGGACGAGTTGCGGACCAGGCTTCCTGACGCGTTGGTCTTCGATCCTGAGCACATTGGTTACGTCCTTCGGGAGATCGTGGAGGTGCCGACCGGCGACTTCCAGGATCTGCCGATGTGGCGGCGCGAGGTCGCGAGTTTTGCAGTCGGTCCGGTCCAGGACTATGGCCGGCTGCTGTTAGTGCCAATGACGCTGGTGCGGCCGGAGTACCTGGTTGAGATCTTTGGCGCGATTGAGGCCGCGGGCGTCGGTGTGCACCATGTGTTCCTCGATGCACCGCGGGAGGTTATCGAGCAGCGCATCGACGGGCGGAGTTTCTATCCGGACGATCCGACGCAGGACGTGCGGGTGCGGGCGTGGTGTAAGGCGAGGGTGGACGCCTGCCGCGCTGCGGTCGATGCCCTGCCCGCCGGGACAGTGGTCCTTGACGCGACCCAGACTCCGCAGCAGTTGGCCGAGGCGGCTTTAGCCGTTATAGGCCCGATCGGGAGCCGAAGCTCTGGGTAAGAGGGTGCCCTTATGGTGTTGGCTATGACCGCCTTAGTACGCGCCGCGGCCGTGTTGCTTTATGCGCAGGCGGGGTTCCTGTTTCTCGTGTCGGTGGTAATGGTGGGTATTGTCTTGGAACCACCGGCTGGCGGAACGAGGGCGATCGCATCAACGGCATTCACGTTCGCCTACGCGACGATGCTTTGCGCCGTCGCCTTCCGGCTGGCGCGGGGCAGAAGACATGCCCGCCTAGCAGCTCTGGCATCCCAGGCGCTGCTGATATCGGCCGCGTTGTATCTGGCCAGCGTTGGACGATGGTTCGGGTGGGTCAGCGCTGCCTACTGCCTGGTCCTGATTCTGCTGCTTTCATTACGCGTCGGTAGCGCCGACTAGATGACCTATTCCAAGGGGTTAGTGGTCATAGGCGGTCAGGGAGCGTAGAACCGGGGCGCCGGTCTTGTCGTTGTGCCAGATCGCGGCGGTCAGGGCCAGGATGCGTTGCAGGACACGCACGGCGACGCCCTGTGGGGTGTGGCCGCCGTGGCGTTCGAGGTCGAGTTGACCCTTGAATGTTTGGCTGATCGATTCGATGGTTTTGTTCCGCCTCGGGTTTGATGGAGACATCGAAGACCGGAGGATTGGTTGTTATGGCGGCATCGAAGAAGTACCCGGACGAGTTGCGTGAGCGTGCGACGCGTCTGGTAGTTGAGGCGCGTAGAGACCCGCATGCGGCGTCTGGTGCGATCAGGCGGATCGCGAACCAGCTCGGTGTGCACCCGGAAGCGTTGCGTACGTGGGTGAAACGGGCCGAGAACGATGAGGAGGTCCGTGCCGCGGATGGGATTGCGCCGGGTGAGCGGCTAGTACGGCAGTCACGACATGCCGTGTGAGCTGGCGGAATGAAGCCCAGCCAGATGATGGACGGCCGCCGCTCGATCATCGAAAGTTGTGGACAATTCAATATCAACTGCGGCGGCCGCAGAATGCAGCGTAGTCGCTGCA
>NZ_QJUG01000278.1 GCF_003426775.1 Allorhizocola rhizosphaerae | reverse complement strand
CCCGCCGTACCCCCAAGGGAGTCCTTTAATGCTGTCAAACCCTTCCGCTCTGGCTGCGTTCGGTGCCATCTTCGGCACCCTGTATGCCGCTCATCAGGTAGCCGACCACTGGGTTCAGACCCAGCACCAAGCCGACCACAAGGGCCTTCCCGGTTCGCAGGGGCGTGCGGCGTGCCTGGCGCACGTCGGCAGCTACACCATCACCTCCGCGGTGATGATTGCCGTGCTGGCAGGAGTGACCGGTATGACCATCACGTTTCCGTGGCTGGTCGTGGGCCTGTGGGTGTCGGCGGTGTCGCATTACGTCGCCGATCGGCGTGTCCCGCTGCGGCGTATGGCCGACAGGCTGGGCAAAGATCCCGGTTGGCTGGAACGCGGCGGCGGCCTCTACGCCCTGGACCAGGCATGGCATTACGGCTGGTTGTGGGTCAGCGCCCTGGTCATCACGGTAGGTGCCCGATGAGCGGCCAGCGGTGTGGGCAGTGCCCGGTGCTTCAGGCGGAGATCGTACGCCTGCGGGCGCGGGTGGCGCAGCTTGAACGGCTGGTGGCGTTCTGGCAGGGCTGGCTGGGCTGGCTCCGAGGCGCCGTGGACGCCACGGTGCGGTGGATGGACAAGGAGAACGCCCAGCCCACGATGTCGCGTGCCAAGCAGCTACAGGCCGTCTACCAGCGGCTTACCGACACACTCGACCAGTTGAACAAGGGGGTGAAGTAATGGCCGACAATTACCGGTTTCCGTTGCCCGACAACGACAACGGTCATGGCTGGCCACTGAACAGCGACGCCGGGTTGGGTATCCATCCCAGCCATACCAACGGCAACGGGCACAGCCCGAACCGCATCACCGGCCCGGATGTCAATGGCGACAACGACTCCAACGCCAGCGACGCCGAAACTTACACCGTCTACCAGCCAGGCAGGGGCGCCCCGGTGGACCCGCCGGCCACACCGGATGTGCCGTTGTCGTTGTCGTGGGCGGACTTGACCCGTACCAACACCAACCGGGTACCGATCATCCCGGCGTGGCTGACCAACCGGGCGCAACGCCGCGCCACGCTACGCGCCATCGGGTTCAACCTCGGCTATTGGCTGGCGTTCCACGCGATACGCAGCCCCAAGTACGCCCTCAAGGCGGGCGGGTATGCGCTGCTGGGCGTGTCGCGCATGGCGGGCAGGTTGCTGCGGTGGGCGACCGCCGAGCAGGGCAACTGGTCGTTGCGTCAGCACGCCGCCGACACCAACGACGCGTTCACCTGGCAGTCGTTGAACCGCACCCGCGCCCGTGAGGCCAAAGCCCGCTGGATCGTGGTCGCCTTCGGTGCCGTGCTGGCGGTGTGTGGCGGCATTATGTTCGCCGCGACCGCCGCCGACCAGATCCCCACGCCCGCCTGGTATGCCGTGCTGGTTGTGACGGTGCTCGTGCTGGCCCGGTTCGGCCGGCCCGCCGATAAGCCGATCACCGACCGGGTGACGGTCGGGCAGCGGTTCACGAAGCTGACCGCTGAGATGGTGCGTACCGCGTTGGTCTCGCTCAACCTCAGTGCGCTCAAGGAGCCTGGTCAGGTGGAGTTCGTACATCCTGGCATCCACCGTGACGGGCCGGGCTGGCTGGCGCGGGTGAACCTGCCCGCGGGCATGGAAGCCGTGCGGGTGCTCGACCGGCGCGGCGCGCTGTCCAGCGCGTTGCGGCTGCCGGTGGATCAGGTATGGCCCTCGGCCGGCCCCGACCACGCCGGGCAGCTCGACCTGTGGGTCGGGTATCAGCCTGCCTCCAAGATGGGCCAGCCCCGCTGGTCCCTCGCCGCAGACAACGCCGTCACGTCCGTGTTCGACGAGCACGAGTTCGGTACCGACGAACGGCAACGCCCCGTGCGTACCAGCATGTTCGCCCGTTCGTTCCTGCTCGGTGGCCAGCCCGGCTCCGGGAAGTCCTACGCGGCACGGAGTCTGGCCACGGTCGCGGCGCTCGATCCCACGGTGGAGTTCAAAATCGCGGAGTTCAAAGGCACCGGAGACTTTCTGGACTTCGAACTGTTGTGCTCCACCTACATCGTGGGCGTGGACGACAACGCCCTCGGCGCAGGTGCCCGCATCCTGACCTGGGCGTTGGCTGAGGCTGAGCGGCGTGGTAAGCGCATCCTGGCGTTCAAGAAGCGTGGCCTGGCCCCGGAAGGCAAGGTCACCCCGGAGTTGGCGCGCCAGCCGGGTTCCGGGCTGCACCCGATCGTGATCGTCCTGGACGAGGTGCATGAGCTGTTCGCCTGGTCGTCCGACGCCGCCGACGAGGCGGAGCGGGCGATCAAACGCGCCCGCGCTCTCGGGATCATCTTCGTGCTGGCCACGCAGATCCCGGACAAGACCTCGTTGCCACCCAACATCACCCGCTGTGTCACCAACCGGTGGTGCCTGTCGGTCAACGGGCAGGTGGAAAACGACATGATCCTGGGTACCGGGGCCTACAAACGCGGGATCACCGGCACCGTGTACCGGCCCGAGATCGACGCCGGATGGGGCGTCATGACCGGCCTGAAAACCCCGACCGGCGTGCGCAGCCAGTACCCGGACCAGGCCACCACCAAGGCCATCCTGGCACGGGCATTGGCGCTGCGCGGCGGCAAACCCGTTGGCGGCGCAGGAGACCTGCCGCAGGCACGTGACCTGCTCGCCGACCTGGTCGCGGTGTCAGCTTCCAACGGGCAGCATTGGGCGACCGCCGCCGAGCAACTCACGGCGCAGTGGCCGCACGCCTACCCGGCGATCACGCCGGAGGCGTTGTCGGACATGGCCCGCAAACTCGGCGTGCCTTCGGCCGACATCAAGATCGCCCGCCGTAACTGGAAAGGCTACCGCCTCGACACCCTGCGGCAGGTGATCGCCCAGCGCGTCAGCGCCGAGAAAGTCGAGTAGCGCCACAGGTAGCGGCACCGGGCAAGGTAGCGGTGCCGCTACCACCCCCGCTACCTCCACACACCGCATCCTACCTGCGCAAACACAGTGCAGGTAGCGGGTAGCGGCTACCGGAAACCCGGCCCGAATCCTGCCGTGGAGGCACCCTGTGACACCCACAATGATCGCTACCCTGACCATCCTGACCGCGATAGTCGTCTATGGCCTGCTGTGTTGGGTGGCCCCGTTCGGCAAGCATCACCGCTGCCGGGGTACCGGCGTGCGGCGCACCCTGCTGTTGCGGCGCATGACCACCTGCCGGGGCTGCAAAGGCTCCGGCCGTAAACGCCGCTGGGGCCGCGCCGCCTACGCCCAGCTACGCCAAATCGCCCACGACGCCGCCCGCGCCAAAGCCGCACGGGAACGGCAGCCATGAACGGCTGGCCTCACCCCGAATGGTGCGCGCAGGACCATCAGTGCACCGTCACCGGCACCAACCCGGCAGGGCAGCACCGCTCCCCGCCGATGCGCTGGAACACCGCCTACGGCTCGCTCGTGGCCGTGCGGGTGCAAGACCTCAACGGGCGCCACTGGATGGAACTGCGCGCCCATGTGCGCCTGGGGGAATCCGACCTGGCCACCCAGGAGCAAGCCTCGCAACTGGCGGTGCAGGTGGATCTGGCTGTTCGCCGGATCGCGTTGCGGCCCAAACCATCCCGGCAAGCAATCACCGGGAAGGCAAAGCCCAGATAGGCGCGCTCCGCGCGCTCACACCATGGCCAGCCCTCATCATCGACTGGCTTTCGTTCTGCCCCAACGGGAAAGGACTCCAATGAGCCTGACCTTCACCGACATCTTCTGCGGCGCCGGTGGTTCCTCCATCGGCCTGACCGCGGCCGGCCTGCAACTACGCCTGGCCGCCAACCACTGGCAACGGGCCATCGAAACCCACAGCGCGAACTTCCGCGACGCTGAGCATCTGTGCGCCGACGTCAACAACTACGACATGCGGCGCCTGCCCAGCACCGATGTCTTGTGGGCCTCGCCGATCTGCACGGAGGCATCACCGGCCGGTGGCCGCCCCTCGCGTACCTGTACCGTGCCTGGTCAGGGTGACCTGCTGGAGGCGTTCGGGCCGATCAGCCGTAAAGGATTCGAGCGCACCCGGGCCACGTTCTGGGACGTCATCCGCGCGACCGAGGTCCACCGTTACCGGGTGGTGCTGGTGGAGAACGTGCCTGACGTGGCGCGGTGGGAACTGTTCGACCACTGGGTTGCGGGCATGCTGCTGCTGGGCTACCGGGTGCAGTACGTGTCGGTGTCGTCGGCTCACATCGGCGACCAGCGCAACCTACACGCCCCGCAATGGCGTGACCGGCTCTACCTCGTGTTCACCCGCACCGGTATCGAGCTGCCCGACGTCGATCCCCACCCCGTGGCCTGGTGCCAGACCTGCTCGGTCGATGTGCATGCCGTACAGGCGTGGAAGAAGCCGGACCGGCGTCGTATCGGCAAGTACCGCCAGCAATACGTGTACGTGTGCCCCAACGCGGTATGCCGCAACAGCGTGGTCGAACCGTACGTGTTGCCCGCCGCCGCCGCCATCGACTGGAGCGACCTGGGCAGGCGGATCGGTGACCGTGCCGAACCCTTGGCCGACAACACCATGACCCGCATCCGTGCGGGCCTTTCCATGTTCGCCGACCGGCACGTACTGCTCACCGTCAACCACGCCGGTCACGACGGGCGAGCCCATCCGGCCGACGCCGCGCCGCTTCCCGCGCAGACCAAGCGGATCGGCAACGGCATCATCAGCCCACCCATGCTCGTACCGGCCGGTGGCACCTGGAACAACACCGCCTCTGCGGTCACCGCGCCGATGCGCACCCGCACCGCCCGTGAGGCCGAAGCTCTGCTCACCCCTGAACCGTTCATCGCCGTGCTACGCAAACACGGCACCGCACACAGCATCGACCAGCCCTTGCGCACCATCGCCGCCGGCGGGCATCACCACGCCCTGGTCGTGCCATACCGGCGTGGCAACAAGCCAACCACCACCGGCGACCCGCTGCGCACCATGTCCACCCGCGACTCCGGTGCACTCGTACAACCAGCGGTCGCCGTCGAAGACTGCCGGTTCCGGATGCTCAAACCACGCGAACAGCTACGCGCGCAACGCTTCCCAGACACCTACCAAGTCCTGGGCAACGTCGGCGAACAGACCATGCAGGCCGGAAACGCCGTATCGGCCAACGTCGCTCAATGGCTCGGCCAGCAGGTGACCACAGCCCTCGACCAGTAGACGACGGCTCGCGCCTGCTCGCCAGGCATCGGCTCTCATCCCCGACAGGCGCGCTCCGCGCGCTCGCCACCCACGGCCAGCCCACACCTTGGGCTGGCTTCCTTCTGCCCCACAGGAAGGAACCTCATGCACACCAACAACACCTTGACCGCCGCGCTCGGCTACGCCCACGCGGGCTGGCCGGTCTTCCTGCTCGGACGTTCAAAGCGTCCGCTGGCCAACTGCGCCAACTGCCCCAGTGATGCCAAGCCAGACACCCACGACCCGCAAGCCTGCCGATGCCTCACCTGCCACAGTTTCTACGCAGCCACCCGCGACCCCAAAGCCATCCGACGCATGTTCGCGCTCGTCCCATACGGAATGCTCGCTATCCGCACCGGCACGGCATCCGGGCTGGTCGTCATCGACATCGACCCCCGCAACGGCGGCACGCCATCGCTTGCCGCGCTACGGGAGCGGATCACGCTGCCACCAACGCGCTACGTGCGCACCGGTGGCAACGGCTGGCACCTGTACTACCGCTATCCCGGACACACCCGCATTTCCAGCGGCAAACACCAACTCGGGCAAGGCATCGACGTAAAAGCTGACGGCGGCTACGTGGTAGCGCCACCGTCTCTACATCCCAGCACGCGAGTGCCGTACGCGTGGGTCGATGAGTCCACCGCGATTATGGATATGGCCCCGGCGCTGGTAGATGCCTGTGTAGCTCACGTCCGGCGGCCCGCGCCTGCACAGCCCGCCAGCCCAACACCGCCCCCGCGCAGCGGGGGGGCCATATCCCATCCCGACCGGCTCATGGCCACGCTCCTCAACCGAATCCACGCAGCCCCTGAAGGCAGGAGACGCGTCACGCTCTACGGCTGCGCACGCGGTGCCGCTCTCATCGTTGCGGCAGGTCACCTCACCAGCAGCGACGCCTACAACACGCTCGTAGCGGCCTGCGACGCGGCCGGCTGGCCCTGGGCCAAGTCCACCCCCAACGCCATCCGCGACGGATTCGCCGCTGAAGGAGTGACCCTGTGACCCGGCCAGCTCATGCCCGAGCGGGTCAACGCGGGGACAGCGGCCTCCTACTCATCCTGTGCTGTAGCAGGCGTGAACCCGGGCTCACACAGCATCGCGATGTCATACCCACCGTCGCGGTCCACCAGCATGCCGCTGTCCCACGCCAGCTCGATGTCCTCAAGCCCTTTGTTGCGCACCATCCAGTCGTAGTTACGAAGCGCGATCACGGTCTCTTTCATCATGCCCGCGATCGTAATGCACTTCGTCGATCCCGCCCGCTCAATACCCCCTGGGCCGCAGGTCAGACCCGAACGCGAATGCCGCACCGCCATCACAGGCGGATTCCGTGATGAAGGAGTAACCCTATGACCCGAAAGACTCAACCCTCCACAGTGGACGGTGCTGAGCTGCTTGATCAGATGCGCGATACGATCAAGCGCTATGTAATCCTGCCCAGCGCCGAAGCGCTTGACGCAGTCACATTGTGGATCGCTGCCACCCATGCGCTCCCCGCGTGGGCGTGCGCGCCCCGGCTGGTCATCCGGGCACCGGAGAAGCGTTGCGGCAAAAGCCGTCTGCTGGACCTGGTGGAAGCCGCCTGCCATAACCCGCTGATCACAGTGAACGCCAGCCCGGCAGCGGTGTACCGGTCGATCGGCTCCGACAACCCACCCACGCTGCTCATCGACGAGTACGACACCATCTTCGGAACCGCCACCGCCGCAGGAAACGAAGACCTGCGCGGGCTGCTCAACGCAGGCCATCAGCGCAACCGGCCCGCAATCCGCTACGACGCCAACACCCACCAGGTGGAGAAGATCCCGACCTTTGCCATGGCCGCGATGGCGGGTATCGGCCCTGCCCCCGAAACCATTGAGGATCGGGCCGTGCTGATCCACATGCGCCGACGTAAAGCCAGGGAGAAGGTTCAGCCGTGGCGGGTCATGCGCGACCGGCCGCCCGTCGCCGCGCTCGGGGCCAATTTGCACACGTGGCTCACCAACCACATCGTTGACCTGCGCGAGGCGGTGCCACTTATGCCGGTCGAAGACCGCGATGCCGACACGTGGGAACCGCTGATCGCCCTGGCCGACCTCGCGGGAGGGCAATGGCCGATCCGGGCACGGACCGCCGCCGTCGCCCTCACCGGGGCACGGGAGGAACGTGCCGAGGCTAGCGATGGGGTCAGACTGCTGCGAAGCTGCTGGGCCATCTTCGAAGAAGCCGGCGGCGTGCATCATCTACCCACCGCGCACCTGCTCGAAAGGCTCAAAGCGATCGATGACGCGCCCTGGCAGGACCTTAACGCGCACCGCCTCGGTCGGATACTGCGGGAGTTTGGGATCACATCGAGCAACATCCGCCTTTCGATCGGACAGGTCAAGGGCTACTCCAAGGACCTGTTCGTCGATGCGTGGGATCGGTACTGCGACCTCGAATCACCAGACGGGTCCCGTCCATCCGTCCCAAGCGTCCCAAGCGTCCCCGCCCAGCTCACCCCTGGGACGCTTCAAAACGATGGGACGCTTCAAAGCGTCCCACTTCAAGATTCCGTCCCAGGGCTGACCTGCAATGCGACGCTTGGGACGCTTGGGACGGTTACCCCCCGCGCTCAGGGACATCCATCGACCGACGCGCATAGTCCGCATGGTCATCTACGGCTCGTTGACGGTGGCGCATGAGCCCCCAAACACACTCAGACCCATACAAAACCATTCGGCAATGGGAGATCTTGGCCCTATGGGGCTCTCAAGCCGTTTTCCGACGCTCCGTGTCCACAGCGGGGCTGAATACGAACGCCAAGCAACACACCGATCAGGCCCCGGCGTCCGCCTTGCCAAGCATCACGCCGAGGCCGCGACCCCCTTTAGCTACCAGCAGAAAGGAGTAGCCCCATCATGGCAATCGCCGCTGTCGAAGGGAACCACCCGGCCGAGGTAACCAGGACAAGTCAGAACCACGAGCTGGCGCTGTTGCTCAAGCCCGAGGAGGCAGCCAAGCTGCTGCGCCTTGGCCGCACGACCGTCTACGCACTGGTCAAGCAGAAGCGGCTGAAGGCGGTGAAGATCGGCAGTCTGCGCCGGTTCCGGCTGGCTGACCTCAAGGCTTACGTCGATCAGCTTGCGCAGGAAGGGGAAAGCGTCAATGCCGCGCAGGAAGCGTGAGGATGGTTCACGGGCGCCCAATATGACATCGTCCATCTACCAGGACAAAGACGGTAAGTGGCATGGGCGCGTGACTATGGGCGTACGGGACGACGGGAGGGCCGACCGTCGGCACGTCCGTGGCAAGAACGAAGCCGAGGTTACGAGGAAGGTTCGTAACCTGGAGAAGGCTCGCGACAGTGGCCACGTAACCCGCAACAGTCAGGCGTGGACCTTGGCTCAGTGGCTCCAGCACTGGCTAGACCACATCGCAGCCCCGGCTGTCAGGGAAAACACGCTGTCGGGCTACAGAGTCGCCGTTACGAAGCACCTCGTGCCCGGTATCGGCGCTCATCGGCTTGCCCGGCTCCAGCCAGAGCACTTGGAAAAGCTCTACGCAAAGATGATCGCCAATGGTAGCGCGGCGGCAACAGCACATCAGGCCCATCGAACGGTTCGAACGGCGCTCAACGAGGCGGTACGTCGCGGGTATCTCGCAACGAATCCCGCCCGGATCGCCAAGGCACCTCGTCTACCGCAGAGCGAAATTGAGCCCTACACAGTCGATGAGGTCAAGCAGCTCATCGCCGAGGCCGAGAACCGACGAAATAGCGTCCGATGGGTGATCGCCCTGGCGCTTGGCTTGCGGCAAGGCGAAGCGCTCGGCTTGCGGTGGCCCGACGTGGATCTAGGCAAAGGAGCGCTGACCGTGCGCCGTGCCTTGCAGCGTCCGCGCTGGAAGCACGGCTGCGGCGGGACCTGCGGAAGAACGATGGGAGGTCACTGTCCGGAGCGCGTCTCGACACGGGCAACCACGGCAGAGACCAAATCGTGGGCCGGGCGGCGGGTCATCGGCCTGCCTGACGAACTTGTCCCACTGCTCAAGGACCACAAGAAGCGCCAAGGCGAGGAGCGAGAGCTTGCCGCCAACCTGTGGCAGGGCGGCGATTGGGTCTTCACCACCCCGACTGGCGGGCCGCTGAACCCACGGACGGATTACACGGAGTGGAAGCGGCTGCTCAAGCGGGCTGGCATCCGAGATGGACGGCTGCATGACGCGCGGCACACGGCAGCAACCGTGCTCCTCCTGCTGGGCGTACCCGTCCGTGCGGTCGTGGGGATCATGGGTTGGTCTGATGGATCGATGGCGATGAGATACCAGCACCTTACGGCGGAGATCCACAAGGACATCGCGAAGCGTGTCGGCGGGCTCCTGTGGGCGCCTACAGAAGAAGATCAAGACGAAGGTGATGATGGCTCAGCGGGGACTCTCGTGCCTGCCTAACGGGGGCTATTGAGACCACATTTGAGACCAGATGCCAATGCCGGGTGTTCCGCAACTGCGGGCGCCCGGCATTTTTGCTGTTGAGAGCGGTGGCGGCGGGATTTGAACCCGCGGAGGGGTTGCCCCCTCACACGCTTTCGAG
>NZ_QJUG01000277.1 GCF_003426775.1 Allorhizocola rhizosphaerae | reverse complement strand
TCCCGCCGCGCCTCGGCGCGCCGCCGCTGGGCTTCGCGCACCAGGGCCTGCTGCTCGGCGAGCCACACCGCCTGCCGCGCCTCCGCCCGGCGCTTGCGCGCCAGGCGCACGGCCTGCCCGCGCAGATGGCCCAGGTACAGGATGAACATCGCCCCGGTGACCGATGCGCTGATCCAGAAACCGGGCCCGACCAGCCCCACGCCGACCAGCTGAACGACATTCAACAAGGCCAGTGCCGCGAGCACCTGCCGCCGCCGATACACCGCCGGGCGCAGGCGTGGTTTGCGCACCACCCGCGGCTCGTCCCGCACCACCTGCAGTATCGGCTCCGGCGCGATCCACGGTGGCGGGTTCAACGGCCGCCTGCCGGGGATGCTGCGCTTGCGCCTGGTCCGCGACAGCACCCGCGCAGTGGACAGCGCCCGCTCCGCGATCAGCCGCTCGGTCGCGTCATATCGGCGCACCAGCGCCGGCGCCAGGGCGAGGAGCCCTGCCGCGGCGAGGACAGCGAGGAGCACCGACGTGGGCACAGACAGCACGTTACGTGAGTGATCAACAGATCCGGTGCAGCGACACTGTCTAACCGGCTCGAATGCGCCTCCAACGAGCCAAAAGCCCACCCTCGGCGGCCACGTCCTCCCATGTCACCGCGTACCCGACGTGATCGCGCCAGGCGCCGTCGATGTACATGTAATGCGGGTGGTAGCCCTCTTCGCGGAAGCCCAGCTTTTCCACGACCCGCCGCGAGGCCTTGTTTTCGGGCCGGATGTTGACCTCGACCCGGTGCAGCCGCGCCGCGCTGAAGGCGTGGTCTACCAGCAACGCCAGCGCCGTCGGCATGATCCCTTTGCCTGCCGCCCTTGAGTCGATCCAGTACCCGCAGTACGCCGACGAGAACGCCCGCCGCACGATGTTTCCGAGCCCGATGTGGCCCACCAACCGGTCCGGCCCCAGGCAGATGGCGAAGGGCATGGACTCCCCCGCCCGCACCCCCGCCTTCAACGACCGCCGCACGATCCTGAACGCCGCCGGCGAGTTGGTCTCCTCCCACGTCCCGGGCGGCGTGACCTCCCACGGCCGCAGCCAGCGCTCGTTGTATCTGCGCACCTCCGACCACTGCGCCGCGTCCGAGCGCCGATAGGGCCTCAACACCACGTCACCCTCGGCAAGCACGGCCGGGTATCCAGCAACGCTCATCGACGTCGGTCGAGCAGTAGCACATCGACGGTCGTGCCGGCCGCCGCGCTCGTGACCCGCTCACCGAGCACAAGCAGCGCGTTGGCCTCGGCCATGCCGGCCAGTGTGCGCGCCCCACCCGGCAGCGGCTGCACCGTGTATCCGCCGCCCCTGCGCTCCGCCACCAACGCCGGGCGGAACTCCCGCAACCCGGCCGGCGAGGAAACGGTCTCCAGCAGGTGCCCGCGCACCGCAGGCCGGAACACCGGCTCGGCGCCGGAGAGCACCTGGATCACCGGCCGCGCGAGCACTTCGAATCCGATCAGTGCCGCCCCCGGCTCGCCCGGCAGGCAGACGATCGGCACCTCCTGCGAGGTCCCCACGGTACCGAATCCTAGAATCCCGCAGGGTGCCAGCGATACCTCTGTGAAAACCACACTTCCCGCGCGACTTCCATCCCGCCGCGAAAGAATGCGCCGCACCATGTCACCGGGCCCCGACCCCGACCCGCCCGTCGTGATGATGAGATCGGCGCGCCCGGTCTGATCCTCCAGCAGCGCCCGCAGCGCCTCCGGATCGTCGTCGCAGATCCCCACCCGATAGGCGTGCGCACCCGCCTCGGCCGTGGCCGCCGTCAACGCGTGCGAGTTGACGTCGACCACCTGGCCCGGCTGCGACACCCGGCCCGCCTCGACCAGCTCGTCGCCGGTCGAGATGATGACCACGCGCGGCGAGGGCCGGACCACGATGTGCCCGATCCCGCTGGCGGCAAGCACTCCGACCAGCGCCGGGGTGACCGTCGTGCCGGCCCGCCCCAGCACGCTTCCCTCGGGCATGATCTCGCCGATCCGCCGGATCCCGTAGCCGCGCTTGACCGCGTGGTTGACCTCCACCGACGCCATGCCCTGGTCCGTCCACTCAGGAGGGATCACGACGTCGGCCGCCACGGGCAGCGGGGCCCCGGCCGCGACCGAGAAGCACGTGCCCGCCGTCAGCCTCGCCGGCCGCCAGCTCGACGCCGCCAGGTCACCCACGACCGACAGCCGGGCCGGACGCCCCGGCACCGCGCCAATGATGTCCTCCGAACGCGCCGCGTAGCCGTCGATCGACGCCTGGTCGAACGCCGGATAGGGGTGTGGCGCGAGCACGTTCTCCGCGAGCACGTTGCCGTGCGCCTGGGTCAGGTCGAGGTCCAACGCCGGCAGCGCCCGCAGCCTGCGCAGCACACTGCCCAGGTAATCAGCGAGCGGCGTCAGCTCGGCGTCGGACGCCTCAGACCCGACCGTTGCGGTCATACAGGATTACCCCCAACAAAGCTTCTGAGCCATTCGGAGAACGCCGGCCCGAGATCGTCCCGCTTGGTCGCCAACTGAACGACCGCCTGCAGGTATCCCAGCGGCATTCCCGTGTCATAACGAACCCCCCGGTAAACGATGCCATGCACGGGGGTGCCTTCGGCAAGGAGCAGCGCCATCGCGTCGGTCAATTGGATCTCGCCACCGCTGCCGGGCTTGGTCCGCTTGATGGCCTCGAAGATCCGCCCGGGCAGGACATACCGCCCCACGACGGCCAGGTTGCTGGGCGACTGCCCGATGGCCGGCTTCTCCACCAGGCCCGTGACCCGTACCACATCATGCCCCTCAAAGGGCTCCACGGAGGCGATGCCATATCGGTTCACCTCGTGATCCGGTACCTCGATGAAAGCAAGCACGATCCCGCCGGTGCGCGCCTGCAGGTCGATCATGTCGGTCAACAGGGTCGACGTCTCCTCCATGAACTCGTCGCCCAGCAGCACCACAAACGGCGCATCGCCCACATGCGACTCGGCGTAGCCGATCGCGTGCCCCAGGCCCAGCGGTTCGCCCTGCCGACAGGTGTAGATCTCGGCCAGGTCGGACGTGCGGCGCACGGCCGCGAGCCGCACGAGGTCTCCCTTGGCCTCCAAACGCGACTCGAGGTAGGGGTGGGGGTCGAAGTGGTCGACCATGCTGGTCTTGCCCCGCCCGGTGATCAGCAGCACATCGTGTATCCCGGCCGACGCGGCCTCCTCGACGATGTATTGCAGCACGGGCCGGTCCACGACCGGCAGGAGCTCTTTGGGCACGGCTTTGGTGGCTGGGAGAAAGCGTGTGGCCAGACCCGCAGCGGGGATGACGGCCTTGACAGCACGGACTCCGGCGCGCTCAGACATGCCGCGAGACTAACGGCCCGACGCCTGCCTCGGCGCCTGCGGGCCGCCCGACGCGCCGCCAATCCCCACAAGCCCGCTGTCTCCGGCCACCCGGAACGTATCCCGCCCGGCCGTCTTCGCTGCGTAAAGCGCCTCGTCGGCCGCCTGGAGCACGGCCGGGCCGGTCGTGCCGTGATCGGGGAAGACGGCGATTCCGATGGAGACGGTCACCGATATCCTCAATTCACCGACATGGATGGATGTCCTGCGAATGGCTTCGCACAGCCGTTCCGCGACGACCATCCCGCCCACCTCGTCGGTCTCGGGCAGCAGCAGGGCGAACTCCTCGCCGCCCTGGCGGAATGCCACGTCCACCTCGCGGATCTCGTAGCGGATGCGCTGGGCGAACTCGGCCAGCACGGCGTCGCCCGCGGCGTGGCCGTACCGGTCGTTGATGTCCTTGAAGTGGTCGAGGTCGAGCGCGAGCACCGCGAGCCGGCGGCCGAAACGGCCGGCGCGGTCGGTCTCGCGGCGCATGCAGTCGCGCAGCGAGCGATAGTTGAACAGCCCGGTCAGCGGATCGGTCACGCTCAGCCGCTGCGCCTCCTCGTGGATGCGCACATTGTCAACGGCGACCGACGCCTGTCCGGCGAAAGTCCGCAGCGTGTCCAGATCGGAATCGTCGAACTCGTCCCTTCCCAGCCTGTCATATAGCGCCAGTACCCCTTGCGCCCCAAGGCTTTCCGACAAGCAAAACGGCACGACCACATAGGTGTTGCACGCCGGCTCGCCTTCAACGAGGCGCGGCCCGTCCCGATCGACCCTGCCGATCCGCGGCACGCCGGTCGCGGCGACCGAGCCCACCAGGCCGGACCCGATCGGCACCCGCACGGGCAGCGCAATGCCTTCACTGCACTGGCCCACCAGCATCCCGTCCGTGCTGAGCAGCACGACCCCTGACGAAGCGCCCGTGGCGTGCCGTGCGGTCTGCAGGATCACCTGCAGGATCCGGTCCAGGTCGTGCGTGCTGGACAGGGTGTCACCGAGCACGCCCAGGTGACCGCGCAGCTGATCGCGGCTTGCCGTGAGCGCGTTGACGTATGCGCTCAGTTCCCGGGTCATGTGGTTGAACGCGTTGGCCAGGCGCCCGATCTCGTCCTTGCCGCCCGCCGGGACACGTGCCTCCAGGTCTCCCGCCGCGACCCGGTCCGCCGCGGCGGCCAGGCCCACCAGCGGGTTGGTGGTGGTACGGGCCAGCCACCACGCGGCGACGACGGCCGACACCGCGCACGCCAGCACGACCAGGATAAGCAGCGCCAACATGCCGCGGGGCGGGGCCGTCGGCACGGACAGTTCGAGCGGAAGCGGTTGTCCTGCAACGGGTTCGAGCCTTCGCGTCAGGTCTGTGCGCTGTTTGAGCAACGACAGCCGTCCGAGTCCGACCCGGTTGTCCACACCGGACTGTGGACGCACGCCGGGCACGAGCTTGACGCGGGCGCCGCTGGCGTCGCTCAGCCGGCGCAACAGCTCAGCGTCCACCGTGAACGCGGCCGACACCACCTCGGTGTGCGCCGCGATGGCCTCGTGCTCGCCTTCGGAGACGGGGGCGGCGCAGTCGGCCCACGGGGGCGGTGGTGCACCGATCGTGGTCACGCCATTCTGCAACTGCACCCCGCTGACCAGGCCGCGCTCGGCGTACTGGGCGCTGAGGGACAGGCGCCGCTCGGGCGGTGCGGCCGTGATCGCCTCGGCGACGGTGCTCAGCTGGGCGCACAGTGCGCTGATCGAGGTACGCACGGCGCTGGCGGCGTGATCCATCCGCTCGGCCGCGCGGTTGGCGTTCACCGTGTTGACGGTCACGCCGATGAACAGGGCGCCGAGCACCACCGGCCCCAACACCGTGGCCAAGAACGCGGTCGTCAAGCGGGTACGCAAAGTCACGCCCTCCTCAACGACAAGCCCGGCTTGTGCGATGCTTGCCCACACCATGACCAAGGCCGAGTTGCGCTCCCGGATCCTCGCCTCAAGAGCCAGGATGACGCCGTCTGACCTGCTCGCCGCGGCCGACGCGCTCTTCGCCCAACTCCTTCTCCTCCTCCATCGGGTACCACATGAGGCGCTCACCGCATACCGCCCGATCGGCAGTGAACCCGGCGGCCCGTCCCTGCCCGAACGGCTGGCCGTGGCGTTTCCGACCTCGACCCTGCTCCTGCCCGTGCTGCGCCCGGACCTCGATCTCGACTGGTCCGTCTACTCGGGATCGATGACCCGCACCGAGCGCGGACTCTACGAGCCGACCGGCCCACGCCTCGGCGTGGACGCCGTCACGACCGCCCAGGTGATCATCGTCCCGGCGCTGGCGGTGGACCGGGACGGGCACCGGCTCGGGCGCGGCGGCGGCAGCTATGACCGAGCTCTCACAAGAGCCCGGCCGGGCGCGACAATCGTTGCCCTGCTACACGATGGCGAGCTCGTGGAGCGTGTGCCGCACGAACCGCACGACCGTCGCATTACCGCGACTGTGGTTCCGGGTTTGCGCTAGGCCATGCTGGTCGGGCAATATTGGCACTCGAAGTGTGGGAGTGCTAAAGGAGGCCTACCGTGCCCACTTATCAGTACGCGTGCACAGCATGTGGCCATCAGCTGGAGGCCGTGCAGTCGTTCGCTGATGAGCCGCTGAGCGAGTGCCCGGCGTGCGAGGGTCGCCTGCGCAAGCTCTTCTCCGGCGTCGGCGTCGTCTTCAAGGGGTCCGGCTTCTACCGCACCGACTCCCGCGCCTCGTCCAACGGCAACGGCAACGGCGGCTCCAAGTCGAGCTCGGGCAGCAGCTCGCCTTCCAAGCCCGCCGAGTCATCCTCGTCGTCGTCTTCTTCCAAGAGCTCGACCTCCACCCCGGCCGCGGCCTAAGCCCACCACGACCTCCGGACAGGGCGCGCCTTCCCGCGCGCCCCACACCTTCACGGGTCGTCACCCCGCCTGCCCGCACCGCACATGGCTTCGGCCAACCCGCCCACGCCCTCAGCCAGGCGTGCCCCCTGCACGTCATCACCAGCCAGGCAATGGCTTGAGCCAACCCACCCACGTGTGCCCTCGCACGTCATCACCAGCCCGGGACCCCATTGCGGCGCAGGCAACGCTTCAGCCAACCCACCCACCCAAGCACCCTCAGTCAGCGTCCCCGCTTGCGGCGGCCAGGCAGTCGTACTCGTCTTCGGACGCGAAGTCCGCCACGCCGATCGGATCCCAGTTCGAGCTGCGGCTCACCCGCCGTCATGCGGTCGGGATCCCCATTCCGGCCCGGACTCCACAAACACAAACCATTACCCTTTTTGCCCGCTTTGGGGCTATGCTCCAGGCGTGCTGAAGGGCTTCAGGGAGTTCATCGCTCGCGGCAACGACATCGACCTCGCGGTCGGCATCGTCACCGGAGCCGCCTTCGCCACCGCGATTCCGGCCAAATTGCCCGCCGACAGTGTGGATTTCGCCCATGGCGCATCCCTCAACGCGGTGATCGCCTTCGGGCTCACGGCAGCCGCGATTTACTACCTCGCCGCCGTGCCCATGAACCGCTGGGCGCAGCGCTGCGGCCTGCGGCCCACCGAGATCGGAGACCGCGTGCCCAACACGAAGGCGCGCTGAGAGTGTCGAGCCCTGTCTTCAGTCCCAGTGCGGCGGGCGCTCCTCCAGCAGGCGCTCGTCATTGCTTGTCGACCGCGCGCCCCACCCGTGATCCGTGTCATCGGTGCTCTGATCAGGCAGGACGAGCACTTCCTCGTCGAACTCAACCACCCGGTCGTCGTCGTATGTCACGCGGGCATAGTAATGGCTGAGGGTGACATCGTGTGGCGACGGCCCGAACCCGGCCCACCACCGCCCGATCGCTACGGCGGCCCACCCGCTCCGACACCGCCGCCCGCCGACTTTCACGTGGTCGCGGAGGAACCCACCGCCCCGCCTCGCACCCTTCCCGCGCTCGACGACGACGCGATCGACACGGCCGAGCAGCGCGCCGCCCGCCTCACCTACGCGCTCGGCCTCACCGCACTCTCGATCATGGTGCTGATCGCCTGCTCACGCCTGACCTGAGGGCTAACCTCGACCGCATGGAGCGCACGATCGAGGATCTGGTGCGCGAGCTCGTGCCGCAGGTGCTCGCCGCGCTCGTGCGCCGCTACGGCGACTTCGACGCGTGTGAAGACGCGGTACAGGAAGCGCTTCTCGCAGCCATCACGCAGTGGCCCACGGACGGCACCCCCAACGACCCCAAAGCATGGCTGATCACAGTCGCCTCGCGCCGCCGAATCGAAGTCCTGCGCAGCGAATCGGCCCGCGGGCGGCGCGAGGAAACAGTCACGCTACTCGACCCCGAACCACCACAACCCGCACCGTCCACAGACGACACTCTCACCCTCCTCTTCCTCTGCTGCCACCCCTCCCTCTCCCCCACGTCACAAGTCGCGCTGACCCTCCGCGCGGTCGGCGGGCTCACGACGGCCGAGATCGCCCGCGCCTTCCTCGTCCCGGAATCCACGATCGCCCAACGCATCAGCCGCGCCAAGCAGCGCATCAAGGCCAGCGGAGCCCGCTTCCAGATGCCGCCTCCCGCCGAGCGATCCGAGCGCCTGGCTGCTGTGCTCCGCGTGCTTTACCTGATTTTCAACGAGGGGTACACGGCCAGCTCCGGCGACGAGCTTCACCGCACTGAGCTGACCAACGAGGCCATCCTCCTGTCACGCCAGCTGCGCACCCTGCTCCCGAGCAACGGCGAGGTCACCGGGCTGCTCGCGCTCATGCTCCTGACCGACGCACGCCGTCCGGCCCGCACCGGACCCGACGGCGCGCTGATCCCGCTCGCCGAGCAGGACCGCACGCTGTGGGACTCCTCCGCCATCGCCGAGGGCATAGAGCTGATCACCGAAACCCTGCCCACCGCCAGCATCGGCCCTTACCAACTCCAAGCCGCGATCGCCGCAATCCACGACGAGGCCCCACGCGCGGAGGACACCGACTGGCGGCAGATCCTCAACCTCTATGACCTCCTGCAGGCCCTCGCACCCGGCCCGATGGTGGCGCTCAACCGGATCGTCGCCGTCGCGATGGTCGAAGGCCCGCAAACAGCCCTCGCACAACTCGACTCAGCCGATCCCACCCTCGCCAACCACCACCGCTCCCACGCCGTCCGCGCCCACCTCCACGAAATGGCAGGCAACAAACAAGCGGCGCGCGACCACTATCACCTGGCCGCGCGCCGCACGCTCAGCGCGCCCGAACGGCGCTACCTCGAAGGCCGCGCCGCCGCGCTCTAGACACCCCACACGCTGTTGGCCCCGGAGTGTCCAGCCTGGAAGATGTAGTACCCCGTGACCGCCGCAGCGGCCAGGCTCAGCACGATCGTGCCGTACGTAACCGCGCGCGATCCCGTTGTCGCCGGCTTCCGTCCCGCCGCGGTGCAGGCGTAAACCAGCAACAGCGCGAGCACGCCCAGCGCCGTGCCCGCGTACGCGGCCAGCTCCCCGTAGTTTTGGTGCTGCTGGAGCCGCTGCACAAACTCGGGCAGGGCTCCTTGACCAATCCGGCGCTGCAGGAACGCGTCGCCGGACAGCTTGGCCGCCCACAATGCGAGCGGCGCGGCCACAGCCAGGCCCAGGACCGCCCATGCCGTCCACTTACGCACGGCGGGCACCAGCGAATATGCGACCACCAGCGCCACCAGCAGCGGGGCGAAAACAACGGCCGCATGCACGATGAGTGGATGCGCCGGAAGCCCTAGCAAGGTCTCGATCATGCGGTGAGCGTAAACCGACCCAGGTCGATGAGGTACCCCCATTCGGAGATACTGGGCACAGTGGCACCTGCCACGTATCTAGTGCTTTTCTTGAATCGCTCCAAGCTAGCTGCTGAAATGGAAGTCATGTCCGGCGAAACTCCCACACCAACCGAGCTGCTGCGCGCTCACGGCCTGCGCGTGACCAAGCCGCGGCTCGCCGTGCTGGGCATCCTCAGCCGGGGCGGCCACCTCGAGGTCGATGAGATCACCCGTCAGGCCCGCGAGGACCTCAACTCCGTCTCTACCCAGGCCATCTACGACGTGCTCGCCGCGCTCGCCCGCGCCGGCCTGGCCCGCCGCATCGAGCCCGCCGGTTCCCCGGCCCGCTATGAGGCGCGCACGGGCGACAACCACCACCACATCGTCTGCCGCGCCTGCGGCGTGATCGCCGACGTCGACTGCGCGGTCGGCTCCGCCCCGTGCCTCGACCCGAGCCAGACCCACGGCTTCGAGCTCGACGAGGCCGAGGTCACCTACTGGGGGCTCTGCCCGGCGTGCCGCGCTCTCGCGGCGCAGGACTAAGCGCCGGGGTTGCCCAAGGGCAGGACTAAGCGCGGGGGTTGCGCAAGGTGGGGGCGGGGTCGGGGGGTTCGTTTGGGCGCGGG
>NZ_QJUG01000276.1 GCF_003426775.1 Allorhizocola rhizosphaerae | reverse complement strand
CCACCCTGCCGAGCGTCCAGCCCGAGCAGCCGCCGTCAGCCCTGCCCACCGCGGCCCTGCCCAGCGCACCGCCGCCGACCACGGCCCGCCCCGGCACGACCACGCCCGCGCGCTCGCCCGAGACGGCTGCGACGCTGGCCACACACCAGGGGTTGGACGTCGACTCCGGCCGGCTGAGCGACGGACCGGCGCTGATCAGCACCGAGTTCGACGTCGTAGCGGTCTCGGGCGGGATGCGCGCCGGAGACACCGAGAAACGGCTGAGCAAGGGCTGCACCGAAACGCCGGACCGCACCGTGACGGGCCTGTCCGCCGGGAGCATCCTGTGCGTGTTCTCGACCAAGGGCACGTGGTACCGGCTGGCGATCACCGCCGTGCGCTCGAACGGCTATACCTTCACCTACCGCGTGCTCCACACCGGCTGAGTAAGATCGCGGCATGTCCCATCTGGCGCAGGGCTTCGGGGTCAAGCTCAAGTGGCTGGCCGTACCCGACACCGACGCGTCGCTCCTGGCCAAGGCGTTGCAGGTCGGTCCGCTCACGCCCGGCGCCTGGGCGGACGCCGTCGCCAACGCCTACGGCAACGGCTGGCTGTTCACGCCGCCGATCGACGGCTGGACCCTGGTCGCGTCCACCAGGCTGGGCCCGCCGATCGGGCAGCCGGCGTTTGTCCAGTGGCTCGGCGGTTTGAGCGGGCGGATCGCCAACCCGGTGTACTACTTCTGCACACACCGGGTGGTGGAGCTGCACGGATGGGCGGCCGCGGCCGAGGGCCAGGTCGCCCGCGTCTACGCCTATCTCGGCGAGCGTGATGAGGTCCTGGTCGACATCGGCGAGACCGCCGAGGAGGAGCTCGACCTGCGCCACCTCCACGACGACGGCCCCGACGCCTGGCGGCCCGACGAGGAGGCGGTCTTCGAGCTCGCGGGCGCCTGGACCATCGACCCCCGCGACCTCGACGGCGTCGAGACCGCGACCCTGCCGTGGACGGTCAAACCTGCCGGGTGACCCTCTCGACCCGCGGCTTGCGCAACGCCCCGGTCGCGGTGACGCCCGAACACCTCGCGGGTCGCCTATCCGTCGCTGCGTTTGACCACTTTCGTTCTTGGCGACTCCCGGCGCAGCGCATCACAAGCGCGACGGCACCCACGACCCAAGACTTCAGCTCTGCGCCATGGGTGGTGGCTGTGGCATGATGGCGGCCGATCTTAATGTTATGGTCGTCGATGAAGGGAACCACGGCAATGAAGCTGGCCGCTGCCCTGACAACGATTCTCGGAGTTTTCAGCCCCGTAAGCGCACATGCTGTCGCCGCGCCCGGTGTGGCCGCCACGGTGGTGGTGGGCACCAAGGCCGAGCTGTTGGCGGCGCTTGCCGGTGCGGCACCGGGCGACACGGTGTTCGTGCGAGGAACGGCATCAATCGATCTCACGGGAGAGAAGCGGATTCTCATCCCGGCCGGTGTGACGCTGGCCAGTGACCGTGGGCAGGCCGGGTCGCCGGGTGCGCTGCTCTACAACACCGAGCTTGACCTCGGGCAGTCTGAGACATGGGCCCAGTTCGCGGTGCGCGGCGCCGGGGTGCGTGTCACCGGGCTGCGGCTGCGCGGTCCCGATCAGCAGATCCGCGACAACGCCTACCAGTATGACAACTCGCGCGGAGTGGAGGCCGTCGGCGCGTCGGACCTGCTGGTGGACAACAACGAGCTGTTCGGCTGGTCGCACGCGGCCGTGTATCTGGGCGACACCATCGAGGGCCGGGTGCGCGCCAACTATGTCCACCACAACCGCCGCACCGGGCTCGGCTACGGCGTCGTTCTGGTCAACCACACCAGCGCGGTGATCGAGGACAACACGTTCACCCAGAACCGCCACGCCATCGCGGGCAACGGCCTGCGCACCTCCCGCTATGACGCTCGCTTCAACCTGGTCACCGACAACGCGCTGTCGCACGGGTTCGACATGCACGGCGAAGACGAGGCGCTCGGCAACGGCGCGCCCTACGCCGGCGACGTCATACACATCAAGCACAACAGCTTCCGGTCCAACGCCCAGACCGCGGTCGTCATCCGCGGGCGGCCGCAGACGGGCGCGTGGGTGTCGGGCAACTGCTTCGCCCACAGCACCTCCGGCACGGCCGTGCAGCAGAGGCTCTTTACCGGCAACCTGTTCATCGGCTCCAACACCTACGGCACCACGACGGGGGCGTGCCACCAGACCGGGCGCCGCATCGCGTGGCGGTTCTCCTCCGGCGGGGCCGCCGGCTGGGCACCGCTCGCGCACTACACATTCGACGTGTCGGAGGTCGGGTTCGGCGACTTCGACGGCGATGGCCGCACCGACGTGTTCCGCGCGACCGGCGCGCGCTGGTACTACTCCCCCGGCGGCACGGGCGCGTTCGTCCCGCTGGCCGCGTCGTCGGCCCGCGTGTCGGGGCTGCGCTTCGGCGACTTCGACGGTGACGGCCGCACCGACGTGTTCACCACCGCCAACGGCCAGTGGCAGTTCTCGTCCGGCGGGCTGTCGAGCTGGCAGCCGCTCGCCACATCCGGTGATGCTCTGACCTCGCTGCGCTTCGGCGACTTCGACGGCGACGGCCGCACCGACGTGTTCCGCACGAGCGGCGGCCGGTGGTACTACTCGGCGGCGGGCAGCTCCAGCTGGATCCCGCTGGCGAACTCCGGCCTGGCCATCACCGATCTCGGGTTCGGCGACTTCGACGGCGACGGCCGCACCGACGTCTTCAGCAACTATGACGGGCAGTGGCGGTACTCGCCGGGTGGCGCGGGCAGCTGGCAGACGCTGGCCTCGTCCGGTGACGCCGTCTCGTCCATGCGGTTCGGCGACTTCGACGCAGACGGGCGCACCGACGTGTTCACCACCGCCAACGGGCAGTGGCGCTACTCGTCCGGCGGCCGGACGAGCTGGATCGCGCTCGCCACCAGCGGTTGCCCGCTGGCGAGTCTGCACGTGTCCGAGAAGGGTGACTTCAACGGCGACGGCCGCACCGACGTGTTCGACGGGCGGTGCGGAGGCTGATCACCAGATCCACTCACCGTCGAATATGGGCCCTGACCGGCCCACAACACCTCCACAACACGCGCGCCCTACAAACGAGGGCATGCGTTACCGCGAGGTCCTCACGTTCCCGATAACATTGCGACGGGATGCCACCCAGCCGTTGCACGAGCAGATCGCCGACCAGATAGCGGCGGCGATCGACTCGGGCGCGATCCGGCCGGGCGCCCGCATCCCGTCCACCCGAACCTTGGCCGAGCTGCTCGGCGTGTCCCGTGGAGTGGCTTCGGAGTCCTTCGAAGACCTGTTTTCGAGGGGGTACCTTGAGAGCCGTCCAGGGTCCGGGACCTTCGTGCGCCGGGCCGGACCCAACGCCGATCCCGCCGCACCGGCAGAAAGACCCCAACCGGCCCGGCTCGACCTGCGCCCGGGTCTGCTGTGCGGTGAAGCGTTCCCGATCCGGGCGTGGCGGGCGGCGTGGCGGCAGGCGAGCTATCACGTGCCGAGCGGCGAGGCGCCACCCCCGCGCGGGCTGGAGCCGCTGCGCGACGCGATCACCGAGCACCTCAACCGGACGCGTGGCATCAGCACGGCCGCACACGAGGTCGTGGTCACGACCGGTACCCAAATAGGACTGTCATTGATCATCGAGGCGCTCGGTGCGCGGATCGCGATGGAGCGGCCGATCAGCCCGGCCCTGCTGCGCGCGGACGCGTGCCCGATTCCCGTTGCGGTGCGCGAACTAACGCCCGATGTCGGGGCGATCGTGTGCTGCCCCGACGGCAACCGTCCACTGGGGACAGCCATGTCCCTGTTGCGCCGCAATCAGATGTACGACTGGGCGCGTTCGCGTGGCGGCGTGGTCGTCGAGGTCGCACGCGACGCGGTGCCGCGCCCACGCCCGGTGCCGCTCGACCCGTACACGATAATCGTCGGCGGCTTCGGCGAGTTGCTGACGCCCACCCTCAAACTGGGCTACGCCTTGGTGCCCAAGGGTTTCGCGCCGTGCCTGGCGGCGGGTGCCGCCGCCCGCGGGGCGCAGCCGCCGGAGCTCACCCAGCTCGCCGTCACGCACCTGCTCACCACCGGTGTGCTCGCCCGTCAGACGCGCCGGCTGGGCGAGCTTTACGCGGGCAAGCTCGCCATCGTCCGGGACGTGTTGGGAGACCTGGTCATCGCGGCGGAGCCCGGCGCGGCCCTGCTCCGCACGAGCGCCGCCGGACTGCCGATCCGGTGCCGGACGCTGGACGAATTCGGTGTCGCCGATCCGACTCCGGTGGTCGGGTTTGGACATCTTCCCGACAAGGCCCTGCGCGCGGGGCTCGAACACCTGCTAAGGAGTCTTCCATGAATCGCATGCTGCTCGCCTCGCTCGCCATCGTGTCGACCGCGGTTGCGCCGCTGACCGTCCCGGCTCCCGCGATCGCCGCCGACCCGGAGTGCCGCTATGTCATGCCGCCCGCGCCTCCGCCGCCCATCCAGTTCGACGACCAGCTCGTCCAGATTGGACCGATCGGCGGGCGTAACGAGGGCACGACGCGAAGCCTTGGCGTGCAACAGCCTCACTGGTCGGTGATGGCGATCCGGCCACTCGCCGGAGCAGACTACGACTTGCTCGTCTACGACTGCCCGGATGAGAGGGTCGTGGGTGCGAGCTTCCAGGAGGCGGGTCTGGTGGACTTCGTCGCGCTGGACGGCAACCGGGCCTGGTCGTCGACCACGACCGAAAAACAGTTGTATGCCAAGATGTTCCGCAAACGCTCCAGTGTGCACGGCACGTTCAACGCCGAATACTCGACCGGTGGCAAGCCGCTGGCCACCGGGACGTCGCAAACCCTTGCGCTGCGCGGCACTCCGGCGGTCGTGCGGGACGTGTTCGTGGCGGCCGGGACGACCGCGACGATCCGGCTGGGCGTGCTGAGTGGGAGCGCCGACCTGTTCCTCGTCGACTCGTCCGCCGACAAGACCACGTGGGGACGCACCCGCGCGCAAGCGGTTGCCTCGTCGGCCAACCCGGGTTCGGCCGACGAGTCCATCGTCATCTCCGTGCCCGCCGGTGTGCCGTCACGGACCTACGGTCTCGTGATCGTCAACAACGCGGACTATGGAGAATATTATTTGGTACGGTCATAGCCGCGCATTCCCATCGATGCGATGACGCCGCTCCGGGCCGATGGTCTTCTCCGGCCGCATCGCCGCCTTCATCAGCAGTGGCAGCAAATCGGCAACAGCCCCCGAGCGACCGGCCCGGGGGCTTTGGCCTGGTTGATGCGGTCCAACACTGCCGTGCTCTCCGACCTCACCCGCCGGATCGTGCGGGAACGCGACGACAGCGGCGATGACCGGGTGCGCCATTGGCACTACACGGGCCTGGACTACATGGGCTGCCACTGGCACCCGTCCGTGCGCGATCACCAGGTCATCGCCGAGCAGCTCGACGAGCTCATCGCGTCGCTGCCGCTGCGTTGGTGAGCTGTCAGCTGGTCTCGCCCGCGACCGAGAACAGGCGCAGCCGGTTGATGGCCAGCCACGTGCCCACCACCGTGAAGACCGCAGACATTGTCACCGCCACCCCCATTGATACGGTACCGGTGACAAGCTCCGTGGCGGCCCAGCGATCGGCGAGCGAGACCACATATTGTTGCACCGAAAGCACTTTCGTCCCCGAGACGAAGTTTCCCAGCAACCCCTCCCAGATCATCACGTACATCAGCCCGATCAGCACGGGCCGCCGCGTCAACAGGCTCAGCAGCAAAAACAGCGCGCTGTAGGCGAGTGCCCCGACCGCGCTCGCCGCCGCGAACGCCAGCCCGAACCGCACGCCGTCGACGATCGTGCCCGCGACGAACATCGCCGCGGCCACCACGGCCCCCGACACTCCAAACGCGACGGCCAGTTTGGACAGCACGATTTTCCAGCGCGGGATGGGCTTGGTGAGAATGTGCACGATGGTGCCGTCGTCGATTTCGGACCCGAGCACAGCCGTGCCGACGATGAGCGCGATGACCGGCAGCACGACCGCGACTCCGATGCCGACGAGCACCGGGCCGGCCAGATCGGCGGACTGTCCGATGGCCCAGCCGAGCCCCGCCATCCCGACGAGAATCACGGGCAATGGCAGAAGCAACAAGAACCTGCGCCGGCCGAACAATCCCCGCGCGGTGATCCAGGCGATGGTGGTGTTCATCATGGGGCTCCCTACGCCGTGACCAGATAGGAGAAGACGCTTTCGAGCGACTCGTCGGACGGGATGAGCCGGCGGACCCGGATCCCCTGCGACAGCGCGATTCTGGGCAACTCACGGGTGAAGCTGCCGTAGTCGCCCGCGTGCACGGTCAGGCCCTCCTTGCCCAGCCCGACCCCCGCCACCGAGGGCAGGCCCATGAGCGCGACCGCCAGCCGACGGTCGTCATTGGACTGGATGGCGAACACGTGCGGGCGGTGCGTCATCAGTCGCCGGATCGTGCGGAAGTCGCCACTGGCGGCGAGCCGGCCCGCCACGATCACCTGCACGGTGCCGGAGACCTGCTCCACCTCCTCCAGGATGTGCGAGCTGAACAGGACCGTGCGCCCCTGCTCGCCCAGGTCGTGCAGCAGCGACATCATGTGCATGCGCTGCCTCGGGTCCATGCCGTTGAACGGCTCGTCGAGCAGGAGCACGGCCGGGTCGTGCACGAGCGCGGCCGCGACCCGCACGCGTTGGCGCATGCCCTTGGAGTAGGTGCTCAGCCGGCGATCCTGCGCCTCGGTCATCTCGACCAGTTCCAAGGCGCGCTTGGCCTGGGCGCGCGGATCGGCCAGCCCGTGCAGCTTGGCGCTGGCATGCACGAACTCCCAGCCGGTCAGGAAACCGTGCGCCGCCTCGCGCTCGCTGACCAGGCCCAGCCGACGATAGATTTCCGGCTGACCCCAGGTGGGTACCGCATCAAGGGTCACAGAACCCCGTGAAGGCGCAAGGAATCCGGCCATCATGTGAAGCAGGGTGGTCTTTCCCGCGCCGTTCGGGCCCAGCAGACCGGTCACCCCCGGGCCGAGGCTCATCGTGATGTCGTTGACGGCCACGACATTGCCGTACCAGCGGGACACGCCGGTCAGGTCCAAAGTGGTCATAGCGAGACCTTCCGGTAGCGCAGGAGCAGAAGCAGCGCGCACGCCAGGGGAAGCAGCACCCCGACCGCGCCATAGAGCGGGCCGAACCCGCCGATTTCCAGCTCGCCCGTGTGGAACACCCACGTGCGGATGCCCTCGGGCAGCATGACGGGGCTGCCCAGCGGCGCGAGTTGCTCGACCGTCCCTTCACCGACCTCCATCAGCACCCCGACCACCGGCAGCGTCACAAGGAACACGGCCGCGATGGCTCCCGCCGCGATGGCGCGGCGACTCGCAATCGACGCGATGAGAAGCGCGAGCGCGCTGAAGATGACGGCGTAGAAGGCGGCGACCGCGTACCCACTCAACAGGCCACGAACGTCGGTCCAAACGTCCCCACCGCCGAAGGCGCCCGCGGCGAAAATCAGGGTCAGCGGGCCGGCGAGGATCAGCCACACCGCGCACGTCAGCGACGCGAGCTTGGCCAGGGCATAGTCGCGGCGGTGGATCGGGCGCGAGAAGTACAGCGGCAATGTCTTGTTACGCAGATCGCGCGACACCAGCTCCGGGGCGACCACCGCCAGGAAGACCAGGATCAGGACGCTGGCCACCTGCGGCAGGTCCTGGTAGCTGACCTCCTCGCCCTGCGCCGCGGCCACCGCGAAAATCAGGGCGATCACGCCGATCAGGCCGGCCACGGTCCACGGGAAGATTTTGGCCTTGGCGCTGCGGCCCAGGCCGAACGCGGCGCGCAGCCCGTGAACGAACAGCGAGCGGGTCGCGTAGGCGCGGCCGAGCCTGGGCCCGGTGTAGCGCTGATACCCGATGTCGTGGATGACACTCTCAGCCGGCATTGACGGCCTCCTTGGTCGCGAACAGTTCGGCCACCCGGTGACGGCGCTGATCCAGGCGGTGCAAGGGCAAATCGAGTTCCGCCACGGTACGCAGCACGACATCGTAGGTGTCCTCATCGGACAGTGAGACGAGCACCGCGCGGCCCTCGCGGCGCACGCCCAAGCCCAGATCGCCCAGGGCCTTCGCCAAATCGTCGGTGCCCTCGCCCACCTCGATCGCGAGCACGTCCAGGCCCGTCGTCATCGACTCGATCCGGTCGGCGCGCAGCAGCCGCCCGGCGTCGAGCGCGACGAGGGAGTCGCAGATCCGCTCGACCTCACCCAGCAGGTGCGAGCACACCACCACCGAGATGCCGAACTCGTCGCCGATCCGGTGGATCAGGGCAAGCATCGCCTCGCGGCCGGCCGGGTCCAGGCCGTTGGTCGGCTCGTCGAGCAGGAGCAGATCGGGGTCGTGCACCAGCGCCTGGGCCAGCTTGACGCGCTGCTTCATGCCCGTCGAATAGCCGCCTATCTGCCGGTATCGCTCCTCGTACAGCCCGACGTGGCGCAGCGCCTCGGACGCCCGCTCGCGGGCGATCGTGCGGGGCAGGCCGCTCATCCGCCCCATATGGGTCACGAACTCGGCGGCGATCATGTCGGGCGGCAGGCAGTCGTGCTCGGGCATGTAGCCCACCCGCGACCGCACCTCATCCCCGGACGTCATCGGGTCCAGGCCGAGCACCTGCACCGTGCCGCTGGTCGGGCCCAGCAGGCCCAGCAAAATTTTGATCATCGTCGACTTGCCGGCACCGTTCGCGCCGACCAGGCCGATGACGCCCGGTTCGACGTCGAGCGTCAGGTCGGCCAGCGCGGTCACCCCGGGCTTGCCCGGATACACCTTGGTCAGCGACCGCGTCGCGATGATCCCGGCCGGCCGCATCACCTCGCTATTGATTGCCACGCGCACACGCTATGCCCTGCAGACCACTACTTGTGATCGGGCAGAACCCTGGTTTCACCCCGACCTCGGGTCGATTGGTTTGCCGGGTGGCGCTGGGGTGGTCCTCGCAGTCCCCGTTTGAGGCAGATTTGCACACGCGCACAAATGGACGAGACCCCCGCAGTGGCGGGGGTCTCGCAGTAGCGCCTGGCGTCAGACCGGGTAATTGCTGCGGAACACGCCGTGCGGGTCGCGCGCACGCTTGAGGTAGCGCAGGCGGGAGAGGTCCGCAGTGGACAGTGCGGCCGCGGCGGACTCGCCCGCTGCGAGGCCGGTGAATGGCTTGCGCCCGGTCACCAAGTCGCCAAGCGCGGCCGTCATCGCATCCATGCGGGCTCGCACCGCGCCCGCCACCTCCGGGCTCGTCGGCACGCCGAACATGTACAGGTAGAACTCCTCGGCGAACCGCTCGCGCAGCGCGCCGCCCAGGTGGCGCAGCTGCGTGCCGAACAGCGGCCCCAGCGGCTCGGTCAGCGCACCACTCTGCCCCCTGGCGAGCGCCCCGCCCCGCTGCGGATGCGGCTCGCCCAGCCCGGTCAGCAGCTCGGAGCGGGTAAGCCCCTGGCTGGGGTCGGTCGGCTCGCCCATGATGCCGCCCAGCGCCGCCGCCTCAAGCACGGCACGTGTGTCGGCGATCGGGCCGTCGAGTTTTTCGAAGGGGCGCAACAGCTCCTGCGCCTCGCCCGCTTCGCCCAGGTAGGTGGTGCTGATTGCCACCATGGGCGGCGCGCCCGGGAAGTTCATCATGTCGAACCACACGGTCAGCTCGTCGGGCGCGGACGCGGTCACCTCGCGATAGACGTCGAGCACGGCCGCCGCCCGGTCGACCGGCCACAACACGCGCCCGCCGTAAAGCGAGGGCGCCGGGTGCAGGTCGAACTCGAGCGCGGTCACGATGGCGTAGTCACCCCCGCCCC
>NZ_QJUG01000275.1 GCF_003426775.1 Allorhizocola rhizosphaerae | reverse complement strand
CGCCTCAACAGCGGCCGACACAGCCTCGCTCGTGACCGCCCCGTCCGCGAGCGCCGCCGTCGCCGCGGCCGCGAACCGGTCGCCCGCACCGCACGCGTCCCCGTCGCCGCGCACCGGCGGTCGCACCATCAAAGGCACCCCGCCGCCGTCGACGAGCAGGGCACCCCGCTCGCCGAGGGTCACCGCGACCGCCGAAGCGCGCCACCGGTTTCTGGCCCCGAACGCCGCCTGAGTCAAAGAGGCTATGGACCCTTTCCCGGTACCACCCGGAAGCTCACTTTCATTGGGAACGACCAGCCGCAGCCGGGGCACCGGAGAACCTCCGCGGGGATGCGGATCCCACACCACCGGCCGGGTGGCGGCGCACGCGGCGATCAGCCGGCGCACCTCGTTGGCCGAGGTCGTCCCGCGCCCGTAGTCGCTGACGAGCACGCACGCCGCATCGGCGAGCGCCCGCTGGGCCGAAGGCCCAGGGGCGCCAACGGGAGCGGGCGCACTGTTGCGGTCCAATCGCAACACCGTGCGCGACCCGACCCGCAGCCGCACCTTCTCCGGCGTCATGTCCACTTCGGACAGCTCAAGCAGCTCGACCCCGGCCTCCTCGATGAGTTGCCGAAGCCGTTGCCCCGCAGGATCCCTGCCGACACTCGCGACCAACTGCACGGGCCGATCCCCGAGCGCCGCGAGCACAGCCGCCAAGGCCGCACCGCCCGGCCGGTCGGCGGCGTCGGCCTCGTCGAACACCGGCGCCGGCTCCCCCGGGCACACCCGTTCGACCCGGCCGGACAGGTCACGGTCGAGCAGCGCGTCGCCGATGACGACCAGCGGTTTCATGACCCATCACCCGCGACCGAGGCCCGCATGGTGGGCAGCAGTTCGTCGACGCACCCGCACAGCAGGTGCACGAGCACCTGATGGACCTCCTGCACGACCTGCGAATCACCCGAGTCGACCGCGATGACCCGCTTGGACAGCGCCGCGAGCGGGTTGGGCAGCGGACCGGTCAGCGCCCACGGTTCGGCGCCCTTTTCCAGCGCGGCCTCGGCTGCGCCCACACAGTTGGGGCTGGTGCCGCTCGTGGAGAGCATGAGCACCACGTCACCGGGTTTGGCGTGCGCCCGCACCTGCCGCGCGAACACCTCGCGATAACCGTAGTCGTTGCTCAGCGCCGTGACCGTCGAGCCGTCGCCGGTGAGTGCGAAAGCCGACAACGGCTCCCGCTCGTCGCGCATCCGCCCGACCAGCTCGGCCGCGAGGTGCTGGGCGTGTGCGGCGCTGCCACCGTTGCCCGCGGTGAACAGGTGCCCGTCGTGGGTGAGCGTCCACGCGAGGCGGAAGCCCCACTGCATTATCTCGTCGGCGTGGCCGTTGAGGTGGTCCAGCGCCGCGTTGAGTTCTTCCAGATGGGTTTGGATGGCCGTGCTGTTCATCCGTGAACCTCCTTGAGGAGCTGGTCCCAGTCGGCGAGGAACCGGTCGAGCCCGTACCGTTGCACGGCCGCCTCCCTTGCCCGCTCGCCGAGGGCCTTTGCCGCCGGGGCGTCGTTCATGAGCCAGGCGATCGCCTGCCGCAGCACATCCACCTGCGTCGAAATGATTCCCGCCTCGGGCGGGATGGCCTCCACCGCCTCGGTCGTCGCGAGCGCGACGACGGGCATGCCGAGCATCATGGCCTCGATCAGGCTGAGCCCGAGCGATGTCCAGCGGAACGGGTGCAGGTATGCCCGTCGCTGCGCCATCTCGCCGTGGAGCTCGTGCAGCGGGATGTCACCGTGCGGCGCGACACCGCGCATGTGCACCGACGAGGTCGCGATGCCGTACAGGTCGACCGGGGCCGTTTCGGCGAAGCGCGGCAACAGGTCCGTGCCGGTGACCCGCCAGCGCCGCATGGGCTCGTTGATGACCGCGGCCACACGCTGAAGCGAACCCGTGTAACGGTGCCCGGGGTCGGGCACACCGTGCTCGATGACCGCCCGCAGGGTCCCGCCCGAGTCCCACATCAGGTCGTTGAAGTGCGTCACGTGCACCAGCACCAGGTCATCCCGATCAGCGAGCGGATGGCGCGTGCTGGGCACGCCGCCCTTGGGCGTGTTGTGCTCGACGTAGACTTTGGGGAGGTCGCGCACGAACCTCAGCTCCGACGGGTCCTGCACGATCGCGACATCCGCGCCGTCGAACGGCGGCGACACCTCGACCACATTGGACGGCCAGTCCCGCCCGGCGCGCCCGATGCCCGGATTCGTGGCGAGCAGATAGGTGTGCGGGCCACGGACGAACGCGTCGGTCCACGAGCCGTGCACGTGCCACAACAGGATCCTCATCGCACCAACCGTCCTACCGCGCGCACGACCTCGTCCGGATCGATGCCGTCCAGGCACGGGTGCCCCGGCACCGGGCACTGCAGCGCGCGCGTGTCCCGGCACGCGGCGAGCTGGTCGCCCAGCCGCACCACGGCCGTCCGATATGGACCCCACCGTCCAAACGCGATGGTCGGGGCGAACAGCGACACCACGGGCGTGCCGACCGCGCTCGCCAGGTGCGCCGGCCCGGTGTTGCCCGTGACCAGGCACGCCGCGCCCGCCAGAAGCTTTGCCAGGCGGGCGAAGTTCGTGCGCCCGCCCAGATCCACCGCACCGTCGACGGCGACCTGGGCGGTGAGCGGGCGCTCGGCGGCCGAACCCGTGACATAGACGGGATATCCGGCCCGGCGCAACCGCCGCGCGAACTCCGCCGCCACCTTGGGCGAGCATGCGCGCGCCGGCGCGCTGCCGCCCGGGTGGAGCACGACATGACTCCCGCGCTCCACACCTTGAAGAACAACTCTCAAGTGCCCGTCGTCCGTGGAAGGCAGGGGATAGCCCGCCGCGGCCGCAAGGCTCAACGCTCGCACCGGCTCCGGCAGATCGTCGGGCACCCGATGCCGCACGTCCAAAAGCGACCCGGGATAGTCGGCGCTGATCGCGCTGACCCGTGGTACACCGGCCTCCCTGAGCACTAGCGCCGTGGGCAAGGCCGACTGGTGATACGAAGTGAACACGATGGCCTCGTCAACACCCAGCGCGCCAACGCTTTCGACGACCCGCTCGAAGTGGAACGGCCGGGGGCGCGCGTCGATCCACGGCAGCGGATGCGTGACGACCTCGTCGACGCCGGGCAGAAGCCGTGCGGCGACGCGGTTTTGCTGCCCCGCCCACACGGTCACGCGGGCGGCGCGATGCGCGATGGCGCGGATCGCCGGCCCGCACAGCAAAAGGTCCCCCGCGCCGTCGGTGCGCACGGCCAGCACATGCCTCCCGGACGGGGCGAGCTGCTCGGCCTGCACGGCATCCATGCGGGCCAGCACCCAGTCTGCCGCACCGGTGAGGTCGCGCACGACAGCAGGCGCGGTGGCGACCTCCGCGACTCGCGTGGCCTCGGTCGGTACCATCAAAGGCAATGCACCGCAAGCCAACGCGGCCTGCACGTCGGAGTCGATGTCCCCCACGACGACACATCTTCCGGGTGTCGTCCCCAAGGTCGCCGCAGCCCGGCGGATGAGGCCGGGATTGGGTTTACGGCAGGCACACCCGGCGTCTGGCGCGTGTGGACATGTGTGCCAACAGTCAAACGGGCCGAGGAGCTCCTCGACCCGGCGGTTCACGGACTCGACCTGTTCGGCGGAGACCAGACCCCGGCCAATCCCGGACTGATTGCTGACGACACCGGTTTTCAGTCCGCGGGACCGCAGCCGATCCAAGGCCTGCTTGGCCCCGGGCATCGGGAGGACCGCTTCCGGGTCCCCGTTGTATGGCCGATCCTCGATCAGCGTGCCGTCGCGGTCGAAAAGCACCGCATCGAACAGGCGCATTGCTGCGGTGTACCCGGTATCAGTGCGGGTAAACCGGCCTATCTCCAACGTGGAGTTTTCCGGTGCGTCCACCACCCACGCAGCCAATACGCCACGGCCAGTGGCGGGATAAGGACACTGGTGGCGATGAGGGAAGGAAGCGGTTCTCCGGGCGCATTTCGCTTGCGCGTCGACGCGAACTCCGCGGTGGTCGCGGCCCACACCAGCATCGCGGGCTTTCTCCATCGTGGGACGGCCATCGTGAGCAGGGCAGCCGTGGTGAGAAAGTGCACCGGGCGGCGCCCGCACGGGACGCTCAATCTGCGCTGCCAACCGGGGCCGTAAAGCCTGCGCAGCAGGGCGTCGTCGGCGTTGCCGCGCTGGGTCTTCAGGCTGATCCAGCGGCTCTCCTGACGCACGGGATGCACCGTCCTGCGCCGGCCGAGCACCAGCCTGCCCGCCGCGCGGCGCACGCGAAACGCCAGGTCGGCGTCCTCGCGATAGGCGCGCGGGAAACGCTCGTCGAACCCGCCCACGGCCTGCAGGGCGCTGCGCCGGTAGGCCATGTCGGCGGTGGCCCACGCGGCCGCTGACAACCGTTGGGTGTTGGCCGACCAGTCGGTCTGCCGGTGGCCGTTGGGCACCACGATCTGCCCCTGCACCCCGGCCACGTCGGGCGGCTGGTCCAGGTCCTCCTGCAGGTAGTGCCACCACGTGTAGCCGGGCAGCACGTCGTCGTCGAGGAACACCACCCACTCGCCCGTGGCCTTGTGCCAGCCCTCGTTGCGCGCGGCGGCCGGGCCCCTCCGGGACGCGCTGTCATCGACGACGATGACCTCCACGCCATTGCCGTTGCGCGGGAGCTGCTCCTTGAGCCGCTTCAGCAGGTCATGCAGGCTGGCCCGGCCGACGGTCGGGACAACGATGCTCACCTTCGTCATGCACCACGTCTCACAGCAAACGGGCCGAGCGCCAACAGATCGACGGGGGCCGAACCGAACAGCTCCAGCGCGTCGGTAGGGGAGTCCACCATCGGCCGCCCAGCGGTATTCAAAGAAGTGTTCACCAGTACGGGCAGGCCGGTGCGCCGTTCGAATCCGCTCAGCAGATCGGCCGTGAGCGGGTCGTCCTCGGGTGCCACTGTCTGCGCGCGGGCCGTGCCGTCGACGTGCACGACCGCCGGGATGCGCTCGCGCCAGTCCTGGTGCACGTCGTGCACGAACAGCATGTACGGGCTCGGCAGCATGCCGTCGAAGATCTGTGCCGCCTTTTCGGCCAGCACCATGGGCGCGACCGGGCGGAACTGCTCGCGCCCCTTCACCTGATTGAGCCGCTCCGTGTTGTCGGCGTAACCGGGATGCGCGAGCAGCGAACGATGGCCCAGTGCGCGCGGCCCGTATTCGCTGCGCCCCTGGAACCACGCGACGACCCCGTTGCCCGCCAGGACTTCCGCGGCGGCGTCGGCGATGCTGTCCGGCCGGCTGAACGGGATCCGGGCGCGCACAAGCTCAGCTTCCAGCTCAAAGTCGGAGTAGCCGCGGCCGAGGTTCGCGCCGGGCATCGGCTCCAGTTTGTCGCCTGCGGTCTTCGACACGTGCAGCGCCGCACCGAGCGCGGTGCCCGCGTCTCCGGCGGCCGGCTGCACCCAGATGTGCTGCCACTGCCCGGCACGGGCCAGGCGTGCGTTGGCAACGCAGTTGAGCGCGACCCCGCCCGCCATGGCCAGGCTGCGCGCGTCGGTACGCTGGTGCAGCCAGTCGGAAAGGTCGAGGATGACCTCCTCCAGTCGCTTTTGGACACTGGACGCGAGGTCCGCGTAGTCGTCGCGGGTGGGCGCGAGGTCGTTGAGGTCCAACGGATCCACGTGGAAGCCGCCGTCATCGGTGATCCGGATCGCCTGGCGCAGCAGCGGCAGATGCTTGGGCTTGCCGTAGGACGCGAGCGCCATCACCTTGTACTCGTCGCTGGAGCGCAGGAAGCCCACGTGCTCGGTGACATCCTCGTAGAGCAGCCCCAGCGAGTGCGGAAGCGATTGCGCCGCAAGGATTTCGATCCTTCCATCGGTGTAGACGCCGGACAGGTGGCTCGCGCTCTCGCCCCGGCCGTCGAGCACCAGAATCGCGCAGTTGCCCGGGTCGGCCTCCTCCGGCGCGGCGAGCGCGGCCGATGCGGCGTGTGCCACGTGGTGCGGCACGAACACCACGCGCGCCGGGTCGAGGCCCGGCAGCGCGGTCGCCAGGAACTCCGGCGCGCGGCGGGCATACAGCACGCGCAGCCAGTCCCACGGGTCGTTGAGGCCCATCTCCTCGGCCGGGCGGCACAGGTCCGGCTCGAACGAGTACGCCACGGCGTCGAGCTGGTCCGGCCGCAGCCCGCCCTCGGCAAGGCACCAGCGGGCCGCCAGCTCCGGCAGCTCCCACGTGGAGAACGCATACGGCCGCTTGCCGTGCTTGCGGCGGCTGAACCGTTCCTCCTCGGCCGCGGCGATGATCCGACCATCCACGACCAGGGCGGCAGCGGGGTCATGGAACACCGCATTGATGCCTAGGACTCGCATGTGCGCTGCCGTACCCCCGGGCCGGGTGGGCGAAACGTTTCGCCGGCGGCTCGCCACAGGAGGTCACCCGGCCTTGCTGCCGAACGCGGCGGGCGGGCCGAGGCGAGACGAGACACGGCCATCAGTTTCGTGTGCGGCGGTTCGGGTACCCACACGGTTATGAACTCGAAGCACGGCCCGAGAATGGACGAGCAGTTGGCCCACGAGGTCCAGGCCCAGGTGCAGGGCAACCCCGGCGGAGCCCGTGCGCAGGAGTGGCGCGAGCCCGAGCCCGCGGCGGACGGCGAGCCGACGCCGAGCGGGATCCCGTCCGGCCACCAAGGCACCGACACAGGCGATGACCGCGACCCCGACATGCGCGACAAGCGCGCGCTGGTCGGCAGCTACCTGACGCGTGACGTGTTCCCGGCCGACCGGGGACGGCTCATCGAGCACGCGAAGGCCCAGCGCGCGCCTGACGACGTACTGGCCGTGCTGCAGAGCCTGCCGGGCGACGCCCGCTACGCCAACGCGCAGGAGCTCTGGGCGGCGCTCGACATGCCTTCGGGCCCGCGCTTCTGAAGCGGCGAGCCCGGCCAGATGGGCGTCCACAATGCGCCGCATGCTGGTGGCCTGGGGTCGTTGCAGCCCGGCTGTGGGCGCCTTCAGCCGCTTCTGGAGGCCCGCAACCGGCTCTTGATGTTTTCGACGAAGGGCGAGACAAGCAGCTGGCGCCACGGGAGGAAGAGCGGGCTGGGCAGGTCGGAAAAGTCATACCAACCTTGCCGGACGTATTTGTCCGGCTCGGTGATCCGCTCTTCGCCCGCCAGGCACCGGCTGGTCATCCAGACCGTGACGTAATGCTTGCGTTCCACTGGGAAAACATCGTTCGTCAGGGCACCGAACCGCACGTCGGCGATGGATAAACCGGTCTCTTCCTTGACCTCCCGGGCTGCGGTGTCCTCAAGCTCTTCGCCGAACTCCGGATGCCCGCCGGGAACCGACCATGTTCCCTCCCCATGGGCTCCCAGCCGCTGCCCCATGAGGAACTTTCCGTTTCTGAACACAAAGACGCCGACGCCAACCTGGATAACTGACACGATGGCCATCTTCTCAGGTCGGAGCAGACGCTGTGGTCAGCGCGCGGTCGCAGGCCGCGAGCACGTCCGCGACGGTGATGCTGTCGACTGAGAGGGTTTCCGGATCCCACAACACTTGGTGGCGCGGCAGCGGTGGTGGGCCCCACAGCGCCGGGCTCATCGGGCCGAACAGCACGACGGAGGGCACGCCGAAGGCGGTCGCCAGGTGGGCCACGCCCGTGTCGCCGCTGACCACCAGGCGGGCCGCGCAGATGAGCGCGGCGAGCTGTTCGAGGTCGAGCTTGCCGGCGAGATTGAGACCATCGGCCCCGTCCGCGATCGCGCGCTCCGCCCGGTTGCCCGTGAGCACGACGCGGTGCTCGGGCGGCAAGGCCTCGGCAAGCGCGGCGAATCGGCTCCAGCGGCGCTCCGGCGACTTGGCCCCGACATGCAGCACGGTCGCGCCGCTGACCGGCGGGGGTGACTTCGGCTTGTGCAGGGCCAGATCGGACGGGTCGGCCTCGATGCCGTACCACTCAAGCATGCGGCACCACCGCCGCACCTCATGCTCGTCGTCTCTCCATTTTGGCCCACACGGCAGGTTGAAACCCAAGGTGCGCTTGGGCCGCAGCCGCGCCAGCAGCCGGTGCGACTGCGGGCCGCGGCCATGCAGATTGACCGCCACGTCCGGGACAGTCACGAGGGGAGAGCGCGTGAGACCGGGCGTGACGGCCAGCTCATCGACCGCACCGATGAGGGGGACCAGCTGCGCGAGCCAGGCCGGGGCCGCGAGCGCGAGCCGCTGGCCGGGCCACGCCGCCCTGATCCCCCGCAAGGCGGGCACCGCGGTGGCGAGATCGCCAATCCCCAGTGCCCGCAATACCAGTACGGTCATGGTTGTCCACTAAAGACGGTCACGTTCCTCGACGCGGCGGTATTCCGTGCTTCTCGGCACGGTCACGTCCTCGTCGACCGTCTCCCGCGTGACCGTGCCACGACGCCGCGGTCCCCAGATCAGCGTCGTGAAGATGAGCCCGACGATACCGGCCGCCATCAGCACCCAGCCGACGACGTCAAGGTCGAGGAAGCCCACTTGGACGTTCAGTGCGAAGGTGAGGATGGCTCCGATCGCGATCAGCAAGATGCTTGCGCCGATACCCATTTCCTCGCCCCCTTTCTATGCCTCGCGAGATTTATGCCTGCGGGGTGGAGTTGGTGTTACCGGAGGTGGACACGGCCGCCTTGGCCTTCTCTATCGGACTGCCGGGGGTGGCCTTCGCCTTCGCGAGGCGTTCGTCCACGTTGTGCTTCGCTTCGCGAAGTTCGTTGCCGAAGTTGGCAACCGCGTCGTTGACCTGGGTGCGACGACGGCGGTAGAACTCAGACGCTCCCCAGCCGACAAGCACTCCGATGATTCCAGCCCTGACCATCGGCCAGGTGCGCTTGGGGGCGGGGCGTCCGGCCATCGCGTCCCATGCCAGCAACGTCCGGCGGCGGGCCTCGTCGCCGAGGTCCTTGGCCCGGTCTGTCGCGGCGTCACGGAGTTCGTGCCACGCTTCAGACGCGGCATCACTGGTGGTGTTGCGATTCTTACCAAACATGAGCTCAGAGATACCCGTGACTTCCGGTATCAAACGCGGCAGCACCGGGTACTCATCAGGTCATGGCCGACGTGATGGTTTTCTCACCCAGTCCTCAGCTGACCGTCACGATCGAGGACGACGATCAGGTCCACTTTCACGCCGGTGGGCAGGGCGTGTGGCAGGCACGGATGATTACGTCCCTCGACGTCGACGTGGTCATGGTGACCGCGCTCGGTGGCGAGTCCGGTGAGCTGTTGCGGCCGCTGATCGCGCGCGAGGGCATCCATCTGCGCGCGTTCATCACCGACGCGGCCAACGGCGTCTATGTGCACGACCGCCGCGGCGGATCGCGCGACGTGATCGTCGAGTCTGCCGGCGAGCCGCTGGGCCGCCATGAACAGGACGAGCTCTACGGCATCGCGCTCGCCGAGGGCCTCAGGGCCAGGGTGTGTCTGCTGAGTGGGGTCACCAACCCCGAGATAATGCCGTTTGACGTGTACCGGCGGATGGCCGGTGATCTGAAACGCAACGATTGCGTGGTCGTCGCGGACCTGGCCGGTGACTATCTCCAGGCCGTCGTGGAGGGCGGGCTCGACGTGGTGAAGGTGTCCCATGAGGAGCTTGAGGTCGATGCGGGCGACGTGGACGCGCTCGTCGAACGCATGCGCGAGCTGCACCGGCGCGGCGCGCAGAACGTCATCGTGAGCCGTGCCGAACAGCCGGGGCTGGTCCTGCTGCGCGAGCGCGACGGTGGGGTGTTCGAGGTGGACATGCCCGAGCTGGAGCCGGTCGATCCGCGCGGCGCCGGCGACTCCATGACGGCCGGGGTGGCCGCGGTCCTCGCGCACGGCGGCGACATGGCCACGGCCGTGCGCACGGGCGCGGCC
>NZ_QJUG01000274.1 GCF_003426775.1 Allorhizocola rhizosphaerae | reverse complement strand
AGCCGGATGATGCCGCGACCACCGTGCTGCCGCGCGTGAAGCGCACCCCGTCGCCACGCCGCCCGCGCCCCGGGTCACCGCGCGGGCACCGGCACCGGGTCGAGATGATCCAGCGGGCGCGGCACGTGCCGGCCGAGCCGGGCCGCCCGGAGATCCCGCTCCCGGACTGGCTGGGCCCGGTGTCCGGAGGCCCCCGCTAACGTGTCCGTGTGTACCGGGAACCAATCGACCAGGCCGCGTTGAGCACCGCGATCCACCCGTGGGTGCTGGACCTGCGCGAGGAGACCGGGTCGACCAACGCCGACGCCGCGCGGGCTGCGGCAGACGGGCACCCCGAGGGGCTCGTGATCATCGCCGAGTCGCAGGTCGCCGGGCGCGGGCGGATGGGCCGGTCCTGGGTGTCTCCCCCGCGCGCCGGCCTGGCCATGAGCATCCTGCTGCGCCCGCCCGTGGAGATCGCCCGCTGGGGCTGGCTGCCCCTGCTCACCGGCCTCGCGCTGACCGATGTCGTCCCGGGCTCCGGGCTCAAGTGGCCCAATGATCTGCTCATCGACGGGCGCAAGTGCGCCGGCATCCTGGTCGAGGCGGTCCCCGCCGCCAGCCGAGCCGCGACGGGCGAAGGCGCGGCCATCGTGGGCATCGGGCTCAACGTCTCGGCCACCGAAGACGAATTGCCGCCGATGGCGACGTCTCTGTACCAACAGGATCTGGAGATCGACCGCACCCGCCTGGCCGCGGCGGTGATCGGGGCCTTCAAGGCCCGATACGCGGACTGGCCGGACGAGGATCCACGCGCCGCCTATCTGGAAAGGTGCGTGACCATCGGCCGTGACGTGCGCGTCCTCCTCCCGGGTGACCGCGAGCTGGCCGGTGTCGCGACCGCCGTGGACGCCGAGGGGCGCCTGCTTGTGCGCCTGCCGGACGGCCGGGTGTGTCCGATCGCCGCCGGGGACGTGACGCACGTGCGTTGATCTACTAACCTACGGCGCTATGGCGTTCCCCGAAGACGTGATGACAGCCGACGAGAAGGTCGTGCTGCATCTGCGTCCACATTGGAAAGTAATGATCGTCCCCACGCTGGTCCTGCTGCTCGCGGTGGCGGCCGTGGTGACCTCGCTGGTACTGGGCTGGACCACGTTCGCCGTGTACGCCGTCGGCGCCATCGCCCTCGTGCTGTTCCTCTGGCTTTCGTTCTGGCCGTGGCTGGTCTGGCGCACGACGCACTACGTGTTCACCAATGAACGCATCATCTTCCAGTTCGGTGTGTTCTCCCGGGACCGCCGTGACATCCCGTTGATGCGGGTCAACGACCACGCGATGAGCCAGACGTTCGTCGAGCGGCTGCTCGGCTGCGGCACGCTGACCATCGAGTCGGCCGGCGAGCGCGGGCAGAGCGTGCTCAAGGACATCCCGAAGGTGGGCATGGTCCAGACGAAGCTCTACGAGCTGGTCGAGCACGACCGCGACTTGCACTCGTTCGGCGATGAGGAACGGCGGGGTGGCGTTCCCACCCGGCCGGCCGATAAGACCGAGGAGAAGAACTAGCTGAGGCTGGCAGGTGCCGGGTTGACCTCGCGCCTGCCCAGCTGGTGCTCCAGCGCCTCGTCGAGCTCGTCCTCCAGCAGGTCTTCGAACTCCTGCTCGATCGCGCCCGCCTGGGCGGGCACGATCACCGGCTCCGCGGTGGCCGCAACCGGTACCGGCGTGAAAACAAACCTGCGGTAGGTCAGGAACCGGAAGATTGTCCCGAGCGCGAGCCCGATGAACACGGCGGCGTTGAGCGCCAGCCAGCTGGTCATCCCGAACAGGTATTTGGTGACGCCCATGACGGCCAGCTCGATCAGCAGCCCGGCCAGGTTGAACCCGACGAACAGCACGAACTCGCGATGCGCGGCAGACTTGTCGCGGTCGCGGTAGGTCCAGTGCCGGTTCATGAAGTACGACGAGACGATCGCCACAGCGCTGGCGACCACCTTGGCCTTGAGCTCGCCGTTGGCGAAGAGCGGCACGAACAGTAGGAGGTTGAAGACGACCGCGTTGACGACCACGTTCAGGCCACCGATGATGCCGAACTTGACCACCTCGGGGCCGATCGCCCGGAGACGCTGGGGGAGAACTTGGTCTAGGCGCACCGACCTACCTTACGTGAGTGAGCTGGGAAACGCGCGATGTGGGCGGATTTTTTGGCCGGCAACGTCACCGCGTCGCCGCCTCGGCGGGCGCGGGAGCAGGCGCGATGAACACGAACCGGCGATAGGCCCAAAAGCGGAAAACCGTGGCGAACGCGTTGCCGACGATCTGCGCGGAGATGAAGGTGGCGAGCGGACTTTGGAAGATCGGGGAAACCGCGCCCAGGCCGTAGAAGGTCAGACCCAGTGTGGCCAGAGCGATGCCGAGCCCGGCCGCGTTGAACCCGAAGTAGAGCAGGTATTCCCTGGTCAGGCTCGATCGCGCGCGGTGGCGCCAGGTCCAGAAACGGTTGCCGACGAAGGCCACGGTCGCCGACACGACGGTCGAGATGGTCTTGGCGAGCAGCGGCCGGTCGGGATCTTCCGCGACCAGGTAGGCCAGGATAGCGCTGTCAACGAGATAGGCGAACAGCCCGACTACGCCGAACTTGCCCAGTTCATGCAGGATGTGGCGAAACCTTTGGTAGAGCCGTTCGACCAAGTTCGGGGTCACGCGGCCGAGCTTACCGGACCGCCTCGGGCTCAACTTGCCGTTGCCAGCAACACCATGAGCCCGACCACCATTGGGTCATTTCCGGTGCGGAGCGTGGCCGTGCCATCGCGATTCGCGGTCGCGCGATGCCTGATCACATCAACGCCCGGTGTGGGCCACGCGCAATTGTCCTTGGTAAAAGCGCACTGCACGCTGGAGGCGTTGCTCCCCGCCCCGACGTTGTGGAGTTGCGCGTCAAGCGTAAGCGTGTCATCGGTGAGACCGCGGTCTCCGTCCCACAGCACCAGGCCCAGGTCAACCGGCCCGCCCTCGCCCGTGCCCAGGAAGACCTCCTGACCCTCGCGCACCGGTGCCGGCCCCATGTATATCGCCAGTTCGCCCGGCTCGGCGGCCGGATCGTCGTAGGCAACGACAAGGCTCCAACCCGACCACATCGCTTGCCCGCTCGGCAGCTCCCCCGAGGGCACCGCGACCCACCAGTCGCCCGCGCCACCTTCGCGCACCGCATCCGTCACGTCGACGAACCCATCGACGGGATTCAAGTCACGCCAGCCCTGAGGGCCGTGCAACCAGACATGCCCCGGCACAGCGCCCGACGAGGCCACCATGAGCCCCGCCCAGCGCACGCTTTTCGGGAAGGCGAGACGAGCCCCGCTCACCGCGACGTCGTCGGCGAGCCCTGCGGGCGGCATGGGTTCGCGCCCCTCCGGCCTTGCCGGATGCATCTCCTGTCGATTGTTGTCCTCCGCCAGACAGACCGGCCTCGGCCGGCACGCCAGCAGGGCGTTGCCGCCGAGCGCGAAACCCAGCCGGCCGAGCGCCGCGTAACCCACCCGCATCCCTGGCGGCGCGATGGGAACGCGGGTCACCGTCTCAGACGCGGCATCGCCCGCCGCGGCTTGGATTTTTATGCTCTGGTACCCAGTGAGCCCCCGGTCGACCCGCACGACCAGCCGTGCGACGGTGCTCCGCCCGCGCCCCAGCATCGGCCGCGCACAGCTGACCGCGCCCGATCCCGTGCACTCCCAGCCGTCCCCCGCGTCCGGATCGGCCAGGCTCATGCCCGGCGGCAGCGGCACCCGCAGCGACAAGGATTCCGCGCGCTTCGACGCCTCCGGCATCCGCACCGCGATCGGCAGCACACCGGTCTGGCCCGCGATCAGCCGCACCTGCGCCACGTCCTGCGCGACGGCCGGTGCGCCCGCGACTGTCGTGATAGGACCGTGCCCGGTGGGCGCCGGGATCGGGGGCGGCTTCGAGCTGTCCGCTATGGACGGTGTGGGCCCGGCCGTCGCGGAAGCCGCCACAGAAGGCCGCTGCGACGGCGCCGGCCGGGGCATGGCGTTGTCGGGCGGTGGCTGCGGCCGATCGGTGTCGATGACCACCGCCGCGAACACGACGACTCCGGTCAACCCGGCCGCGACCAGACTCGACGCTGCCGCGACATTGCCCGGCCCATAGCGCTCGATGAGCTTGCGCGGCAAGTGGTAGAGCTTGAACCCGAGCCCCGCAACGAACGCCACCGCCTGCGCGCACCACTCCGTCACGTGCCGCCACAGCAGCACCAGCATCGCGCCCAGCCCGGTGAGCACACTGCCGATGGACCGCTCGACCACGGCCGAGCCCAGGTAGCCGCGGGCTGCCGAGCCGAGCAGCAGCCCGGCGAGCACACCCCGCAGACCCGAGTTCTCCTCGGTGAGCTCGCGGTGCAGCAGGCGGCACTGCTGGCACACGGCCAGGTGATCCTCCACTTTGGCGCGGTCGCGCCGGGCCAGCTGGGCGCGCACGTAGCCGGGCAGGTGCATGCCGGTCCAGTGGCAGCGCGGCGAGTCGCTGATGTCGATGTGCTCCTGCAGGTACATCTGGCGCAGGCGTTCCCGCGCCCGGTAGGCCAGCGCCGCAACGCCGTTGGGCGTGAGCCCGAGCAGGGGCGCGATCTGTGCGGGGCTCTCGCCCTCGACCTCGGTGTGCCACAGCACGGTGCGCCAGCGCTCCGGCAGGCGCGCGAAAGCGCGTGCGGCGTATGAGGTCTCCAGCCGCCCGATCAGTGGATCGTCCGGTGTGGACAGTGACTCGTAGTGCGTCAGGTCATCCGTGAACTCCACCCGCCGGTCGCGGCGCGTGCGGTCGTACAACGTATGCCGCAGCGTGGTCAGCACATAGGCGCGGAACGCGGTGTCCGGCCCACGCCCGGCGCGCATGGCGGCGAGCACCTTCGTGAACGTCTCGGCGACGAGGTCGTCGGCGTCGGACGGGTCGTGCGCGAGCACGCGGGCCAGCCGCTTGGCCGCGCCGACGTGCCGCTCATAGAGCCGGCCGAACGCGTCCACGTCGCCGCCTCTGACCAGCGAGATCAGGTATGCGTCGCTTTCCAGTTCAGGACCGAGCACGATGGTCACGGCCGCTCCCGGGGGGAATGGGACATAACGGTCTGAAACGACACTAGACGAAATGTCCGATTTGAGAAAGGGACGCGGGAACGTGCGCATGGAAGCGTGCCCACGTGCAGCAGAAATCGTCCAGGTGACGGCTTGTGCAGTTTTTCACAAGCTGGTATGGACTTCGGGCCCGTCCCTGGCCTTACGCTGAACTGAACCGCCGTTAAAGAAATCCGCGCGGCGGCTGGGTCAGCGCAGACCATTGACAGGAGACGATTTCATGGCCGCACCAGCGATCATCGCAGGGCTTGATCAGCCACCGACACAGCATCCTAAACTGCTCGCCTGGATCCATCGGGTCGCCGAGTTGACCACACCCGACCGGGTGGTCTGGTGCGACGGATCCCAGGCCGAATGGGAGCGCCTGACGGGGGAGCTTGTAGAGTCCGGCGCTCTGGTCCGGCTGGATCCGGTGAAGCGGCCCAATTCGTTCTGGGCCCGCACGGATCCGTCCGATGTGGCGCGGGTCGAGGAGCGCACGTTCATCTGCTCCGCCGAACAGGCCGATGCCGGGCCGACCAACAACTGGATGGCCCCGGCCGAGATGAAGCGCATCATGACCGACCTCTACCGGGGCTGCATGCGCGGCCGCACCATGTATGTGATCCCGTTCTGCATGGGCCCGCTGGAGGCGGACAAGCCCATGTTCGGCGTCGAGATCACCGACAGTCCATATGTCGTGGCGAGCATGCGCATCATGACACGCATGGGCTCGAAGGTGTTGGAGCGCATGGGAACCGAGCACGACTTCGTGCCCGCCCTGCACAGCGTGGGCGCACCGCTGGAGCCCGGGCAGCAAGACGTGGCTTGGCCGTGCAGCGACACCAAATACATCTCGCATTTCCCGGAGACGCGCGAAATCTGGTCCTACGGATCGGGCTACGGCGGAAACTCGTTGCTGGGCAAGAAGTGTTACTCGCTGCGCATCGCCAGCGTGATGGGCCGCGACGAGGGCTGGCTCGCCGAGCACATGCTCATCCTCAAACTCACGTCGCCGCAAGGCAAAGTGCACTACATCGCCGGCGCGTTCCCGAGCGCCTGCGGCAAGACCAACCTCGCGATGCTCGAACCGACCATCCCCGGCTGGAAGGTCGAGACGCTGGGCGACGACATCGCGTGGATGCACTTCGGCGACGACGGGCGGCTCTACGCGGTCAACCCGGAATATGGCCTGTTCGGGGTCGCGCCCGGGACGGACTGGAAGACCAACCCCAACGCCATGCGCACCCTGGCCGCGGGCAACTCGGTGTTCACCAACGTGGCCCTCACCGACGACGGCGACATCTGGTGGGAGGGCATGGGCGAGCCGCCCGCACACCTGACCGACTGGAAAGGTCGTGATTGGACGCCCGCGTCGGATGAGCTTTCCAGCCACCCGAACTCGCGGTTCTGCACGCCCATCAAGCAGTGCCCGATCATCGCGCCCGAATACGACGACCCGCGCGGGGTGCCCATCTCGGCGATCCTGTTCGGCGGGCGGCGCAAGACCACGGTCCCGCTGGTGAGCGAGGCGCGCGACTGGGTGCACGGCGTGTTCCAGGGCGCGACGCTGTCGAGCGAGACCACGGCCGCGGCCGTCGGCCAGGTCGGCGTCGTGCGCCGCGACCCGATGGCCATGCTGCCTTTCATCGGCTACAACGCGGGAGACTACTTCCGCCACTGGATCGCCATGGGCAAGGGAGTCTCCGGTGACGCCTCCGCACTGCCGAAGATCTTCTACGTCAACTGGTTCCGGCGCGGCGACGACGGTCGGTTCCTGTGGCCGGGCTTCGGCGAGAACTCGCGCGTGCTCAAGTGGATCGTCGAACGCCTGGAGGGCACGGGCGGCGCGGTCGAGACCCCGATCGGTTTCGTGCCAACGCCCGCCGACCTCGATCTGTCCGGACTGGACGTCACGGCCGGCGACATCGCCGCCGCGCTCGCGGTCGACGAGGCCGAGTGGCGCGACGAGCTTCCGCAGATCACCGAGTGGTTCGGCAGGTTCGGCGACCGCCTGCCGGGCGTGCTCTGGGCCGAGCTCGATGCCCTCAAGGCCCGCCTCGGGGTCCACGAATAATTGCCGTTGAGGGGTACCCTGCGAGGGTGCCCCTCATCGTCATCGCTATATGTCTTGGCGTACTCGGGGCCGCGGTGCAGATGGCCGCGCACGGTCAGAGCACCACGGTCGAAGGGTTCTGGCTGCTGGTCCGGTTCGCCGCGCTACTTGCCACGGTGATCCTCATGTCCGTCGCCGCCGGCCGGGGCAAGCCATCGCGATTTGTCCTCACACGAAACGGCTGCGGTGAACCTGTGGCGCGACGGTGATTTCGGGGCCATGTTCTGGTTCTCCGCCTGCATCGGGCTGCTCGGCCTTTTCGTGGGCGTGTGCGTCGTCCGATCGTCGCGCAGCCACCCGCGCCTGCGGACCCTACCGCCACAGGTCAGTGATCTCCGTGCCGAGCGTGCGTAGCAGGCGGCGCAGCAGCGGGAGCGACAGCCCCACCACGTTGCCGTGATCGCCCTCGATCCGCTCCACGAACGGCCCGCCCAGCCCGTCGATCGTGAACGCGCCGGCCACCCACAGCGGCTCACCGGTACCAACATAGGCATCTATCTCGGCATCGGTCAGCTCGGCGAAATGCACCACCGTGGAGCCGACACCCTCCGCCTCCCGCCCGGTCTCCAGGTCGACCAGGCAGTGCCCGGTGTGCAGCACACCGGAACGCCCGCGCATCGCATGCCAGCGCTTCACCGCGTCTTCGGGGCCGTCGGGCTTGCCAAGCACCTGACCGTCGAACGCGAGCACCGAGTCGCAGCCCAGCACCAGCTTGGGCCCGCTGTCATGCTGCCGCAGCCGCTCGGCCACCGCGTGCGCCTTCATCCTCGCCAACACCGCACACAGCGCCTCCGCCGAACCGGCCTCCACCGCCGACTCGTCCACTCCAGACACCAGGATCTCGGGGTCGATCCCCGCCGAAATCAGCAGCGCCCTCCGGGCAGGGCTGGCGGACGCGAGCACGAGCGTTGGTTTAGCTGGCACCCCGCAAACTTAACCCTTGAGCATTCATCGATGCACGCAGCCACCACGCCAGCCCGGCCGCGGCCGCGAGGAACACCGGCACCAGCAGCATCGCGGTGTGCGTGCCCACCTCGTCGGCCAACACGCCCAGCACGAACGGCCCCAGCCCGAAACTGATGCCCATGCCGTATGCCGCGACCCCCGCCGCCCGGTCGGGCTGCTCCGGTGACACGCTCAGCGCGAGCCCGATCCCCAGCGGGTAGTGCATCCCGTTGCCCACGCCGACAACCAACAGACCCACGATCGCGGGCACCGGGCTCACCGACCACCAGAACACCGCGAAACCCACCAGGCTCACGCCCAGCGCCGCGAAATACAGCGGAATCGGCCGGCCGCGCAACGCCAACCTGGCCCCACCCGCACGCCCGATCAGCATGCCCAGCAGGATCGCCGACACCGCCGCCGACGCACCGGCCGGCGTCAGCGCCGCCCGCTCCCGCAGCACGACCGCGCTCCACAGGGACAGCACGACCTCGATCGCCCCGGTCACCACCATCATCGTCCAGACCAGCCAGTACGCCCGGCCCAGCGGCAACTTCCCCGCGGGTGCGACGGAAACCGCCTCCCGCGCCGGCACCACGATCCCCAACCGCCAGGCCACCAGTGCCACGATCCCGATCGCTCCAATCAGGACACCCACCCCGGCGCGCCAGCCCAGCCCGATCCCCACACTGAGCCCGATCACCAGCGGGGCGATCATCCCCGCGCCGACCGCCATCGCATTCGCCTCACTGATCGCCGCCGGCCCGGCCGGCCCGTGCAGCTGCGCCAGCGACACCACGACCCCATTGATGACGATCGTCCCGAAGAACGCCACGATCAAGGTCAAAAGCATGGTCACCGGGTACCAGGCGGGCAGCGCCACAAACCCGGCGATCCCAACGGCAATCCCGGCCAGCGCGCCCCAGATCAGTCTCGGCCGCCCGAACCGCAACGCCAGCAAGGCGAACGCCGCCCCGCCAAGCACCGCCCCCACCGCGAGGGCCGTGCTGTGCAGGCTCGCCAGCGTGTTCGACACGCCCTGCTCGTCGCGCAACAACCCGACCACCGGCCCAAATCCGTACAGGAAATAGGCGTACAGCCCCAGCTGCACATAGATCAGCCAGGTCACGGGCGAGCGGGATAACCGGGGCATCGCCCCCACGCTACGCCCGGCCCCATCACCCGGTCAGGAACTGAGACGCAGCTAACGCCCGGATCGCCAACCGGTTTAGTGCGCCGTCCTGCGTCGAAAACCGAGCCGTCCGCCTCCCAGCGGCGGCACTGGCCGCGGTCGTCGGGCTCGCCTTTGCGCGACACCTCCCCTGGTCGACTCCGGCAAGGGCTCGCCAGCGCCTCGGTCATGCACGACTCGGCCGCCGCTGCGCAGTTCGCCAAAGGAACACCTCAAGCGTGGCACGGTGCTGACCTACGAAGCGAGCACCTGCTTTCCCGTCGCCGATAAGCCGGCTGACGACTTCCGGGCCAAACGCGGCACCACCGGACGCGATCCGGTTCAGCGCACCAATCCAAACTGGACGCCCTTCGCCCACAACCCTTCACACGGCCACGCAGCACCTCACCACCCAGCCCACAATCCCCACACCACACGGCCACGCAGCACCACACCACCAAACCGCAGCACATCACACGGGCGCGGAGTGGGCACGACGTCTCCGCCACGCGCGGCACACGGGTGAGTCTTGAAGCGGGTTCGGGGGATCGCTCTGGGACGCTAAAGCCCACCCCGAGCCCCACTCACCCGCCGCCGACCCACCCACACCAACCACGTGGCGGCCCAGAGCGATCC
>NZ_QJUG01000273.1 GCF_003426775.1 Allorhizocola rhizosphaerae | reverse complement strand
GACGCTGCCGGAGGAGCGGCTCGCCGCGGCCGCCGCGCGGGTGGCCGAGTTCGCGGCGTGGAGCCGGTCACTGCGGCGGGTGCGGCTTGCGTCCACACAGACCCCGGGAATCGGGCTGACGGCCGCACGGCGGGCCCTGCGGGTCACTGGAGCGGCGCGGCTGCACGGGCCCGCGCACGTGGTGGAGTTCGAAACGAGCACCAACCTGGCGATCGACGCGCGCACGCCGTGGGGCCTCGCCGCGCCGCTGACCACGCTGCGTCCAAACACGACGGTGGTGCGGCTGGCCGAGGGCGCGACGGTCGACGATGTACTGGCGGGCGCTTCCGCTCGGACGCCGGTGCTTGTGTGCCGCGACCCGCATCGGCATCCATGGCTGTCCACCCTGCTGGAGAAGACCGTCGCAGCCCGCCCGGACGCCGTCGTTGTCGAGATGGGCGTCCCGGCGGGCTCACCGATCGGCGCGGCCCACATCGCCACGCACGGGGCCGCGCCGGTCTGCGGGCAGGCCGCCGCGGAAATCCTGGCCAGCGCGGCTTGAACAGGGCCGGCTTGGCGCCGCGCGCACGGGGGACCACGACGCCTTCGCCGAGCTTGTCGCGCCCCATCTGCGGGCCCTGCATCTGCGAGCGAACGTGGTGATCAGAATCTGACCAGGCGCAGGACTCCCCATCGCGACGTGTTGACATAGGCCGCGCCGGTCGGGTCGTGCCAGGAGGACGCGGCCGTGCGGCGGCCGCCCGTGGCGTCGTTGACCTGCAGGTCGAAGCCCAGCAGGCTGCCATCTCGCGGGCTGATGGTGTCCAGCGCGATGCGGGCCTCCACAACGTAACCGCCCGGCACGGCCGCCGTCGCGCTCGTGAGGTTGGTCGGGTCGATGGCAAGTCCACCGCCTACGGTCTGCCGGTTGGTGAAGCTGATCCGGTACTGCGTGTCGTCATCGTCGTATCCGGTCGTCTTGCCATTGTCCGGATCCACGAAGATTTCGATCGAGTCCTGCTCGTACGGGTTGGGCGACGACTCGTCGAGCGAAGCATCAGTGACACGAGCCAGCACGTACAAATACTCGTTGTCCCACAGCAGTCTCGCCCGTGCCGTGGCCCCGCCCGTCCCGATCACCTGCACGGTCGTGGCGATTTCGCGTGCCCGTGCCCACACCGGATCGGCGATGCCATCGATGATCGGCGCCACCGACGTCCTGCGCGCATCGACCCGTGCCACGGCCGGGATCAGTGTGACCGTCCCCCACCGCGACGTGTCCGTGTCCTGCCCGTGCCGCACGCTGTCGTTCCACGACACGACCTCAGCCGGCCGCGCCGTGTCCTTGACCCGGATGTCCAGCCCGATCCTGCGGCCCGCCGAGCCGACCGTCCGCAGTGGAATCGCCGCCTCCACCCGATATCCCGTCGCGGTCTCACGCACGTCATGTCCACCCCGTCGGAGCCGGTGCCGGGCATCGTCGGACTCGTACTCCGGCGTCTTGCCATTGTTGTCGTCCACGAAGATCTCGACCGTGTCCGCCCTGTCCTTCGTGGAGTCATCGACCTCCACGAGCACGAACAGACACTGCCCGTGCCACCGCAATTGGAACCTGACCCCGGGCCCGCCCGCGGCCTCGATCGCCGTCATGGGCAGCTGATCCCACTCCAGCTCGGTCTTGCCGTCGATGCGAGGCGCACCCGCGGGCACGTTGTGCGCGCGCGTGAGCAGCGGCAACCGCGACGGGTCGACCACACCCCAGTACGCGGGCTTGGCCTGCAACCGTTCGTCGAACAGCAACGGCAGGTCCAGCCGCGGGAACGGGAAGTTCTTCAGCCACGTGTTGTTGTCATTCGACCCCCACAGCGTCACCGATGCCAGGTGCTGCCGGTTGTCGCGCAGCATCGCGAAAAGGTCGCGATAGCGGTATCCCTGCGCGGTGATGGTCTCCTGCGGGATGGACGGGTACGAGTCGACGGCGTTGGGATACACGCTGATGTCAAGCTCGGTGATCTCCTGCTGCACGCCCAGCCCGGCGAACTTCTGGATCGACTGCTCGATCTGCGCCAGCGGCGGGCGTTCGACGTTGATGTGCGTCTGGTGCCCGACGCCCTCGACCGGGACGCCCTCGGCCCTGAGCGAAACCACGAGCTGGTGCAGGAAGTCGCGCTTGCGAGGGTTGTGCGTGTTGTAGTCGTTGATATAGAGCACCGCATCCGGCACAACCTCGTGCGCCACGCGGAAAGCCGTGCGCAGGTAATCGATGCCCGTAATCTCGAACCAGCGGCTGCGCCGCAGCCCGTCCGGCTGGAACTCGTCGATCACCTCATTGGCCACGTCCCAGGCGTAGATGCGCCCGGCGTAGCGGCCGGCGACCGCGCGGATGTGATTTTCCAACCGTTGCAGCAGAAGGGCTTTGTGCTCGGGCGAGTTGGTCAGCGGGTTGCCGGCCGCGTCCTGGAACACCCACGCCGGCGTCTGGCTGTGCCACACCAGAGTGTGGCCGCGCACGCGCATCCCCTTGTTCGTACCGAAGTCGACCAGTGCGTCGGCCTCGGCGAAGGTGAACTGGCCCTCGCGGGGCTCGGTGGCGTCCCACTTGAGCGCGTTGCCCGGAGTCACCTGCCCGAAGTGCTGCTGCGCCAGTTCGGCGTTGACGCCAACCGTGTCGCTGCGGTCGATCGCGGTACCAACCGGGAAATCAGAGGCTAAAACGTCGCGCAGGCGCGGGATGTCTTTCTGGATCGGCAGCGGCGGCACGTACGTCAGCACGAAGTCATCGAGGTAGAAAGATGCCGTCCCGGACGCCGATTCGGCGTAGAGGGACAGGAAGTCAACGTCGTAGGCGAGCGTGTAACTCCCGCTGAACTGGACCCACGCATCGGCCGTGACCGTCCGGTTGCCCACCAGCCCCTCATAGCTGGGTGTCCCGTTGAGCCGCCGCTCGATGCTGAACCGCAGTTGCGCAGGCGCCTCACCCGGCGCGAGCTTGAGCCACAGCGAGAACGTGTAGAGCTTGCCCTTGCCCATGCGCCCGAACACGTTGAGCGCGGGCCCGGCGTAGGTCTGCGTCCGAGCCGTGGTCAGCAGGCTGTACTGTCCACCGTGGGCATCGGCGTCGGTCACTGTCAGCGTCTCGGAGCCGATGCGCGGTGCCCAGCCCTGGCGCGTGCCGCCCTCGAACCCGGTGGTGATGCCGACCTCGTCCGGCGGGCCGCCCGGCGCGGGCGCGATCATCGTGGCCTTCACGTCGTCGACGTCGAACGCGACCGTCGCATCCGTGCTCTCCAGATAGAGCTGGAGTTCGGTCGAGTCCACCTGGAAGGAGTATTCCCCGCGCAGCAGGGCCCAGTCGGTCTCGGACACGGTCGCGCTGGCGACCCGCTCATACGTGGTCGATCCACCGTCCGGGGTCCGCTGCATGGTCATGTGCACGGCAGCAGACGGCTGCCCGGCGACCGTCCGCACATACGCCTCGATCACATACGTCGCGCCCTTCTGCAAGAGCCCCAAAACATTCCGGCCCGGCCCGTTCCACGTCGCCGTACGCCCGGTCGTGCGCAGGCTCTGCGTGCCGGCGTGCGCGGCGTCGCTCGTGACCGCCAGCGTCGCAGCGCCTCGCGCGAACCAACCCTGCGCCGTGCCGTCCTCGAAGTCACTGGTCATCACGACCACCGGGTCGAAGGCATGGGCCGGCGCGCTCACCATCGCGGCCAGCACACACGACACCGCGATCCACACGCTCTTGCGACCCATGGCAGGCTCCGAAAGTTTCGATCCAATTTCGGAATATCAGCGCGAGATTAAGCCCCGCGCACACGGCCGGTCAACCATCGAAACTTTCACTGCCCTCGCTATCTTTGAGCGGTGCAAGTGGACGATCTCCTCGTTTCGGTGGTGATGCCGGTCTACAACACGGCGCGATTCCTTCCCGAAACCATTGAAAGCATCCTCAATCAGACGCACCGAAATATCGAGTTCTTCGTCATCGATGACGCCTCACCGGACGACTCGTGGGAGGTCATCGAGGCTTATGCGCGCAAAGACAGCCGCATGGTGGCGATCCGCAACGAACTGAACGTGGGCGTCATCCGTACCAGAAACAAGGGAGTGGAACGGGCAAGCGGAAAATACGTCGCGCTGATGGACGGCGACGACGTCGCCATGCCCGAGCGGATCAGCAGGCAGGTGGCCTTCCTGGAGAACAATCCGGGACACGGCGCCTGCGGATCCAACATCTATGAGATAGATGCGCAGGGAAGGCTCCGGCGCACCGTCTCGTTCCCCGCCGGCGACGCGGAAATCAAGCGCTCGTTCTTCTTCCACACGCCGATCCGCCACAGCACCCTCATGGTCAGGAAGGAATGCTTCGACCGGCTGGGCCTCTACCGAGTCATGCCCGAAGAACTCGACCTGCTGATGCGCATCGGCCGCGCGTACCAGATCGCCAATCTCCAGGAGTGTCTCGTCAAGTACCGGGTCCACGGCGACAACTACATCTTCAACGACCACAGGGCAATCATCCGGTCCACGCTGCGCACCCGCCGCAACGCCGTAAAGGCTTACGGCTATAGGATGCCCGCGCTGGGCTACCCCGCATACGCCGCGACGTGGCTGATGCAATTCCTCCCGCCCCGCACGGTGTTTCGCCTGTTCTACCTCTTGCGAAGGCTGCTCGTCCGATGAGATACCTGTGGCTCGTGCTCATGGTTCTGGGCACGATCGGTTTTCTGACCGTCTACCTTCTGATGCCACACAAGTCCGAAATAGACAGTCCGCTCCAGGTGCTTTACAAGATTTTCGTGTACCTCGTGATCGCCTGCGGAATCGCCGTGTTCCCGAATCGGTCCAGGCACCTACACCTGTTGCTGCTGCTCCCATTGGTTGGCTTCCTCGGCTACATCATCCCGCGGATCAGCTACCTGGGATTCGTTGCCGTGCCGCAGAAGCACGCGAACGCGGAGGGCGAGTTCTACACCTATCTCTACCTGATGCTCTACCCCGCGATCCTGCTGTCGATCGCCTTCGCCTACCGGCTGGGCGGCGGCACACCCGGCAACTGCCTCAAAGTCGTATTGAGCGGGGTCATTCTCATCTTCTCCGGGTTCCTTGACATCTTCTGGTTTCTCGTCAACCCGACCGGCATCCCGCAGACCCTGCAGTACGCGCATCACATCAAAATGATCATGGGACACTACCCCTCGTTCGGCGAGGCGATCGTCTTCGCCCTGCTGCACCTTCCCTTCCTGTGCATTGTGTTGGTGCTGCCGCTGGACAAGTGGTTGGCGCGCCTGTGGACCACGCGCACGTACGCGACTTCGGCCAACACGGACAGATAAGCGATCGGGTGCAGCTTGGAGCCGGTGTTGTGCCGCCAGCGCACCGGGACCTCCACCACCGGCCAGCCGAACCGGGCGCACAGGTGCAGGATCTCCACGTCGATTCCCCATCCGTTCAGGCGGGTACGAGCCATCAGCGCGCGGGCCGCGCCGCCCCGCAGGAGTTTGAAGCCGCACTGCGTGTCGCGGATGCCGGGCACGGCCACCGCGCGGATGTACCGGTTTCCGAGACGCCCGAGCAGCCGGCGCACCCGGCTCTGATGGATCTCGATATGGCTCCCGGCCAAGGCCCGCGAACCGATCACGGCGACCGCGTCCCCGCCTGCCGTCCAAAGCTTTTCCAGCTCGGTGATGGGGGTCGACAGGTCGGCATCGGTGATCAGGACGTCCGCGCCGCGCGAGGCGAGCACGCCGACCCGCACCGCCTGACCCTTCCCGCGGTGGCGCCACAGGCGGATCAGCTCGACGCCCGGATGCTCCTGCACCACCGAAGCCGTATGGTCCGTGGACCCGTCGTCGACCACGATCAGCTCCCAGGCCCGTCCCGTCGAATCGAGATAGGCACGGATCGCCTCGATCGACGGCCCGATGCGACGCTGCTCGTTGAAGGCCGGGATGATCACGGATAGGTCAACGGCTAGGTAAACGATGGGGCCAACATAGCCCTCATCGCTATATTTGCCAACGCCGATCTCGTCTAGCGGGCGTAACCGAATCGGCGCGCTTCGGACAGCTCCGCCAGCAGCCCCTCGCAGCTGCGCACGACCACCCGGGCCGCGCGCTGCTGGGCCAGCTCAAAGCCGAACCCCGGATCCTCGGCCAACCCCTGCCACCGGATCAGCGCCTCCGAGCACAGCGCCCACAGCTCCGCGTCGCTGGCCTCATGCTCCAACCCGAGCCGCGCGGCGACACTGCCGCCGTTGCCGCCGATGAGCCGGTGTGCCTCGGCGTTCAGGTCGTCGTCGAACGTGACCTCCGCCGCGCGCAGCGTCGCCATCAGGCGCAGCTCGGCGAACTCGTGCGCGCCGGCGATCACCCGTTCCAGGCGCGCCAGCAGCTCGGCGGCGCCGGGCCGGGAGTCGTTGCGCAGCAACTCTTCCAGCACGATGAGGGCCGAACGCGCCTTGAGCACATCCCGTCTTTCGATGAAGTACTGGTTGAGCGCCTCCCGCAGCTCGCCGAGCCCGCTGCGCCGGGCCAGCTCGGCGCCCAGCTTGGCACGCGTGTCGTGGCCGGTGCGGACCAGCGTCGTGGCAAGCCGCACCCCGTGCAGCCCGAACCGCTCAAGCAGCTCACCTCCGCCCGCCGCCGCGAACCGGTCCGCGGAGAGCAGATAGCCGTCCAGCTCCGGGCGGGGCATGAACGCGATGCCCTGCAGCCGTTCGAAGTCCTCTTCGGACAGTACCCGGCTGGCGAGCGCCACCAGCCCGCTGACCGGCACCACGCCCAGGCTCACTGAGCTCACGCGCGGGTCGCGGTGGTGCCGGCGGGCCAGCTGGCGGGCGGTCAGCAGGGCGTCGATGCGCCCACCACCGATCTCGTCGGCACGCGACAGCACGAGGATGGTGCTGACCGGGGCGGCTCGGGCGACGCTCGACAGGTGCGCCTGTTGCAGCGCATCGAGGTCGGCCGCGCGCACATCGCGGCTCAGGTAGAGCACGGCGTCGACCTCGCTGGTTGGCGGTGCCTCCGGCTGCGTGTCCACCAGCGACGCGTTGCGCAGCGCGCGGATCGGCCACTGCACGACGATGTCGCGGATCTGGTCGGCGCGCCAGCCCGCGAGGTCGATGCGCGTGCCGGCGGCGGACCGGGTGGCGGGCAGGTCGTGCGCGGCACCCGTCACCGTGTAGGCGGTGATCAGCGGCGTGGGGCCGTCGTGGTACCAGGTAAGGACATTTTCGAAGACGGGCGCGATTTCCTCACCGAGGATGGCGTTGACGAGCGTCGATTTGCCGGACTTCGCCTGACCCATCACGGCGATGCGCAGAGGATCGTTGAGCCGCGTAATCTGGTGATGCACATGCGCGCTGACCCGCGGATCGTCCCTATACACATCGAGCGTCTCCTGCAAAAGCGCCCACGTCGCCTCTTCCAGCCTCAATGGCGTCCCTCCGCCTCGCTACGCGGCGCATGCCAATCGATTCCCTCGGGCAAGCCCTCCCTCATGGGCGTCCCTCCGCTTCACTACGCGGCGCATGCCAATCGATTCCCTCGGGCAAGCCTCCCTCATGCCGTGACTCTTGCGGCGACCAGCGCTTGCGCCTGCTCGTAGACCGACGCGAGCTGGCGCAGCCGCTGCTCGATCTGCCGGTGGCGCTGATTGCGCTCCAGGTCGGCGGCCTGCTTGGCCCGGCGGAACGACTGGATGATGGCCTCCTGCAGCTGCTCGGTGAGCGCCGTGAAGTGGTCGCGCAGCATCCGCTGCACCTGGCGCGCGGTGTCGCGGCAGTCCTTGCTGAAGCGCAGGAAGAAGTCGTCGATGTGGCGCTGGCAGGCCTGCTTGGCAACGGTCTGCCGGCGCTTGAGCGCGGACTTGCTGTCATCGAGCACGGTCTTGCCGCCGAACAGCGCGCCCGCGCCAATCGACACTGGGTTGATCAGCGGCATGCCCACGAGGCTGGTCGCCAGGCCGAACATCAGGATGCCGCCGTACGACCCGCGCAATCCAGAGAAGATCTTCTGACTGGGGGTGAACCTCTCGATGCGCGGCTGCTCGATGATGGACACCCGCTCGGCCAGGTCGTCGGGCACGCGCATGGACCAGCGCGGCAGCGCGTCGTAGCCGTATCCGTAGTCCACGAAGTGATCGGCCACGCGCCTGGTCGCGGCCTCGCACCGCTGCACCAGCCACCGGTAGTTGGCCTCCGCCGCCTCGATCAGGTTTTCGTCGAGCCAGCCGGAGAACGACTCCCAGTGGGTCAGCGGGTCTGCCTCGTCGAACAACTCGTCGACCTCGCGCAGGATGCGCCTGGTCCGGTCGCGCAGGTCGTATTCGAGGTCGGAGATGAGGTCGGCCATCTCGTCGTTGAGCGTGTTCTGCCAGCTGGTCGAGCAGCGGCGCAGTTCGTCGACCGCCCGCTGGGCGTCGCGCAGCCGCGACATGGTGTCGGACCGGGCCGGACTGTCCTCAATGGACAATTCCTGGCGCAGCGGTGCGGCCAGCTGGTCGACCACGCTGCGCACGATCAGGTTGACGCTGGCACGGGCGAGCTCGTCACCCTTGGCGGAGTGGTCGCGCATCAGCCGCGACAGCAGCACGGGGAAGCCCGACTCGGCGTTGATGGTCTGGTCGTTGGTGGTGGCGGCGGCCAGGCGCAGCGCCGAGGAGACCGGGATGACCGTTGCGGCGACACCGACCCCGGCCAGCTGCTGGCGGTTGTGGTCGGCGATGAGCCGCCAGTGCGGCGAGATGTCAATCTTCGTGAGCACGACGGCGAGGTGCGCGTGCGACTGGGCCAGGTGCAGCAGCAGGTTGAGCTCGGTGACCGACAGCTCGCGGGTGGCGTCGGAGACGAGCAGCACGACATCGGCGGGCGGGGCCTTGAGCCGGGCCGGGTCCTGGTTGTCGATGCCCGGCGTGTCGATGAGCACCATGCCCGAGGCGAGAAGCCCGCGCGGCACTCCAATCTCGACGTGCGTGGGGTGCGTGATCGTGCTTGCCTCGTCGGCATGCTTGACGATCGTCGGCAGGGTCGTGGTCACGCCGTCGCCCACCGGGCACACCTGCGCGTTGATCAACGCGTTGATGAGCTGGCTCTTGCCCTGCTTGGGCTCCCCGACGACGAGCACGCGCAACTGGCTGTCCAACAGTTGCGCCCGCTTCTGCCGCAACCACTCGATCAGGTCCGCGCGCCCATGTGCCTGGCACAGCCGAGAAGTCTCATCGAGCACGTTCAGCCAGATTGGCGCTACCACGGCCATGATTCTGCTGGTTTCGGAGGAATTTTCAAGTGCTGAGCAAAACGCTCTTCGCGTTTTGGGCCGGGCGGATCAACTCCGTTCAGGCGAAGCCGTGTTCTTTGCCTGGACAACCACTGCTAGACAATCGGTTGGGCCGGGCCGTGTGTAACACGACCCGGCCCGTTTGGGACCCTTCACAAAGGAAGTTTTTTACAGCAGGCCACCGAGCAGGCCATCGCCGTCGTTGCCGCCGTTGGTCGAGGCGCTCGCCTCGCCACCCAGGCCGAGACTTCCGGTGATGTTGCCCACACCCAGCGATCCGGTCACGTCGCCGACGATGTCGAGGCTGCCGCCGAGGCCACCCACCGTGCCGGTGACGGTGTTGAGTGCCCCGCCGACCAGGCCCGCGTCGCCGGTGAGCCCGCCAACCAGGCCGTCGTCACCGACAAGGCCGCCGACCAAACCTTCGTTCCCGGTCAGCCCACCAGTCAAGCCAGTGACCGTGTCGAGCGTGCCCCCCAACAGGCCGGAGTCACCACCCGTCAGGCCGCCGGTGACACCGGTGACCGTGTCGAGCGTGCCGCCAAGCAGACCGGCGTCGCCACCGGTCAGACCACCGGTAAGCCCGGTGACCGTGTCCAGCGTCCCGCCCAGCAGGCCGGCGTCACCACCCGTCAGGCCGCCGGTGACACCGGTGACCGTGTCGAGCGTGCCGCCAAGCAGACCGGCGTCGCCACCGGTCAGACCACCGGTAAGCCCGGTGACCGTGTCGAGCGCGCCGCCGACCAGGCCGGTGTCGCC
>NZ_QJUG01000272.1 GCF_003426775.1 Allorhizocola rhizosphaerae | reverse complement strand
CGCACGACCTCCCGCCGCGCGGGGTCGAGGCGGATGCCCGCGCGGTCGAGCACGGGCGGCGCGGCGGGGCGTGCCCGCCGGGCCAGCGCCCGCACGCGCGCCTCCAGCTCAGCGAACGCGAACGGCTTGGGCAGGTAGTCGTCGGCGCCCAGGGACAGGCCCGCCACCCGGTCGACGATCTCGGCCGCGGCCGTGAGCATGAGCACGCGCGTGTCGGCGCCCGACTCGACGATCGCCCGGCACACGTCGTCGCCGTGCACGATCGGCAGGTCTCGATCCAGCACGGCCACGTCGTATTCGTTCACGCCCAGCCGTGCGAGCGCGGCATCGCCGTCATATACGACATCCACGGCTATAGCGGATCGACGCAGGCCCTCGGCGATGGCGTCCGCCAGCAGCTGTTCGTCCTCGATAACCAGTACGCGCACGCGCCAATACTGCCTGTGTCCCGCGTAAGGCTGCCATAAGGAAATGCGCTAACAATGGTCTTACGCCCCGCCCGCTGGACTGCGCTCATGAGGATGCGACATTTCATCATCTCCGCCGCCGGCTTCTGGACTGAGCGATCTTGGGGTGGCCGAAGGCCGGGATTCCAAGATCGGGAGGGAGGAAGCCGGTTTAAGGGCGGCGATGCCGCGCGTTGCTTCGCACGCGCGAAAATCACTGCCGTGCTGGGAGTGCTCGCCCTGGGCGTGCTCGGTGCGTGCGCCCAGCCCGAGACTGAGGGCGTGGCCACGGCGAGTGGCCAGACGAATCAGGTGAGCAACGACCCCGACAAACCCGCCGACAACCCGGAGGAGCGCACGAAGCAGTTCGTGGAGTGCCTGCGCGCCGAGGGGCTCGACGTTCCCGACCCCGAGCTGGGAGATGGGACGGGCAAGACCGCGCTGCGGTTCCTCGCCGAGGGCGGGAAAATCGACAAGGCAAAGTTTGGCCCGGCGATGGAGAAGTGCAGCAAGTATATGCCCGAGGGCGGCCGCAACGTGCAGCTCACCCCCGAGCAGCTGGAGCAGGCGCGCAAGTTCGCGCAGTGCATGCGCGACAACGGCGTGTCCGACTGGCCCGACCCGGACCCGGCGACCGGCGGGTTCGCCGGCGGCGTGCAGGTCAACAAGGACGACCCGAACCTGCGCACCGCGATCGACAAGTGCCGCAGCAACATCGGCATCGACCGCGAGTCCCCGAAGCCGGGAACGGCCGGATGAAGCGCAGACTGTTCATCGCGGCGGGGGCGGTGGTCGCTCTGGGCGGTGCCGGCGCCGCCGCCGTCGGTTTTGGAGGGTCTCAAGGGGCGGCGCCGAGGCGCTCCACGCAGCCGGCCAAGACCGCCGACATCACCCGGGCCACGCTGACCGACTATGAGGAGCTCGACGGCGAGCTCGGCTACGGCGAGGAAATCCCGTTACGCCTCCCCGGTGGGCAGGGCATCGTCACGTGGCTGCCGCCCGTCGGGTCCACTGTGGACCGTGGGCAGCCCGTGTTCAAAGTGGACAACGAACCCGTCGTGCTGTTGTTCGGTGAGCTTCCGCTGTATCGCGCGCTCGCGAGCGACGCCGAAGGGCCCGACGTCAAGCAGCTTGAGGACAACCTGAGGGCGTTGGGCTACACCGGGTTTACTGTGGACGAGAAGTTCAGTGGGTCGACCGCCACGGCCGTCAAGCGATGGCAGGAGGACCTCAGGCTCGCCGAGAGTGGTGTGGTCGCGCCCGGCCGGGTCGTCTATGCGGGCGGGCCGATTCGGGTAGCACAGCACAAACTCCGGGTCGGTGATGTCGCTTCGGGCGAGGTGATCGCTTTCACCGGTACCGTAAGAAAAGTGATTGTCAATTTGCCCATGGACCAGCAGCGTTACGCGGCGCCGGAGTTGGCGGTGCAGGTGACCCTGCCCGACGGCAAGCCGGTGCAGGGCAAGGTGGAAAGCGTCGGCACGACGGCATCCAATGGCGACGGTGGGCAGCAGCAGCCCGGCGGTGGCGGTGACAACGGACCGGCCACATTGGAGGTTGCCGTGTCCATCGCCGATCAGGCTGCGATCGGCACACTGCAGCGGGGTCCGGTGAAGGTGCGGTTCGTGGCCGAGGAGCGCAAGGACGTGCTGACCGTGCCGGTGGCGGCGCTGGTCGCGCTGTCGGAGGGTGGATACGGTGTGCAGGTGGTCGACGGCGAGTCGGCGCGCTACATTGCCGTGGAGACGGGCATGTTCGCAAACGGCCGGGTCGAGATTCGCGGTGGCGGGCTGCAGCCGGGCATGAAGGTGGGTGTTCCGAAGTGACACTCGTTGCACTGGAAGAGGTTTCGAAGACCTATCCGGGCGGGGTCACGGCGCTCGCCGGTGCGACGCTGATCGTCCGGAGTGGAGAGATGGTGGCCATCGTGGGCCCCTCAGGGTCGGGCAAGTCCACGATGCTGCACGTGATCGGCACGCTCGACCGGCCGACGTCGGGCACTGTCCACATTGCCGGGCACGAGGTGGCGCGACTGTCCGATCGCGAGCTTTCGGCGCTGCGGGCCTCGACGATTGGATTCGTGTTTCAGCAGTTCCACTTGGCGGCGGGAGTGTCCGCTGTGGACAATGTGGCCGACGGTCTGCTCTATGCGGGAGTCGGGCTCGCCCAGCGGCGTAGGCGGGCGGAGGAAACCCTCGTGCGGGTTGGGCTCGGGCACCGGCTCAAGCACCGGCCGCACGAGCTTTCCGGCGGCGAGAAGCAGCGGGTCGCGATCGCGCGTGCGGTGGTCGGCGATCCGGCGCTCGTGCTCGCCGACGAACCCACGGGCAATCTGGACTCGGCGTCCGGCGCGGGCGTGATGGAGCTGCTGCACGAGCTGCACGCGGGCGGCACGACGATCCTCGTGATCACCCACGATCGGGAGATCGCCGCCTCGCTGCCCCGGCAGGTCGAGATGCGCGACGGGCGGGTGATGGCGTGACCGTGTTGGCGCCCGCGCGTTTGCGACCGTCCGATGTGGTGCGTGTCGGTGGGTCAGGGCTTCGGTCGCGTCCGCTGCGCGTGTTCCTGTCGGCGCTGGGCATCGCGATCGGCATCGCGGCGATGCTCTCGGTCGTCGGGATCTCCACGTCGTCGCGCGCCGATCTGGACCGCACGCTGGCCCGGCTCGGGACCAATCTGCTCACGGTCGGGCCCGGCAACAAGATGTTCTCCTCGGAGCAGGCCAAACTGCCCCAGGACGCGGTGTCGATGATCGGGCGGATCGGGCCGGTCACGTCCGCCACGGCGACGGCCAGGCTTGCGGACACGCGGGTGTATCGCAACGATCGCATACCGGCCGGGCAGACCGGAAGCATCGCGGTCCAGGCCGCATACCTCGACCTGCTGGGCACGGTCGGCGGCTCCGTCGGCGATGGCGTGTGGCTCAACGAGGCGACCGCGCGCTATCCGGCGGTCGTGCTGGGCTCGATGGCCGCAGACCGGTTGGGCGTCAACGAATCCGGCACCGACGTGCACGTGTGGCTGGGCGGGGAGTGGTTCACGGTCATCGGGATCCTCGACCCGGTCCCGCTCGCGCCCGAGCTCGACCTGTCGGCTCTCGTCGGGTGGGAGGCAGCCGCCCGATATCTGGGGTTCGATGGGCACCCGACCACCGTCTACTCGCGGGCGCGGGAGGATCAGGTCACCGCCGTGCAGAAGGTGCTCGCGGCCACGGCCAACCCGCAGGCCCCGACGGAGGTCACGGTGTCACGCCCGTCCGATGCGCTGGCCGCCAAGCAGGCGACGGATGCGACGTTCACCGCGCTGCTGCTCGGGTTGGGCGCGGTGGCACTGTTGGTCGGGGGCGTGGGCGTGGCCAACACCATGGTCATCTCGGTGCTCGAACGGCGGGCCGAGATCGGGCTGCGGCGTTCGCTGGGCGCCACGCAGGGCCAGATCCGGGTGCAGTTCCTCGCCGAATCGCTTCTCCTGTCGGCACTTGGCGGATTGGGTGGGGTGGTGCTCGGCATCGCTGTCACGGCGGTGTACGCCGCGACGCAGGGCTGGCCCACTGTCGTGCCCGCGTGGGCCATGCTCGGTGGACTGGCCGCCACACTGCTCATCGGGATGATCGCGGGGCTCTACCCGGCGGTGCGTGCCGCCCGGTTGGCCCCGACCGAGGCCCTTGCGGCACCTTAATTGGCGTGAGCGTGCAGGCTATCGCGAGTAGCGTGCACGCTCACGCGCTTGCACCGGTGCGCCGATAGGCCCTTCATCAACCATCGTTCGGCTGTGGCTGAGCGCGATATTCGGCCCGGTGAGTGCATTAGCTGGCCCGGACCTAGTGGTGCGGCTTGGGATTCGGGGCCCTGCTTGCCCCAGTAGCTGCCCCAGTCGCCGTTGTGGTTGGCGAAGCCATCGAGCGTGGAGAAGATGTCGAAGGTGTATGTGGCAGTCATGGTGTCTCCTTGCGGGAAGTTGGTCGCGCCGCGCCTTGCGGCGGCCTCACCCCTGCTACGAACACCATCGTCCCGATCCGACACGCCTCCCGGATTTCTTTCAAGATTTTTAAAGCCACCGCCATCGAGGAGCCCCTGGGCCTGTCCTCGATGAGCGGCGTCCTGGCCGGCAGCTTCTATCGTCTGCTGCCGGCCTGACGGCCCCGCCTCACTTCAGGTGCCGGAGAACCGGTTCCCGTCGTCCCCCTCGTACTGTGGGAGCCGGTGTGCCCGCCCATGTTGGCGTGCAGCGTCTTCTCCTTGGAGCCGAAGGGGTCGAACAGGTCCAGGGCCAGCTGCCGGTCGTTCGGCAGCAGGGCGTGGCGGTTTAGGCGATGCTGCACGGTACCCCGTTGAGGGTGAACGAGTTCGGCCGGCCGGTGTTGCCGGTGTGGTTGGCCTGGAAGCCCATGCTCACCGACGCGTTCGTGGCGATGGTGGCGTTGTAGGACACGTTACGGGCGGTTACCGCGCCGCTGTTGGGTGAGATGGTCGTGCTCCACGTGCCGGTGATGGTCTGTCCGCTGGGGAGGGTGAAGGCCAGCGCCCACCCGTTGACGGTAGTCGTTCCGGTGTTGGTGATGGTGACCGATGCGGTGAGGCCGGTGTTCCACGCGTTGACCGTGTAGCCGACGCGGCATCCGGGCGGGACCGGCGTGGACGGCGACGGGCTCACGCTGGGCGAAGTGCTGGGCGAGGTGCTGGGCGATGGCGAAGTGGTGGGCGAAATGCTGGGTGAAGGCGACGGGTCGCGGTCGAGGCCGAAGAACCGGATGGCGGCCAGGGCCATACCGCTCATGGGCAGGCTGTGTCCCGCGCCTTGGATGCCGTACGTCTCGACCAGGACGGTGCCCGACGAGTTGGCGTATTGGCTGCGGTTCCAGTTGGCCTGCGGCGTGTCGCTGCGGGTGGGCGTCTGGCTGAGCCCGAACACGTTGGTCCACTGCTCCATCGACTCCTGCAGCCGCGAGTACGGCACGAGTGTGTCGTTGCTGCCGTGCCACAGTTGCATCCGCGGCCGCGACCCGCTGTAGCCGGGATAAGCCTGCCGCGCCATGTCGCCCCACTGCTGCGGGGTCAGGTTCTTCTCCCGGGTCGTGCATGAGCTGTTGCCCGGTGCGTAGTCGGCCGCGTTGGCGAAGCAGCCGAACGGCACGCCCATGAAGGACGCACCGGCCTTGAACACGTCGGGGTAGACGGCGGCCATGTGCTGGGTCATCATGCCACCCGAGGAGCTTCCGGTGGCGAAGATGCGCTGCCGGTCGCCGTTGTAGCGCTGCGCCGTGTAGTCCACCATCGAGTTGATTGACACGGGATCGCTTCCGCCGCCGCGGCGCTTGGCAGCGTCGGACCACGTGTCGAAGCAGTTGCCGAAGCCGGCCTGCTGGGTGGCGGTCGGGTAGATGACGATGAAGCCGTACTGATCGGCCAGCGAGGCGAACTGGCTGCCCGAGTAGAAACCGGGGCCGGACCCGCCGCAGCCGTGCATCGCGACGACGATGGCCGGGTTGGTCGGCCGCCTGTCCGGCACGTAGATGTGCATCCGCATGCCGCCGGGGTTGCTACCGAAGCTGGTCACCTCGACCAGCGTGGCGGCCGAGGCGGGGGACGACAGGGCGATGCCGCCGAGGGCGAGGATGACGGCGCCGGCGAGCGCTGCCGGCACGGTCCTGACTCTGATCATCGCAACCTCCATAGATGGATGTCAGTCAGTCGTAAGCGCACACATTAGGCGTCTTGCTGACGACCGTCAACACAATGCCAAACATGGATGCCGCTATCCTGGCCGGATGACGCCGTTGGGTCCGCCGGAGGTGCGCCCGCAGACCCTGCTGCTGACCTTCCTCGGCAGGGCCGTGCTGGGCCGCGACATCGCCGTCTGCTCGGGCACCTACCTGGCGGTGATGGACCGGCTCGGCGTCTCCGAGCAGGCGATCCGCTCCACGCTGAGCCGCATGGTCGTGCGCGGCCTGCTCGCCCGCCATCGCCGCGGGCGCAAGATGTACTTCGGGCTCACCCAGCACGCCGAAACCGTGCTGTCCGAGGGCGAACGCCGGATCTGGCACGCCGGCCCGGTCAACCGCGACGAGGACGGGCCGTGGACGCTGCTCGGGTTTTCGCTGCCCGAGTCGCGCCGCGACGAGCGGCACCTGCTGCGCTCGCGGCTGCGATGGGCGGGCTTCGGCCTGCTGCGCAGCGGGCTGTGGATCGCGCCGGGCGTGGTTGACGTCGTGTCGCTGTGGCCAGATGACCGGCTGCGCGACCACATCCAGGTGTTCCACGGACATCCCGCCGAGGCGGAATCCGTGAGCCGGATGGTGGGCGACGCCTATGACCTGCCCGCGATCGCCGCGCGCTATCGGCAGTTTCTGCGCCGCTGGGACGCGCCGCGCCCGCTGCGTGCCGCGCCGGACGATCTGGCCCGGCAGCTCTGGCTGATCAGCGAATGGCTGCTGATCCTGCGCGATGACCCGAGGATTCCCTTGCGCCACTTGCCCTCCGACTGGCCCGCGGTCGATGCCGAGGCCGTGTTTCATCGGCTGCACGACGCGCTCGCGGCGGGCGCCCAGAAGGTGCTCGACGACGTGATGGACGCGGTCGAGATTTAGCGCTCATGCTCCGCCCACCATGTGCGCGCCATGGCCCGCCAGCGCGGGTGCCGGTCGAGTAGCAGCTTGCGCGCCTGCTCGCCGCTCCAATGTGGAGGAAGCAGGGTCGGTGGCAGGCCGGGGTCGGCCAGGAGCAGCCGGCGCCAGTGGTAGAGCAGGTGCGCCAGTTCGGCAAGGGCCGACTCGGGGGTTTGGGGACGCGCGGCGCCGAAACGGTCGAGGAAAGCGCGGTATTGCCGGTCCAGTTCGTCGACATCCCACGCCTGGGTCACGAGTCGCCCGCGTTCGCCGGGGTCGTCGAGCCGTGCGTGCAGCAGCGTGCCCTGCACCGCGTCGCCCAGCGACGCCAGCGCCTCGCGTGCCTCGGTGGCGTGCGACGGATGCGGGCTCAGCCAGACGCCAGGCCCGATCGAGCCGAACCCCGCCCACCCCAGCAGCGTGCGCAGCCGGTGCCGCAGGTTGCGCTGGTTTTCGGGCACGGTGGCCAGTAGGAGCAGCCACTCGCCGGTCCAGTCGCTCTCCGGTCCCGACGCGAACAGCCGGTCGCGGGCGGCCGCGAGGGAGTCGCGCCCGGCGGGCGTCAGGTGCCAGCGGGTGCGCCGGCCGATGCGGCGCGGTTCGAGCAGGCCGGCGGACTCGCTGCGGGTGAGGGCCTGTCGTGCCGCCTTCTCCTCGAAGCCCACCAGGCCCAGCGCCTCGACCACGGTGTGCGTCCACGCCGCGCCGTCCTGCCCGAAGGCATAGTCGCCGAGCAGGATCAGCAGGTATGCCCGTGCGCTGGGCCCGCGTGTCCTAGCTGGACGGTCGACCTCGTCATCCATCGGAAGTATCGTGCCACCCTTCAAACGATATTCCCCATTGCCTTGACGCCAGACTAGGGTTGTGTCGCATTATAGATGAGTGCCCGGCACCGAGCCCGTCCTACGGGTGCGTGACCTCCACGTCTCCTACGGAGGCGCGCTCCGGGCGCTTCACGGCGTGTCACTGGACGTGCCGGCCGGTGGCGTGGCTGCCGTGCTCGGCGGCAACGGCGCGGGCAAGAGCACGCTGCTGCGGGCCATCTCCGCGACGCTGCGCCTGTCCGGCGGGGCGGTCGACGCGGGTTCGGTCGAGTTCGAGGGCCGCCGCCTGGATCGCCTGGACTCGGCGGCCGTTGTGCGTGCGGGTGTGGTGCAGGTGCCGGAGGGCCGGCAGGTCTTCGAGCACCTCACGGTCGCCGAAAACCTGCGCGCCGGCGCGATGGTGACGCCCTCACGCAGTCGGGCCGCCGCGCGCGAGCGCGTGCACGAGCTGTTTCCGGTGCTGCGCGAGCGGGCGGGCCAGCCGGCCGGGCTGCTGTCGGGCGGCGAGCAGCAGATGCTCGCGATCGGGCGGGCGCTGATGGCCCGTCCCCGCGTCCTGCTCATGGACGAGCCGTCGCTGGGGCTCGCGCCGCGCATGGTGCACCGCATCGGCGAGATCATTCAGGAGATCAACCGGCAGGGCACCGCCGTGGTGCTGGTCGAGCAAAACGCGTCTCTCGCTTTGCGACTGTCCGATGTGGCCTATGTGCTGGAGGTGGGCCGGGTGACGCTGTCCGGCCCGGCCGCGCAGATCGCGGCCACGCAAGACCTCAGCGACCGCTATCTGGGCGGGCGTTCCAAGGCGGCTTCGGCCTTGCGGCGCAGAGGATCCGAGGCCCTGATCGTGCAGGGCCTGAGTGTGCGCTTCGGCGGTGTCGCCGCCCTGTCGGACGTGTCGCTGACCGTTGCCGCGGGCACAGTGCACGCCCTCATCGGACCCAACGGGGCGGGCAAGTCGACCTGTCTCAATGTGCTGACCGGCGTCTATCGTGCGGCGCAGGGCAGCGTGCGCTACCAAGACACGGAGCTGACGACGCTCCGTCCACACCGGATAGCACGGCTGGGCATCGGCCGCACCTTCCAGAATCTGGCGCTCTCGGCATCATCGACCGTCGCCGACAACATGCTGCTGGGCTGTCACCGGCTCCACCGTGCCGGATTTGTCAGCGCGGGCCTGCGCCTGCCCGCTGCCCGGCGGGAGGAGGCACAGGCGCGCAGCCGGGTCGAGCGGATCGCGGCGCTGCTTGAGCTTGACGGGGTGCTGCGCGATCCGGTCGGCACGCTGCCTTACGGCGTGCGCAAGCGCGTGGAGCTGGCGCGGGCGCTGTGCGGCGAGCCGTCGCTGCTCCTGCTCGACGAGCCGGTCGCGGGCATGACCGCCGACGAATCGGTCCGGCTCGCCGCCACGATCCAACGGCTGCGCGCCGAGCTCGATCTCACGATCCTGTTGGTGGAGCACGACATGGCCTTTGTCATGGGCATGGCCGACGAAGTCACCGTGCTCGATTTCGGCCGCCGCATCGCCTCCGGGAGTCCCGCGCAGGTGCAGCGCGACCCCGAGGTGATCCGCGCCTACCTGGGGGAGCCGGCCCGAGAGGAGTCCGTGCCGTGAACCACTTCTTCGAACTGCTCCTGAATGGACTGTCGCTGGGCTGCATCGACGCGCTGATCGCGCTCGGCTTCGTGATGGTATTCAAGGCGACCCGGGTGGTGAACTTCGCGTACGGCTCACTCTTGCTGCTGGGCGCCTTTGTTATCGGGCGGTACCATGCCAGCCTCGGCTTCGCCACCGCCGTTCTCCTGTCGATCGTGGTCACCTCGGCGATCGCCGCGCTGGCGGGTGTGGTGCTCCTGCGCCGGGTGCGCCTGGCCGACCCGGGCACGCTCGCGATCCTCACCCTCGGCGTCGACATCCTGCTGGCCACGGAGCTGACCCGGCAAATCGGCAGTGACCTGCTCACCACGGGCGACCCGTGGGGCGCGGCGGTCGTGACGATCGCCGGTGTCCACATCGCACAGACGCGCATCGTGGCGGCCGTCGTCGCGGTGTGCGTGGTGGCCGCGATATTCGCCGCGTTGAAGTTCACCGACTCGGGTGTCGCGCTTCGCGCGTCGGCCGAACGCCCGGCCACCGCCGCGCTGCTGGGCATCCGCCTGGGCCGGGTGGCGGCGGGCGCGTGGCTGCTCGCCGGTGCGCTGGCCGCCGTCGCCGGGCT
>NZ_QJUG01000271.1 GCF_003426775.1 Allorhizocola rhizosphaerae | reverse complement strand
AAGGTCGTGCAGGCGTTGCGGCATGGGTTGCTGCCCCGGACGTTGCACGCGGAAGATCGGTCGCCGTTTGTGGATTGGTCGTCTGGTGCGGTGGAGTTGCTGACCGAGGCGCGGTCGTGGCCGCAGGTGGATCGGCCGCGTCGAGCGGCGGTGTCGTCGTTCGGGATCAGTGGCACCAACGCCCATGTGATCATCGAGCAAGCACCGCATGACGAACAGCCCGTCGACGCGCCCCAGCCATCGGGCCTCCCGCCCGTCCCGATCGTCCTATCCGGACGCAACACTCCCGCGCTGCAGGCCCAAGCCACGCGCCTACACGAACGCCTCTCGGCCGAGCCGATCGCACTCACCGACCTCGCCTGGTCGGCGCTGACCGGCCGGGCCCGGTTCGACCAGCGTGCCGTCGTGCTCGCCACCGATCACGAACAGCTCACCGCCGGACTGACCGCGCTTGCCGAGGGACAGATCGCGGCCAACGTCGTCACCGGCGGCGTGCTGCCCGGCGCCGAACGGGTCGTCTTCGTCTTCCCGGGCCAGGGCGCGCAGTGGGAAGAAATGGCGCTGCGCCTGCTCGACGAGTCCCCGGTGTTCGCCGCCGCCATCGCGGAGTGCGACCGAGCTCTGTCGTCCTATGTGGACTGGTCGCTGTTGGACGTGCTGCGCCGTGCCGATGGTGCCCCATCGCTGGAACGCGTCGATGTGGTGCAGCCGGTGCTGTTCGCGATGATGGTGTCGCTCGCCGCGCTGTGGCGCTTCCACGGCGTGCATCCGGCCGCCGTCGTCGGGCACTCACAGGGCGAGATCGCGGCGGCATACGTCGCCGGCGCGCTGACGCTTGACGACGCGGCCCGGGTCGTTGCGCTGCGCAGCCAGGCCATCGGCGCGATCGCCGGCCAGGGCGGCATGATGTCGATACCGTTGGGCCTGGCCGCGGTGCAGGATCTGCTCGCGCCGTGGGGGCAGGCGATCTCGGTGGCGGCGGTCAACGGTCCGGTCTCGACCGTGGTCTCGGGCGAAATCGGGCCGCTGCAAGAACTGCACGCGCAGCTCGTCGCCGACGACGTGCGGGCCCGGATGATTCCGGTCGACTACGCCTCGCATTCCGCACATGTGGAGCGGATCGAGGCGCGCCTGCGGGAGCTGCTGGCGCCGGTGCGCCCGCGCGAAGCAGACGTGCCCTTCTTCTCCACGGTCACGGCCGGATTCCTTGACACCACGGAACTCGGCGCTGACTACTGGTACCGCAATCTTCGCCAGACGGTACGGCTGGAGGAGTCGATCCGCGGCCTGCTCGCCGACCGGCACCGGGTGTTCGCGGAGATGAGCCCCCATCCCGTTTTGACCGTCGCCATTGAGGAAACCGCCGACGCGGCCGGTGAGACGATCGTTGCCACCGGTTCGCTGCGTCGCCGGCACGGCGGCATGGATCAGTTCCTTACCGCGGTCGCGCAGCTTTACACGGTCGGCGTGCCGGTTGACTGGACACCGGCGTTCGGCGCCGGCGCCCGCCGCGTCGACCTGCCCACGTATCCGTTCCAGCGGCAGCGCTTCTGGCTGCGGCCTGCCACCGGCACCGGCGACATGGTCTCGGCCGGCCTGGCCGACGCCGATCACCCGCTGCTCGGCGCGGCGGTCGAGCTGGCCGACGGCAACGCCGTGCTCACCGGGCGGATCTCCCTGCAGGCGCAGCCCTGGTTGGCCGGGCACGCCGTCTACGACACTGCGCTGCTGCCGGCCACGGCCTTCGCCGAACTCGCCGTGCGGGCAGGTGATCAGGTCGGCTGTGCCCACCTTGAAGACCTCACGCTGTGGACGCCGCTGCTGCTGCCCGCGTCCGGCGGCGTACAGGTGCAGGTGAGCGTCACCGGCACCGGCGAGCGCCGGGAGCTTGCCGTGCACGCCCGCCGCGACGGCGAGCAGGAGTGGACCAGTCACGCCAGCGGCACGCTGCTCCAGAGTGCGCCGCCGGCCCCGGTCGGGCTCACTGCCTGGCCACCGCCGGGCGCGGTTGAGATAGATCTCGACGGGGCTTACGAGCGCCTTGTCGAGCACGGCTACCGGTATGCGGGCGCATTCGCCGGCCTGCGGCGGGTGTGGACCGACGGCGACGTCGTGCTGGCCGAGGTGGCGCTGCCGGACCAATACCGCGACGAGGCGGGTGGCTACACGCTGCATCCCGCGCTGCTTGACGCAGCGCTGCACGCGTTGCTGCCCGGGGTCGCGGGCGCCGATCGGCCGCTGCTGCCGTTCGCGTGGTCGGGTCTGACGGTGTACGCCGCGGGCGCCACCGAGCTGCGGGTGCGGCTGCGCGTCACCGCCGACGATCACGGTGCCACGGCGCGCGTGCTGCTCGCCGACGCGACCGGTGCGGTGGTGGCCACCGTCGACCAGCTGACGCTGCGCCCGCTGACCAGGCAGGTGCTGGCCGGCGCCGCCGCGGACGGTGCACTGTACGAATTGGACTGGATCGCTGTGCCGGTGGCCGAGCAGGCGCCCGTGGAGTATCCAATGATCGGTGCCGATCCGTTCGGGCTGCGGCCCACCACGGCGTACGCCGACCTGGCTGCTCTTGGCGCGGCCCTCGACGCCGGCGTCCCGGTGCCCGATGTGGTCGTGTTCTGCACCGCCTCACCCACCGATACGCAAGACGTGCCAGCGGTTATGCGCGATGCGACCTTCGGCGTGCTGGACGTGATGCGCGAATGGCTGTCCGACGACCGGTTTGTCCGCTCGCGGCTCGCCGTGCTGACCCGCCGTGCCATGGCCACGGCGGGTGAGCGCGTCGGCGATCTGCCGCGCGCCGCCGTGTGGGGCCTGGTGCGTACCGCCCAGACGGAAAACCCCGACCGGTTCGTGCTCGTGGACCTCGACGACCGGCCCGTGATACCGCACGTGCTGACCGGGGCACTGGCGTCGGGTGAGCCGCAGGTGCTGCTGCGCGACGGCGCCGTGCTGGCGCCGCGGCTGACGCGTCCCACGGCCGAGGCGCTGCCCCTCCCGGCCGACGCCCCCGCCTACCGGCTGCTGGTCGACGGCGGCACGCTGGAGAACCTCCGCTTCGTCGCCGCGCCGGAGGTGCTCGAACCGCTGGCCGAGGGTACGGTCCGGGTCTCGGTGCGTGCGGGTGGCCTCAACTTCCGCGATGTCCTGATTGGACTCGGCATGGTGGACCAGCGGCACGCCCTGATGGGCGCCGAGGGTGCCGGTGTGGTCGTCGAGGTGGGTCCGGGCGTCACCGATCTGGTCGTCGGCGACCGGGTGATGGGCTATTTCCCCGGCGCGTTCGCCCCGATCGCCGTCGCCGACCGCCGGTTGCTGGCGCGGATGCCCGACGGATGGACCTTCGCGCAGGCCGCCTCGGTGCCGGTGGTCTTCCTCACCGCGTACTACGGGCTGGTCGACCTCGGCCGCGTGCAGCCGGGGGACAGGGTGCTCATCCACGCCGCGGCGGGCGGCGTGGGCATCGCCGCCGTGCAGCTCGCGCAGCACCTGGGCGCGGAGGTCTTCGGCACCGCCAGTCCGGGCAAGTGGGACACGTTGCGCGCGCTCGGCCTCGACGACGAGCACATCGCGAACTCGCGGACCCTCGACTTCGGCGACCGTTTCCGCGGCATCGATGTCGTGCTCAACTCGCTCGCGGGCGAGTTCATCGACGCATCGCTGCGGCTGCTCGCCGACGGTGGCCGCTTCCTGGAGATGGGCAAGACCGATATCCGCGACACCGCACAGGTGGAGGCGGCGCATCCGGGCGTGACCTACCAGGTGTACGACCTGACCGCGCTGGCCAGCACCCAGGCGGACACGGCCGGGGCGATGCCCGAGCGCATGCGGGAAATACTCGCCGAAGTACTGGCGCTGTTCGACCGGGGCGTGCTGCGGCCACTGCCCGTGACCACCTGGGACGTCCGTCACGCGATCGAGGCGTTCCGGTTCCTGTCCCAGGCGCGTGGCACGGGCAAGGTCGTGCTCACCGTGCCCCGGCCGCTCGACCCTGACGGCACCGTGTTGGTCACCGGTGCCACCGGCACGCTCGGTGCGCTGGTCGCCCGCCATCTCGTAACCGTGTATGGCGCCCGGCATCTGCTCTTGGTCAGCCGCCGTGGCCTGCAAGCGCCCGGCGCGGCGGAGCTGCGCGACATGCTGGGCGAGCTCGGCGCGCAGGTCACCGTCGCCGCTTGCGATGTCGGGGATCGGGCCGCGCTGGCCCAGCTGCTGCAAGCGGTTCCGGCGGCGCATCCACTCACCGCGGTCGTGCACACCGCAGGGGTGCTCGACGACGGCGTCGTGGCGAACATGACCCGGGAGCAGATGGAAAACGTCTTGCGCGCCAAGGCAGACGCGGCCTGGCACCTGCACGAGCTGACGCGCCATGCGGACCTTTCGGCGTTCGTGCTCTACTCCTCGTTCGCGGGGCTCCTTGGACAGGCCGGCCAGGCCAACTACGCGGCCGCGAACGCGTTCCTCGATGCGCTGGCCGAACACCGGCGCGATCTGGGCCTCCCCGCAGTGTCGCTGGCGTGGGGCCTGTGGGCCGAGGCCAGTGGCATGACCGCGCACCTGGACGAGGTCGACCTTCGCCGCATGGCGCGCAGCGGTCTGCTGCCGCTGTCCAGCGCGGAGGGCATGGCGGCCTTCGACGCCGCGCTCGCCCTCGGGCGGCCCGTCGCCGTGCCGACCCGCCTGGATCCGGCCGCCCTGCGCAATCAGGGCGAGAGCCTGCCGGCGCTGCTGCGGGGTCTGGTCACGGTCGCCGTCCGGCGGGCGTCGGCGGGCCAGACGACTGAGGCGGGCGCGACATTCGCGGACCGGCTGGCCCAGCTCACCGAGCCCGACCGGCGCCGTGTGCTCGTCGACCTCGTCCGCACTCAGGTGGCCACGGTGCTCGGACACGCCAGCCACAACACCATCGCCGGCGATCGCGCGCTCAAGGAACTCGGGTTCGACTCGCTGACCGCGGTCGAGCTGCGCAACCGGCTCAACGCCGCGACCGGGCTGCGACTGCCCACGACGCTGGTGTTCGACTATCCCACCGCCGAACAGATCGCGGGGTTCCTGCGGGAGCAGTTCGTCCTCGAAGAGGTGACCGCTGACGTGGCAGTGCTGTCCGATCTCGACCGGATCAGCGTGCTGCTGCGGGACTCGCTCGGCGAGAGCGCCGCCCGCGAGCGGATCGCCGGCCGCCTGCAGGAGCTGCTCATGCTCTGCAGTCCCGAGGCGCCGCCCGGCCGCCTCGACGACGACCTGGATTCCGCCACCGACGACGAGCTGTTCGCGCTCGTGGACCAGCTGGGCTGACGCCGAAGTGATGACCGGGAGAGCTGAGAATAATGGCTGACGAGGACAAGCTTCGGGAGTACCTCAAGCGCGCGCTCGCCGATGCTCGTGACGCCCGACGGCGCCTGAGCGAGGTCGAGGAGCGCCGCCGGGAGCCGATCGCCATCGTGGGGATGGCGTGCCGATTCCCGGGTGGAGTCGCGTCGCCGGAGGACCTGTGGGACTTGGTGGCGTCGGGCGGCGACGCGATCGGGCCGTTCCCGGGCGACCGCGATTGGGACCTGTCGGGACTGTTCGACGCCGACCCGGACGCGATCGGCAAGACCTACGCCCGCGAGGGCGGCTTCCTGCATGACGCGGCCGAGTTCGACGCGGCCTTCTTCGGGATCTCGCCGCGTGAGGCGCTGGGCATGGATCCGCAGCAGCGGCTGCTGCTGGAAACGGCGTGGGAGGCGTTCGAGCGAGCCGGGATCAACCCCGACGCGGTGCGCGGCGATCGGGTTGGCGTCTTCGTCGGCGCGACCGATCAGGCGTACGGGCCGCGCATGCACGAGGCTGCCGAGGCTGTCGCTGGACACCTGTTGACTGGCACCACATCCAGCGTTGCGTCGGGGCGCATCGCGTACCAGATGGGGCTTATCGGCCCGGCCATCACTCTGGATACCGCGTGCTCATCGTCGTTGGTCGCCCTGCACCTCGCCGCGCAGGCGTTGCGCAACGACGAGTGCACGATGGCGCTCGCCGGTGGAGTGATGGTGATGTCCACCCCCGGCACCTTCGTCGAGTTCAGCCGCCAGCGCGGGCTGTCGCCGAGTGGCCGCTGCCGCTCCTTCGCCGCTGCCGCGGACGGCACGGGCTGGTCCGAGGGAGCAGGATTGGTGTTGGTGGAGCGGCTTTCCGACGCTCAGCGGCTCGGCCACCGGGTGCTGGCCGTGATCCGCGGCACCGCGGTGAATCAAGATGGCGCGTCGAATGGGCTCACCGCGCCCAATGGCCGCTCACAGCAGCAGGTGATCCGCCAGGCCTTGGCCGACGCCGACCTCACGCCAGCCGACGTCGACGCCGTGGAGGCGCACGGCACGGGCACCCGGCTGGGCGACCCGATTGAGGCGGAGGCGTTGCTGGCCACATATGGTCCCGGTCGGCGGGCGGAGCGTCCGTTGTGGTTGGGGTCCATCAAGTCCAACCTCGGCCACACCCAGCACGCGGCGGGTGTCGCCGGTGTGATCAAGATGGTGCAGGCACTGCGCGCCAAAGTCCTGCCGCAGACACTGCACGTCGACGAGCCCACGCCGTATGTCGATTGGGACGCGGGCGGCGTGCGACTGCTCACCGAGACTCGTCCGTGGCAGGCCGGGCACGGGCCGCGCCGCGCCGGCGTCTCCTCGTTCGGAGTCAGCGGCACCAACGCGCACATCATCCTCGAAGAAGCGCCCACCATTCTGGAAGAGCCGCCGCCCAGCGCGCCAACGCCCGTGGCCGTTCCGCTCGTGCCGTGGGTCCTATCCGGACGGTCGCCGGGGGCGTTGCGCGCGCAGGCCGCGCGCCTCGCCACCGCGCTGCGCGACGTCGACCAGCTCGACGCGGGCCTGTCGCTGGCCGCGACACGAGCGGCGTTCGAGCATCGCGCCGTGGTGGTGGCCGCGGACCGTGCGGAGGCGTTCGCCCGGTTGGCCGATGTGGCCGAGGGCCGGTCGACGGCGGGTGTGGTGACGGGGGAGGCGATCCCGGGCCGGTTGGGTTTCGTGTTTTCGGGTCAGGGTGCGCAGCGGGCGGGGATGGGTCTTGAGCTGGCGCGGGTGTTTCCGGTGTTTCGGGAGGCCTTCGATGAAGTCTGTGCGGTGTTGGATCCGGCGTTGCGGGAGGTGATCGCGTCTGGGGTGGGGTTGGAGCAGACGGGTTTCACCCAGCCGGCGTTGTTTGCCGTGGAGACGGCGTTGTTCCGGTTGTTGGAGTCGTGGGGTGTGGTGCCCGCGTTTGTGGCCGGTCATTCGATTGGTGAGATCGCGGCAGCTCATGTGGCAGGAGTGCTGTCCCTTGTGGACGCGGCCCGTCTGGTGTCTGCGCGTGGCTCGTTGATGCAGGCGTTGCCGCCGGGTGGGGCGATGGCCGCGGTGCGCGCCACACCGCAGGAAGTAACACCACTGCTGACGAGTGCGGTGGCTCTTGCGGCGGTGAACGGGCCGAGCTCGGTGGTGCTGTCCGGTGAGCGGGATGCGGTGGAGCAGGTGGTGGCCCGGTTGGGTAAGCGGGCGAAGTGGTTGCAGGTCAGTCATGCGTTTCATTCGCCGTTGATGGAGCCGATGCTGGCCGACTTCCGCAAGGTCGTGGAGTCACTGGAGTTCGCGCCGCCGCAGATCCCCATCGTGTCCAGTGGTGAGGTGACCGATCCCGAGTACTGGGTGGAGCATGTGCGTCGGCCGGTGATGTTCGCTGATGCGGTGTCCACATTGGTCGATCAGGGCGCGTCCACCCTGCTGGAGATCGGCCCCGACGGCGTCCTATGTGGACTCGTGCCGGACATCGCGCCGGACATTGTCGCCGTTCCGCTGCAGCGCAAGGATCGTCCGGAGCCGTTGGCGGCGCTGACCGCTCTGGCGACAATCCACACTCGTGGCGCCGACGTCGACTGGGCCGCCTACTTCACCGGCACCCCAGCGCGCCGCGTCGACCTGCCCACCTACCCATTCCAACGCCGCCGGTTCTGGGCCGGGCCGTCCACCGGCCAGGCCACGGCCGACCCGGCCGACCGCGAGTTTTGGCAGATCGTCGAGCGCGAAGACCCGGCCGCCCTCGCCGCCCTCGTCGGAGCCGACGAGGCCGACTTGGGTGCGGCCTTGCCCGCTCTCGCTCGCTGGAGGCAACGCCGCCTCGGGCAGTCAGCCGCACAACAGTGGCGCTACCGCGTCGTGTGGAGGCAGCAGCCCACACCAGCCCCGGCGCAGCTCACCGGCGACTGGCTGGTCATCGCAGCCGATGAATACGCGGCCGAGGCGCGGCATGCCGTCCGCGCACTGAATGCGCGTGGCGCGGCCGCCCGGCTCGCCGATGCATGGACGGACACGGTCGGCGGCGTGATCCTGCTGGGCCAGGCGCCGCCAGCCGATCTGTCCGCTATCGGTGCGCCGACCTGGAGCCTGACCAGGGGAGCGGTCGCGATTGCCGCGGACGAACGCCCCGACCCGGCGGCCGTGCCGCTTTGGGCATGGGCACAGGAGCGTTCGTGGGAAGCACACCCGCACTGGCGCGGCATCGTTGACGTGGCCGCGGACCTCGACGAGGACGACTGGCTCCGGCTGGCCGACCTTCTCGCCGGTGCGACCGAGTCGCAGTACGCGCTGCGTTCGGACGGTGTCTACGTGCCGCGGCTGCTCGGCGCCTCCGCCAAGACGCCAGCGCCATGGACGCCGCACGGCATCGTGCTGCTGTCCGGTGCCGACACACCCGCGGCCGAGCTGCTGAGCGGCTGGCTGACGGGATCGGGAGCGGGTGGTGTCGTGGCGGTCGGCTCGGGCGATCTCGAGGCCGCCGCTACTGCGCTGGCGATGCACCCGGTGACCGCCGTCGTTCACGTCAACCACGACCCCGAAACCGGCGCAGAAATGATGCGGCTGCTCGACGAGCTGACGCGCGAACGCGACCTCGACGCATTCGTCATGCTCTCCTCCGCCACAACGGTGTTCGGTGGCCCGGGTCAGGCCGCGTACGTGGCGCTGCGGCTGCACGCCGACGCGCTCGCCCAGCGCCGCCGTCTGGACGGACTCGCCGCGACCTCTATCGCCTGGGGCGCGTGCACCGGGATCGATGTGACACCGGCTCCCGGCTTGCGGGCAATGGCCGCCGACGCCGCGCTGTTCGCGCTGGCCGACGCCGCCGGTCAGGAGGCGCCCCACGCCGTAATCGCCGACATCGACTGGCCGCGTGTGGCCGCAGCCCTACCGGCGCGGCTCCGGCCGCTGATCGACGACCTGCCGCAAGTGCGTGAGCTGGAGACCGAGGAGGGGTCGGTCGCGGGCACGCTGCGCCGCCGCCTGGCCGGCCTCGACGCGCAGGAGCGCGACCGGGCGCTGCTCGACCTCGTCCTCGAACAGGTCGCGCTGGTGCTGGGGTATCCGAGCACCGACCCACTGTCGAGCAGGCAGCCCTTCACCGACCTCGGCCTCAACTCTCTGACCGCGGTCGAACTGCGCAACCGGCTCAACACCGCGACCGGGCTCACCCTCCCCGCGACTTTGGTTTTCGACTACCCGAACCCGCAGGCGGTGGCGAGCCGCCTGGGCGTGGAGCTGTTCGACACGGCAGTCGCACCGGTCGCCACCCGCTCGGCGGTCCAGTCGGACGAACCCATTGCGATCGTCGGCATGGCGTGTCGTTTTCCGGGTGGGGTGCGGACGCCCGAGGACTTGTGGCGGTTGGTGGTTGAGGGTCGTGATGCGATCGGGGGTTTCCCAACTGATCGGGGTTGGGATGTCGAGGGGCTTTACGATCCGGATCCGGATGCGGCTGGCAAGACGTATGCCCGTGAGGGTGGTTTCCTTTACGAGGCGGCGGAGTTTGATGCGGAGTTCTTTGGGATTTCGCCGCGTGAGGCGTTGGCGATGGATCCGCAGCAGCGCCTGTTGCTGGAGACCGTGTGGGAGACCTACGAGCATGCTGGGATCGACCCGGAGACCTTGCGCGGCAAGGAAATCGGCGTCTTCGCGGGCGGCAACGGCACCGACTATGCCTCGATGATGACCCGAGCGCCTGAAGGCGTTGACGGATATTTGATGACTGGTACGGCGTCCAGCGTAGTGGCCGGGCGGATCTCCTACACCTTTGGGCTTGTCGGGCCTGCGATGACGGTGGATACGGCGTGTTCGTCGTCGTTGGTGGCGTTGCATTTGGCGGTGCAGGCGTTGCGGGGTGGTGAGTGTGTGATGGCGTTGGCTGGTGGGGTGACGGTGATGTCGTCGCCGGGGACGTTTGTG
>NZ_QJUG01000270.1 GCF_003426775.1 Allorhizocola rhizosphaerae | reverse complement strand
GTCATCGACCGGCTGCCGTTCCCGCGCCCCGACGAGCCGCTGGCCGCCGCCCGCTCCGCGGCCGTCGACGCCGCGGGCGGCTCGGGCTTCGCCGCGGTGAGCGTGCCCATCGCGGCCGTGCGGCTGGCCCAGGGCGTCGGCCGGCTCATCCGGTCCACCAACGACCGTGGCGTGGTCGCCGTGCTCGACTCCCGGCTGGAGAGCGCCCGCAGTTACGGCGCCTTCATGCGCAACACCCTCCCCCCTTTTTGGTATACGACGAAGACCGAGGTGGTCATGGGCGCGCTCAAACGACTGGCCACTACCTGATCGGTGAAGGGACCATCGGGACGGCACATGCCGCAGGTGGTGGCGAGCCAGTCCGCCGAGCTTTACAGGACGCACTTCGGGCGCATCGCGACTGGGCGCTGGGGCCCCGAGCTGCTTGCCGACGGCACCATCGTCGTGTCCACCACCGAGGGCGCATATGTCGGCACGGATGCGCCTGGGCCTACATCGCGGGCTAGAGATACAACCCTGTGGCGTCGTTTTCGACCCGTGACGCCGCGACCGCGTGCACATCGCGCTCGCGCAGCAGCACGAACGACTCGCCGTGCAGCTCGACCTCCGAGCGGTCCTCGGGGTCGAACAGCACCCGGTCGCCGGTCTGGATGGAGCGCACGTGCGGGCCAACCCCGACCGCCGTCGCCCAGCTGAGCCTGGTCCCCATCGAGGCGGTCGCGGGGATGACCAGGCCAGCAGATGATCTCCGCTCTCCCTCGTTGATTTCGGTGCGGACGAGGACGCGGTCGTGCAGCAGCCGGATGGGCAATCCGGGCTCGGGGTTGGTGGTCGTCACGCCGGTCAGAGTAACTCTTTCGGCCCGGGACTCTTAACGACGACCGCGTCCTCCGTCCCCGCCCGGGAGGCGGGGTTGTTCAGCCGCCGGATGCCGGTGTTGAGCACGGCGATGATCGGCACGGCGATGAGCGCGCCGATGATCCCGCCGAGGATCAAGCCGCCCGCGATGCCCACGATCACGGCGAGCGGGTGGATGGCCACGGCCCTGCCCATGATGAGCGGCTGCAGCAGATGCCCCTCGATCTGCTGGACCGCGATGACCCCGCCGAGCACCACGAGCGCGGTGACGGGCCCGTTGGTCACCAGCGCCACGAGCACCGCGACCGCACCGGACAGCGTCGCACCGATGATGGGGATGAACGCCATGAGGAACACGAGCGCGGCGAGCGGCAGGGCCAGCGGCACCTGAAGGATCGTCAGCAGGATCCCGATGCCCACGGCGTCGATGAACGCCACGAGCACGGTCGCCCGGACATAGGACACCAGTGACCGCCAGGCGGCCAGCCCGGCCTGGTCGACGTTTTCGCGCGCTGCCACCGGTACCAGATTCAAGGAGAACCGCCAGATCTGGCGGCCGTCGCGCAAGAAGAAGAACAAGGCGAAAAGCACCAGGAAGGTACCGCTGACGATCTCCACGGCCGTGGTGGCCGTCGTGAGGCCGAGGTCGGTGAGCCGGTCCTGGTTTTTCGTGACTATCTCGCGGATCTGGTTGATGAGGTTGGTCAGCTGCAGGTCGGTCAGCTGCAGCGGGCCCGTTTTGAGGTACTCCTCGATCCGGTCGAGGCCCTGTCGGGCGTTCACCGTCAGCTCGTCCAGACCCTGGACGAACTCGCGGATCACGAGCGTGAACGTGCCGACGACCGCCGCCAGCCCACCGATCACGGCGATCGTCGTGGCCAGCGACCGGGGGATGCCGAACCGGCGCATCCGGTTGACGGCCGGCCCGAGCAGCGCCGCGAGCAGCAGCGCGATCGCCAGCGGGATGACCACGATGGTGAGCTTGCCGACCAGCCACAGCAACCCGATGACCGCCACGGACACCACGATCATGCGCCATGCCCAGGCGGACGCCACCCGGAGTCCTTGCGGCACATACGTGTCGTCGAGACTGCTGGTCGAGCTGTGGGTCAGCTCGGGCTCCGGCGGGGCCACCGGTGGCGGGCCGGGGTCGGCCGACTGCCGCTCCTCCTCCTCGCGGGCGGCGCGGACGGAGGCGCGCCCGGCGTCATATGCCCGCCGGATGTTGGCCCTGATCTGGTCGAACCGACCCATGGTTGACTACCCTCCCCACGACGCGACCGGCAGCGGTACGACAGGCTCCGGGGGTGCGGGAACCCGACGCGTCACATTATCGGGGAAAACGATCTGGTACTGCTGCCCGTCCCACTGCGCGTTGGGCATCTGCGGGTCACGACCCGTGTAGACCTGCCTCGCCTGGGCCATCCGATGCAGCAGTTCCAGTTCTTCGTCCTGGAGCTGCTGGAGCTGCTGGATCTGCAGGCCGCGGTTGAGCCCGTCGCGGACGAGGGCGAGCTTGGTCGCCGCGAACTGGAAGTCGCGCATGGCCTTGCGCCCGGGGTCGCCCGCGACGCGCTTGGCCCACACGCGTGCGGCGTGGCGGCGGCTCAGCGTGCCGAGCGAGGCGAGCTCGGGCGGGGTGAACCAGCCGGCCTGCACATAGGGCGGCAGGACGGTCAGCGCCAGGCGCCCCTCGCGGGCGCGCACCCACAACGCGACCCCCACCATCGTGAGGAAGACGGGCACCATGACGGCGATGTAGCCGTACAAGAAAATGTATGGGCTCACCTCGCCGCTCAGGATGGCCATCAGGTTCCACGCGCCGTGCAGCATCATCGCGAGGATGAGCCCTGGCAGCGGCGCGAGCACCCGCACGGCCTTGCTCGGGGTGCGGGCGGCGAAGCCGATCCCGATCCCGGTCATGGACGTGAACAGTGGGTGGGCGAAGCCGGACATGAAGATGCGGGCGATGAACATGCCGAACACGAGCGCGGTGCCAGACGCCGGCCCGTACTGCTCGTAGCCCGACATGAAGCCGTGCCCGCCCAGATAGAGCACGTTTTCCACCATCGCGAAGCCCACCCCGGACAGTCCACAGTAGACAAGCCCGTCGGTGATCCCGGAGATGCGGTCGCGCCGGAACCACAGCACCAGCAGCGGGCCGAGCGCCTTCATCAGCTCCTCGATGAACGGCGCGACCAGCACACCGACCAGCGCCTCGGGCAGCTTGACCAGATCCGCGGCCGCGGTGTTGACGCCGTATGCGGTGAGCGTGGCCACGGCCGCGCCCCACCCGAACACGAACAGCAGATAGCGCACGGGCTCCGGCTCGTACCGATCCAGCCACAGGTAGCACGCGATCAGCACCGGCACGGGCAGGATGGCGGCGACCAGTCCGACGGCCAGGCCCGTCGGGCCCAGGTTGAACCCCAGGATGCCCAGCATGACGAGCGCCGCGACGCCGACCACCACGCTCGCGCCGGCCATCGGCAGCCACCGCGGCAGCGAACGCTTGCGTGGCGGGGCCGGAGCCGGAGCGGGTGGAGGTGAGATGCCGGTCTCAGGTGCTGGGAGATACGCCATGGGCTGACTCTATCGAAGCTATGCTCACCGACAGGTCACGAGCGCCAGCGCTAAGCCCCGGCTTGCTGGCCGGCAACCCTTCACCGCGATGGGGTGCCCCGGGTGAGGACCAGGCTCCCGAGAGCAAGCGTGGAGGTGCTTGATGTCTGTCCTTGTCCAACCCACCTGTAGCAATGTCGAGCTGCCCGAGGTGTTCGAGCCGCTCGTGGGCGGCGATCTCACCGTGCTGGGCGTGCCGGGTCAGATCAACCTGGATTATGCCGCTACCGCTCCGTGCCTGAAGGCGGCCGCCGACGCGGTCAATGAGCTGCTTCCCTGGTACGGCTCCGTGCACCGCGGAGCGGGCGCGCTCTCGCAGCGGTGCACTTTGGAGTATGAGCGGGCGCGCCAGACGGTCGCCGACTTCGTGGGCGCGCGCCCCGACGACCACGTCGTGTTCACCCGCAACACGACCGATTCGCTGAACCTCCTCGCGCACGCCTTGCCGGCCGGCACGACGGTCGTGACGTTCGCGAGCGAGCACCACGCCAACCTGCTGCCGTGGCCCAACCCGGTGCGCCTGCCCGTTCCCGGTTCGCGCGGCGAGGCTGTGCGCTCGCTGGCCAAGGCGCTGGCGCAGATCCGGCGGGACGGAGACGGCCCGGTGCTGGTGTCGGTCACCGGCGCGAGCAATGTGACGGGCGAGCTCTGGCCCATCGACGAGCTGGCGCGAATTGCGCGTTCTTTCAAGGCACGCATCGCGGTGGATGCCGCGCAGCTGGCGCCGCACGTGCCCGTGTCGCTGGAGAATATCGACTATCTGGCGTTGTCGGGGCACAAGCTGTACGCGCCGTTCGGGATCGGTGTGCTCGCGGGGCGGGCCGACTGGCTCGATGCCGCGATCCCGCTCACGAAGGGCGGCGGTGCGACGGCCCGGGTCGGCGATGCCACGCACGACATCCACTGGACCACCGGCCCGGCCCGGCATGAGGCGGGCACACCCAACCTGCTCGGCGCGGTTGCCCTGGCGGCTGTGTGCGCCACGCTGGAGAAGGCCGACCGCGCGCAGTTGCATCGACGCGAACAGCAGTTGCTGCAACGCTTGCGGGCGGGCTTGTCCACAGTGGACGGTGTGGCGGAGTTGCGCACGTTCGAACAGGACGCGCCGCGCATCGGCGTGGTGTCGTTCGCCGTGCGCGGCCGCGACTCCGGCGAGATCGCGCAGATCCTGGCCCGCAAGCACAACATCGGCGTGCGAGACGGTCTGTTCTGCGCGCATCCGTTGGCGCGCAGGCTTTTGGGCGAGGCAAGCGTGCGAGCCGGCTGGGCGGGCGTGCCGGCCACGGCACTGCGCGCGAGCATTGGGCTGGGCACCACGGAGTCCGATGTGGACGCGCTGGTGTCGGCGCTCGAAACGGAACTCTAGCCCTTCTCCACCGCCTCCCGCACCAGCCGGTGGGTCTCCTGCGGCGGCGTGCCCCCGGCCCGTACCAGATCGCTTGCCGCGGAACGGATTTGAGCGACCACCACGCCGCCCGAGAAGCCGACGCCCGCGCCATAGGCGTGCGCGCTCTGCCGTACCGCCCGGAGCGCCACGCCTTGGCACGCAACGGGTTCGACCCCCTGCGCGAGCTCGTCACGCAGCCAGGTGACGGCCTCGGCCAGCGAGCGGATCGCTGTCGGCAGGGCCTCTGGCACGGGCTCGCCATCGCGCATCAGGCTGAGCGTGCGGGCGGTCAGCACCCGACAGTTGCGCAGCAGGCGCGCCACATGCGTGTAGGAGGCCACGTACTGGCCGAGCACGTCCCGCTTGCGCCAGCGCAACGGGGCCACCAGCGAGATCTCCCGGCCGGCGTTGACGGCGTCGTGATAGGCCCGCAAATTCGGCTCAGTGCGACGCATCCGGTCCAGCGCCGATTCGGCCAGTTCGATATCGTGGTCGGTCAAAGACGTTGCGGCGCCGGACAATCCGCTCGCGATCTCGCCCAGCAGCGTGCGCGCCTCCCGCCCGACCACGGTGAGCGGATTGAGCGGCAGCAGCAGCGCCATCACCCCGACCCCCGCCAGGCCGCCGACGACCGCATCAATGAAGCGACTGAGAAAGAAATTCGCTTCAGGGGGTACCAGGGTAGCCACCAGTGATGCCGAAGAGGCCGCCTGCATGACCAGCGACGCGGACCCGCCGAACAGCATGGCGATGACGATGGCCAGCAGCACGACCAGTGACACCTGCCAGGCGCCGCGCCCGATGGCGAAGATGAGCACCTCGCCGAGCAGGATGCCGACCGCGTTGCCCGCGATGATCTCGAACGCCCGCCGCAGCCGCTGCCCCACCGAGATCGCCAGCACCACGACCGCCGCGATCGGGGCGAAGAACGGCTGCACGTGCCCGAGCAGATCGTGTGCCACAAACCAGGCCAGCCCGGCCGCGATCGCGGCCTGCGCGGCCAGGCCCAGCCCGATGCGCACGCGCCCGAGGCGGGCGGTCAGGGCTGTCATACCCAGAACGTAGTCTCGGGGCATGCAGTGGGAAGCGCGTTTCGTCAACACCGCCCGGCGCGCGGGTGCGACCGCGCCCGGCGCGACCCTCGCGGCGGTGGCGGCCGAGCTGGTCGCCCGCTGGTCCGAGCCGCACCGCCACTACCACGACCTGGCGCACCTCGCGTCATGCCTTGACGCAGACGGGGTCGAGGGCTCACCGGCGGCTGCGCTCGCGGCCTGGGGGCATGACGCGATTTACGATCCGCGCTCGCAGGCCAACGAGGAGCGCAGCGCGCAGCTGCTCGGGAGCCTGCTCACGCGCTGCGGCGTGCCGGGTGCCACGGTCGCGCGGGCCATGGCGCTGGTGCGCATGACCGCCGGCCACCGGGTCAGTGACGACCCCGACGCGGCCATCCTGGCCGACGCCGACCTGGCCGTGCTCGCGCGACCCTGGCCCGACTATCTGTCCTATGTGGAGGCTGTGCGCAAGGAATACGCCCACGTGCCCGAGCCGCTGTGGCAGGCCGGGCGTTCGGCGGTGTTAATGAGCCTGCTCGACCTGCCCACCCTGTTCCACCGCCACCCCGAGCGCGAGTCCCCCGCCCGCACCAACCTCACCCGCGAGCTACGCGCCCTCACCTCCGGTTGATCATGAACTTATGGCCATGTTCGACGGCGTGTCGCGGCGTTAACTTCATGGTCAATCCGCGAACGCGGCGGCCGGCGACGCTTCGGTCCTCCGCGAAGGGCCGGCTGCGGACCGCCGATCTCCCAGGGCAGACCACCCGATTCGACACTGGCTCGGCACATCTCGCCGTAGTCGTTCGCGTGTTGGCTCAGGTCCCCGTGATGTTGGTGATGGCGTTGGGCCGCCCCAACCGACCCCGCACGATGAGCAGGTAGTCGCTCCCGGAGCTGCGCACCTCGAACTCGGGCACCTCGGACGGCGAGAGCACGACCTCATATCCGGACTCGGGCGGCGGGTTGCCCGCGGTGAACGCCGCGACCTCGGGTGTGCTCAGCGCGCGCACGCGCGGCTGGTTGCCGTTGACCCAGGCCTCAACGAACTGCCGCGCGTATTCGTCGGCGTCGGCCGCGAAGGTGGTGCGATCCACCCGCACCTCGGTCACGGTTTCGGGCTGCGCGTTGGGTACCCGCAAAATCAAATCGCTGCCTTCGCCGTTGCGATAGGAACAGTAGCTGGACCCGGCGGCGCCGTCGCACTCGACGAACGTCCACGTCATGTCGATGTCGAGCGGCACCTCGGGCAGGGTGCGCCGGCCGCACAGCCAATCCTCGACATAGCCGCGCAAATGGTCGGGGCCGCCGCGCACGGTGCCCGCGCACGGGCTCGGGGCCGGGGCCGACGATGGGGAGCTCATAACCGTTGGTGACCCTCCCGTGGTCGGAATTGCCTGCGGCGGGCCGGACGCGCATCCACCAACGCCTATTAAGATCGCGGCGAATATTGATGGCGCCCGCATGAGGCGAACATACACCCTATTGGGCGTGCTTCGGGCGGCGCAGACCGGCGGCCCGCAACCGTGTGGCGATCTCCTTCGTGGACACCTGGCGGGCGCCGAGCCAGATGGCCACGGGCACCCGTTCGGCCGGAATGTCGTAGTGGTCGCGATCGAATCCCCGCCGGGGCGCGCCAAGCAACTCGGCGAACGCGTGCAGCTCGGCATAAGACACATCGCTGACCAGATGCGCCCACATCCGGCCGTGCGCCGGCCAGAGCGGCCGGTCTACATAAATCACGGACCCCAGGCTAACGTTCGGATCGTGACCATCTCCGAGCTCACCGGCGCCCTGACCGACCCCGATCTCTTAGCCTCGTACAGGCGCGACGAGGCCGACCTGTGCGAGGCGGGGACGCCCCTTGCCGTGCTCCGGCCGACCTCGACCGAAGATGTGGTCCGGGCCGTGAAATGGGCCGCCAAATTCAACGTGCCCATCGTGCCGCAGGGCGCGCGCACCGGACTGGCCGGCGGCGCCAACGCCATCGACGGCTGCCTCGTCCTCTCGATGACCAACATGAACCGGATCCTGGAGATCGACCGCTCCAACCGGCTCGCCGTGGTCCAGCCGGGCGTGGTCAATGCGGTGCTCAGCCGGGCCGCCAACGCCGAGGGCCTGCGCTATCCGCCCGATCCGGGCTCGTGGGAGACCAGCACGATCGGCGGCAACGTCGCGACCAACGCGGGCGGCATGTGCTGCGTGAAATACGGCGTGACGACCGAATATGTGCTCGGGCTTGAGGTCGTGCTCGCCGACGGGCGGGTCATGCGCACGGGCCGTCGCACCCCCAAGGGCGTCGCGGGCTACGACCTGACGCGCCTGTTCGTCGGCTCCGAGGGCACGCTCGGGATCATCACCGAGATCACGCTGGCACTCAAGCCGGCCGGGTCCGAGCCGCTCACGCTTGTCGCCGTGTTCCCCTCCACCGCCGCCGCGGGCGACGCGGTCGACCGCATCTTCACCGCGGGCCTCGCGCCCTCGCTGCTCGAACTGCTCGACCAGGTGCATTTGAACGCCATCGAGGACTACCGGCCGATGGGCCTGGACACGTCGGCCAAGGCGATCCTGCTCGCCGCCGCCGACGCCGACCTCGACGCCATCGCCGCGCAGTGCCAGACGGCCGGGGCCATCGACATCTGGCAGGCCACCGATGCAACCGAGGCGGCCGAGCTGCTGCAGGCACGCCGGGTCGCGCATCCGGCCATGGAGAAGCTCGCGATGACCATGTTCGAGCACGGCGGTCTGATCATTGATGATATTGCGGTACCCCGCACGCGCCTGGCCGAGCTGCTCGACGAGATCGAGGCGATCGCGCTCAAACACGGCGTCACGGTCGGCGTGGTCGGCCACGCCGGCGACGGCAACCTGCACCCCAACATCGTGGTCGACCGCACCGACCCCGGGTCTGTCCACAAAGGACATCTGGTGTTCGACGAGATCATGGAGCGCGGCCTGGCGATGGGCGGCACGTGCACCGGCGAGCACGGTGTGGGCCTGCTCAAGCGCGACTGGCTGGCGGCGGAGGCCGGACCGGTGAGCATCGAGGTGCAGCGGGCCATCAAAACCGCGCTCGACCCGGCCAACCTGCTCAATCCCGGCAAAGTCTTCAGCCTGACATGACGTTGTGCTCACGCCTGCTTGGCAACGCGGAAGCGTAGGTGGGTCGCGGTCCCCCCGATCGGCTTTCCTCCGGGGACCAGCTCGGCCTGGAGCCCGTCGAACAGCCGGGTTCCCGCGCCCAGCAGGAACGGAGCGATGTGAAGCCATACCTCGTCGAGCAGGCCTGCTCGCAGCAACTCCCGGGCGACATGCGGGCCCAACACGAACACGTCCTTGTCGCCTGCGGCCTGCTTGGCGCGCCGAACCGCGGCCTCAAGCCCATCGAAGGCAAACGTCCCACCGTTGTCGCCGACGAGGTCCTCCATCAGCCGATGGGTGACCACGAAACTGGGAACGCCCGGCCACGGCGTGCCGCCCCACGGGCGCAGCCCCAGATCGAAGGTGCGCCGCCCGATGACCACCGCCCCAACTCTCGCGTTCACTTCCTGGAACAGGCCCGCTTCGATCTCGCCGTCGGGCCCTTCTCCGGCCATCCACGCGTGCAGACGTTCCCCGCCGTCCCCCATCGGCTCCTCGTCCCGCACGTTCGGACCGCTCGCGAACCCGTCCAGGGACACCGTCACGTCCAGAATCACCTTGCTCATTGCCAACTCCTCCGCCAGTCTCGGGCGCTGCCCTCCAGCACCGTCACGAGATGGTCGGAGCCGACCCGGCCGTCTCGACATCACCTCGCCAGAATTCGATGCAACGTGAGTTCGCCCAGCGCCGTCGACCACCCGTCGCGGTGGCAGATCACGCGCCCGCTTCGGCAGGTGCGTGTCGGCGGTCAACACCAGGCGCATCGCCGGACCTGGCCGGATCTAGATCGTGGCCGAGAGCCGGGCCGCGTCGGCGGTCAGGTCGTCAGGCATAAGCTGCGACTTGCGCTCCGCCTCCACCCGCGCCAGATAGGCGTTCACCTCGTCGTCCACTGTGGACGGCGACCAGCCCAGCTCGGCGCCCATCAGCTCGGCGGCGCGGCGCGCGGACTCGACCCCGCGGTGCGTGGTCTCCATCGAGATGCGCGTGCGCCGGGCCAGCACGTCGACCAGGTGCCGCGCGCCCTCGTAGCCCGCCGCGTATGACACCTCCGCGCACAGGTATTCCGGTGCGCCCGGAAGTGCCTGCCCCAGCTCGGGCCGCGCGTCGATGAGCGCGAGCAGCTCGGCGGTCAGCGTGCCGTACCGCTCCAGCAGGTGCTCGACCGTGCCCACGCTCAGCCCGTGCCGCCGCGCCAGGTCGGCCCGGTCGC
>NZ_QJUG01000027.1 GCF_003426775.1 Allorhizocola rhizosphaerae | reverse complement strand
AATGTCAGAATATTCAGACAGCGGAGCTCCTTGGTAGCGGTTGTCTTGGAGGACAAGCCTTTCTACCGGAGCTCCGTTCTATTCACGTGGATCAACACGCCGCCATTGACATCCAGGCCAAATCCTTATCTACACGGCCTTGGCGCTAGCCCACCGCCAGCCCGCCCTGGGTGTCAGGCACAGTCGCTGCAGATGCCCGGGCCCGCCCTGCGGCTGGCGTGGCAGACAAGAAAGCAGCGTTCGCACCGGAACTCGTCGGCCTGCATGGGGACCACCGGGACGGTGAGCTCCTCATCGAGGATGACGTCCGGCACCTCAAACACCTCATCGGCCGTCCCATCATCGACATCACTGGGCGCTGGTGTGCCGAGCCCGCGTGCCTGAAGGTCTTCGAGGCTATCGGGCACCAGCACGCCATCGGGCATAGTCCGGGGCACGTCGTAGTCAAGCGTCTTCGCCATCGCAACTCCTTCCGCACAATCTGTCTGTCGTAAGCGGACAGCGGGTACCCGCGCGGTACAGCCGGTAAACCAGCCGCCGGAGCGGATTTCCGGTGGGCCGGCGGCCGGCGGCGCCTAGCCCGCCGCGGGCAGGGCCAGACCCAGCGCGCCGGGACCCGACACCTGCGCCTTGGAGCCACTGCGGCACAACAGATCCAGGCCGACCCGGGCGCGGCGCACGCGTTCGCGCGACAGCTCCACCGCGGTCGCGTCGAGGTGTCCGCCCGAGGGGTAGATGTCGGGCGCGTTGCGCAGCCCGAACTTGGCATAGACGGGCGAGGCGATGTCGATGAGCCGCGGAAGCTCGTAGTGCCGGACGAAGCCGCCGAGATTGTCGGGCGATTCCACGTACACATCCAAGGGGATGTCCACAGTGGAACGTATGGCGCTCACCTGCGCCAGCGTGAGGTCCGTCGGCAGGTTGATCGTGTTGGCGCCCAAGCGTTCGAGCACGCGCGCCGCCGCCGGGTTGGCCGAGGGCAGCGTGACCGACACCTTTGCCTGCATCTCGGCCGGAAGCGCCCCGCGCTCGCGCAACTGGCCGAACACCGACAGCACGCCCAGATCCGACACCAGCACACTGCGCACGCCCAGATCCGCCGCCCGCCTGATCTCGTCAATGACCGCGACGAGCTGATCCTGCCCGCGCGCCGAGGCCGCGACGAACGCCCCACCCGACGAGCGGGCCATGGCCGACGCGTCCCAACCTGCGCACGGCCGGGCAAACAGGCTGAGCTCCACGCCCGCCGCCCCGGCGAGCCGGACCATCTCGTCGATCTCGCCGTCGGTGAGCAGGCCGACGCCGCTTCCCTGCGACACCCGCGCCACGGGCACGTCCCAGCGCTCGGCCTCGCTCAGCACCGCCTCCAGGCAGCGGGGCCCTTCGACGCTGGGAATCTCCACGCGGTATTGTCCGCCGTCGGGGAACCGCAGCGGTGACGGCTCCAGCTGATGGCCGTCCTCAGGCGGCAGGCCTAATTCGGCGAAGAGTTGCGGGGTGGTGAGCCGGTCAATTCTCATCGCGCTTCCCAGGATGCCGCTAGTTCGGTATAACAGACTCAGTTCGAAACTTCGGCCATCGAAAGTCTGCACGACACGTCATGGAGGCGTCAATGGGTCGGGCGGTCCCCGCTGTCAGCCGAGCACTGGACATTTTGGAGCTGTTTTTGGACCGCTCGGCGCTGTCCGCGCCTCAGATCACCGAGAAGCTCGACCTGCCCAGGACCACCGTGCACGAGCTGGTCACGACGCTGGTGGACCGGGGCTATCTAGAGGCCGTGTCGGGGGCACCCACCCGGTTCCGGCTCGGCATGCGCCTGTTCCAACTGGGCAGCCAGTTCGCCGATCGGCTCGACCTGGTGCGCGAGGCGCAGGACGCGGCGGGCGATGTGGCCGCGGCATGCGATGAGACCGTCCATGTGGCCGTGCTCGACGGCACGACCGTGGTCTATGTGGCCAAAGTGGACAGCACCCATCCGGTGCGCATGGTGTCGGCCGTCGGCCGCAGGCTCCCGGCGCACTGCACGGCCGTGGGCAAGATGCTGCTGTCCGGGCTGAGCGACGAGGCGCTCGACGCGCGCTATCCTCGCTCGCAGGGCCTGACCGCGATGACCCCGCGCAGCATCGCGTCGCCGACCAAACTGCGGGCGCACCTGGCCGAGATCCGGCGCGAGGGCGTGTCCTTCGACGACTGCGAGTCCAACGAGGCCGTCAAGTGTGTGGCCGCCGGGGTCTACGACCACACCGGCCGCATGATCGCCGCGATGAGCATCTCGGCGCCCACGATCCGGTGGAACGAGACCACCGAGGCGCAGTGGCGCCCGCTGGTCATCGCCGGTGCCGCCAAGCTTTCCGAGCGCCTGGGCCACCGGTCGGCCACGGCCGTCAGCGCGAAACGCTGAGATCCGAAGCGGGTGAGCAGGGGCCAGAATCTGGGTCCAAGACTTGCCCGCCAGGCGCAGCGGGAAGTCTCTTCGGGCGCGCAGCGAGGCATTGATAAACGCGCTGATCCCTGCCGCGACCGCGAATGCGGCGACGAGGCCAACAAATGAGGCGCCGCGAAGCCAGGCAAGGTATGCCGTGAGTTGAGCGCGCAGGACACCGTCCTCGGCGGCATACTTCACCTGGATGGTGTGCCGCAGGTTTCGTTCGGTGAGCAGCCGCATCGTCGGCTCCAGGCCGGCGAAGACGATGTTGTTGCTGGACGTGAGCGAGGCGATGAAGTCATCGTTGAACGTGGCGGAGAGGCTCGGCGCAACCAGGATCAGGGGACGCTCGGGAAAGATGAGGTCGCCGTTGCCGCCCGCCGCCAAGGCGATGTCCACCGACCCATTCGACTGGTATATCTCGAAGTCCGACAGCGACGTGCCCGCGCTTACGGCACGTGTCCAGATAGGCAGGTTGGCGTTCAAGTAGTCGGCGATCCCGGGCGGCACCTGGTCGACCCTATCGCCTCGACGGCACCGGGCGCGGCATCCTTCAGCATGAGGTCCAGCCATCTCTGGTTGGCCAGCGCCAAGGCGTCGAACCGCCCGAAGTCCGCGCCCCGAACGTGCGCCGGAGTGAGCGCGTAGCTCATCGCTACGTCGCTTCGCTCCTCCGTGCTGCGGACGACACCACCGACGTCCTTCATCAGAGCTTGGAATCCGGCTTCTCCGATGGCCGCGGGATGGCGCAGGACCACCTGGTCTGCCAGAGTTTTCCACTGCGCCTGCTGAGCCGCCACCGACTTGGCATCGGTGTAGGCGATCCACACCGGCCCTACGGAAGATCAGGAAGACGAACGTGGCCGCCTTGAGGATGGTCGACGCTTTGTGCAAGCTCTGCACGGCTGGACGGCGAGCGCCAGCACGGCGGCGCTCGGCCAAGACGTCAGAGACATCGCGATGGCAACGCTCATCGTGATCGCGATGACGATGAACACTAGCCAGAACAACGTCTGCGCGGAGTAGGGCACGTATGGTGCACCACGAGTCAGTGCCACATAGGAAAGCGCCACCGCGGTGACCGGGACCGCGCCAATGAGCATCGCCGGCAAGAACTTTCCGAGATCCTCAAACTGGATCCGCCAGACGGGCACGCCGCCCAGGACGCGAAGCGCACCACCCCTCGCCTTGACCATCAGCCAGTACAGGGCGAGCGACACCATCAGCACGGCGCTTGCCATCAGTGTGGTGCGGAAGGCGCCTTGGCTGACGACAAGGCCGAGCCCCTGCAGCAGCGAGTCGTCCTCGCGCCGCACCCGTATCCCTTGCGCGGTCAGCGTCCTTGGAACTCATCGAGGTGGGTCGGGTCTCCCGTCACCAAATAGGTGCCGGTGGCAAAGGACTGCTCGAGAGATCCGGAGTGTGCGACCCGGCCCTCGGCTTGATCGCCGTACCAGCGCACCGGGTCAGGCAAGTTCCGTGACGACCCGAGCGGCACGAAGACCTGCCGGTTTTGGTCGCCGCTCAGTTCTGGGAGCACTTTGACGAGTCCCAGCTTCCAGCGATCACTCAGTGCCGCCAGCTCTTTGAAGGCGTCCTTGTCACTCAGCCTCGTCTGGCTGAAGTCAAGGCTCAGGGTGCTGGAGGTGTCGAGCGCCTCCGGAAAGGTGCGCGAGGCCGGCAAGCACTCACGACCGAGAAGATGGCTTGTGGCGGAAGCGAATCGCCAGACAGATCAACATACGACGATTGAGGCCCTGGGCTTCCCGCCACAGGCCGTTCGGCTTGACATTCCGGCGGGCTTTCGACTGTCAGATGGTGACTTGACTGCTGCCGACCCGACGGCGCAGGTGGCTGAGAAGTCTCCATGCGGCACCCGGCAGGTTCAGTTCGGTGCGATGACGACCTTGAGTGCCCCGGCGGAGTCTGGATCGGCGAGCAGGTCCACCGCCTCCTCGAACTCCTCAAGCTTGAACCGGTGCGTGATGAGCGCGCCCGGGTCGAACAGTCCCTCGGTGTACAGCGACACCAGCCACTGCCACGCCGGCCGCGAGGCCGCGAACACGCCCTGCACGCGCAGGTGCCGCAGGGTGATGATATCGGGGTCGATGGTGGCCCGGCCGCTGCCCGAAATGCCAAGCAGCAGAACGGTTCCGGCCCGGCGGGCGAGCATGAGCGCCGATGCCGCGCCCTCGGGCGAGTTGGTCGCCTCCACCACCAGGTCGAACCCGCCGTCGCAGGTGCGCGGCACCTGGTTGCGCAGCCACGTCTCGGTCGCGCCCAACTTCATCCCGTACGCCTGCCGCTGCTTGTGCGACCCGATGAGCGCCAACCGCACGGGTCGGCTCAGGTCCAGCAGCGCCAGCGCGAGCAGCCCGAGCGGCCCGTCGCCCACCACCGCGATCTTCGCGCCCGCGGCGGGCATGCCCACTTCGAGTAATCCCGTCGCCACGCACGCCGCCGGTTCGATGAGCGCAGCGGTCTCGACCGATCGCCCGGCGGGCAGGGGATGCACCAAAACCTCGGGAACGACAAGGCGTTCGGCGAGCGCGCCCGGATGGGTGAACCCGGTCTCCGCATAGGCCCCCGCGCACAGGTTGACCCGGCCCTCGGCGCACCTGCGGCACACCCCGCACGACCGCACGCCCTCGGCCACCACCGGAGTCCCGGCCGAGAGCCCGGTCACGCCGACGCCGCACCGCACGACCACCCCGACCCACTCGTGTCCGGGCACGACCGGATAACGCACATACTCGTCGGGTCGCTGCCCGGTCAGCAGCTCCAGATCCGACCCGCAGATGCCGACACTGGTCGGAGCGACCAGTACCTCCCCCGGACCAGGTTCCGGCTCGGGCAGCTGGGCGAGCCCATACCGTCCCGGCCCGGTCACCAGGAGTGCCTGCATGTGAGTCCCTTCGCGCCGTGCCATCAGAATGGCAACAGTTCGCGATGCGGACAACACCCGGGACGCGCAAATCCGTTGGCGCGAAGGCAATCTCACTTCTTTCTACATTTCCCACCGTTGAAAACCGTTGGGAACCTTAGCTTAATTGCATGCATCAGCGCCGGGCTTATGCATGCAACGAGCTATACCAAAGCGGTCGCACGCGGCGAACCGAGCAGGCGCACGGCGATTTCGGCGTCGAAGCCACCGCACTCCCGCAACAGCCGTGCCGCTTCGAGCCAGTGACACCGCGCCCCGGTCACGTCACCCGCCGCGTGCAGGATGCGGCCGAGCGTGAGCAGTGCACGCCCCTCCTCTTGCCGCGCACCGGTCTCGCGCAGGAAGTCCATTGCCTGCGCGGCCTCGTCCCGCGCGGGGTCCAGTGCGCCCCGCGACAGGTGGACGGCAGCCAGCCCGGCCCGTGCGATCGCCTCGATCAGCTAAAAGCCGCCGTCGCGGGCAATGCGTGCGGCCCGGCGGGCATCGTGCAGCGCGGCCCCGCGCGATGCTCGCCCAGGTCGCTCAGGATCAGCGTGAGGTTGCACAGGTTCACCGCCTGGCCGTACTTCCGGGCCGCCTTGCGTTCCACCGCAAGGGATTGCCGGGCGCACGCGTGAGCGTCGCGCAGCCCGCCGAGCCCGTGGTTGATCAGTGCGAGGTTGCCCCGCGCCGGCCCGATGCCCGCGTCGCTGGCCTGCTCCCGATAGTGCGCCAGTGCCTGCTGTTGCTCGGCGACAACCCGGCGTACAGCGTCGATTCGCGCCTGCACGGCCCCTACGACCGCAGCGGCATCCTGGGCGCGGCCATCTTGTGAATACGACAGTGGGTGTCGGGATTGGGTGCCACGATCACTGGTATGAACGACAGTGACACCCCATGGGAGCCGCCGCTGGCCGGCACCGAGGCCGAACACCTCACCGGCTCGCTCGACCGGCTGCGCGCCACATTTCGGTACAAGGTCGACGACCTCGACGCGGCCGGGCTGCGTGCCCGGATCGCCTCCTCCACGCTGACACTCGGCGGATTGCTCAAACACCTTGCCGTCGTTGAGGATTACACGTTCACTGCCAAGCTTGGCGGCAAGCCGATCGGCGCGCCGTGGGAGGCCCTCGGCTGGGACGGCAGCAACGATTGGGAGTTCGGCTCGGCCGCCGAAGACCCGCCCGAGCTGCTTTACGAGCTGTGGGACGGTGCCGTGGACCGGTCTCGCGCCCGGCTCGCCGCCGCGCTGGACTCCGGCGGGCTCGACCAGCCCGTCCACATCGCTTGGCCCGACGGGCGGCACGCGAGCCTGCGACGGCTGCTGTGCGACCTCATCGAGGAGTACGGCAGGCACACCGGCCACGCCGACCTGCTGCGCGAGGCCGTCGACGGGCGCACCGGCGAGGACCCGCCCGCAGGCTGGAAGCCGAAGCCAGGCCGGTCACCGGTCGGATAGCAGCGCTTCGGCCCAGTGCACGACATCGGGGGCCACCGTGGGCAGCAGCGTGAAATGGTCGGCCCCGGGCACCGGCGTGTAGCTCACCTCGGTCCCGGCGGCGGCCAGCTGCCCCGCCGTAATCTCGCTGAGCACGGCTGGCAGCGTGTCGGCCGTGCCATGCGCGACCCGCACCGGCTCGGGATAGGCCGCGATCGGGATCTCCTGCGGGGCGAGCCGACGGGTCAGCTCGTCGGCGGCCGCAGCCGGATCGGTGAACACGTCCGCGTTGGTGAGCCCGGCGGCGCGTTCGGCAAGCTCGTCGATGCACAGCGTGCCCGCCTGGCGCACAAACGCGAGCCCGGCCGGCGTGAACCAGTCCGCCGCGCGGTAGGCGCCACCGCTGGTGAGCTCCAATGTGTACGCCGAGTAGAACGTCGTGGGCTGCGCCGGCGCGGCCGGATCGCGGCCAAAGGCGATGAGCGCCGCCCACTGCGTGACCGGTGCCAGCGCGATGGTCCCGGCGTGGTCGAGCCGCGGCGCATAGGCGGCGGTCAGTGCGCTCGTGAACAGGGCGGCATGCCCGCCGAGCGAATAGCCGACGGCAACCCATCGGCGGGCCACGGGTGCGATTCGCCGTGCCGCGCGGACAATGTCGGTCATGTTGTATGCCTCGGCATTGCCCGCGACGCCCGGACTGGGCGCGGGCGTGCCGATCCCCTCGAAATCGGCGACCGCCACGGCATAGCCCGCCGCGATAAAGCGCTCCTGTAGCGACCGCTCCCACGGGCTCGGGCCGGTGCGCGATTGTGCGCAGGCGTCGGCCACACCGCCGAAGCCGTGCCCGAAACTGACCACCGGCCAACCGCCCGCCGGAGCCCTGCCCGCCGGCAGCGTGAGCGTCCCGGTGACCACGGTCTGCCCGCCACGCCAGGATGTGGAGACATACCACACCTTCCACGCCTTGCCCGCACCCGCCAACCGCAGCTCCTGCGGCAACGGTCCACTGTGGATGACCGCACCCAGCGCCGCAGAACCCTTTGCCGCCACGGGCATCGCGGGCATCACCGCGAGCAGCACTCCCACGGCCACCGCCGCCGCTCTCACCAACCGCACGCCCACCAGTCTCATCGAGCGCAGAGACACATGTCAAACAATGGTCAGTCGTGGCCCTCCTCCCACAACCGGCTAGTTCGCGTGGCGACGGTCGCCGGGTGATCGCGTCCGAGCGCCTCCGTCTGCCTGGCCAACAGATCCGAGAGAACCGTATCGGCCTCAAGATGCCGCCCCTGCCGGCGCAGGGCTTGGCCGAGCCAATAACGCGGCCTGACCTCAAGGGTCTCCGGGTGCTGCGGCCCGAGGACGCGGTCGTAATCGGAGATGACTTCCCGCAGTACCGCTTCGGCCTCCGCGTGGCGGCCCTCCAGCACATAGCCTTCGCCCAAAGAGTGCCGCGCGTCGAGCGTCTCGATGTGATCGTCGCCCAGCACCCGCCGCCGAGCCTCGATAACGGATAAGTACCCGGCTTCGGCCTCCCCCGTGTGCGAGATCCGCCACGCCGCCCAGGAAAGGCAGCAACGGGTGTGCAGCGTGTCGGGATGGTCGTCGCCGAGCATCCGCGCACGAAGCCCACGGACCGCTGTGAGCTCCTGGTATGCCGATTCCCAGTCGCCCGTCTTGCCTGTCGCCCATGCGAGTTTGTGCCGCACGTCAAGCACGCTTTCCTCCGGGGCGTCCGGCACCGCTGACCACGCGTCGAGCACCGAGCCGAGCGCGTCGTGGGCGGCGTGCCAGTTCCCGTGGCGGCCCGTGGCCCAGGCAAGCTCGGTGCGCAGCCGCAGGCAAGCGGGATACCCGGGGTGGTCGTTGCGCAGTGGGCCGACCCGGTTGAGCGCGTCCACGGCGAGCCGTTCACCGTCGCGTTCGGACCCGCTCCACACTGCCACCGCGACCAGACGCCCCACCGCGTTGAGCAATCGCGCCAGATCGGCCTCGTCGAGATGGGGCACGGTGCTTTCGAGCATCTGCCGCGCGTGCGGGATGAGGGCATGCCCGATCGGCCACCTCGCGTTGTCATCGAAGCGCACCGGTTCCACGGCAGCCGACATCAGCTCGACGGCGAGCCGATGGGTCGCCCGGCACGAGGCGACGCCTTCCAGTTGAAGGTGGATGCGGTTGGTCTCGGCCACGAGCGGGTGCAGCGACACGGCCTTGACGGGCACGCCACCGATCGGCCAATTGAGCTCGGTGACGAGACTGAGCCGGGCCAAACCGCGCAGGCCGGCAATGAGCTGCGGCTTGTCGTATTCGGACCCGTGCTCCAACACGCTCACGGGAATCGCCACCGTGGACGCGAAGCATGACAGCAGCCGCAGCAGGGGTCTGGCCTGGGAGATGCCCTTGCCGGCGAGGCTGTCCAGGGAAAGCTCGTAGGTGGACATCACCGTGCGACGCGGATCGCTCGCGGTGCCCATGCCGTCGTCCGGCTCGGCCACCTCACCGATGCCGTCCGCATTGAGCTCATCCACATAGGCGCGAAACGAGCTCCAGCGCGCAAACTCCCAACCGAGACCGCGTCCCGCCATGTTGAGCGCGAGCGGCAAGCCGGCCAGGCGGCGGGCCAGGCTCCGGGCTTCGTGTTCGGTGCCACCGGCAGGGGCCAGGTCGAGCAGCATGCGAGCCGCGTTGGCCTCGCCCAGCGGGCTCACGTCGATGACGACCGCGGCGTCGCCCCAAACCCGATGGCTGCCCACGCGGCTGGTGAGCAGCACGAGTCCGCGACGGCTCGGCCGCACCCAGCCGGACCCGTTGAGCGGGCCCAAGACGCCAACGTCGTCAGCGTCGTCGAACACCAGCAACCAGCCTCGGCGGGCTCGGCTGAGCAATCGCCAGAATCTGTCCTGGGCGTGACCGGTACCGGCGCGGATGCCAGCCGAGTCGGCAGACGTTCCGCCAAGCTTTTCGGCGACCGCGACCAGGCCCTCGGTGAACGTCTCGGGCGTGCGCGCCGAAACCCACCAGACGGAGCGCAACGTGGCCTGCATCCTCCACTCACACAGCTTCGAGGCAATCGCCGACTTGCCCACGCCGCCGAGTCCGGCAAGCACCACGAACCGCCCGCCCGGCCGCCGAACCGCCTTGCGCAGCAACGACATTTCCGCGGCCCGTCCGCGCAGCACCGTGCGCGCCTCGCCGGTCGGCGCGACAAGAGACACGACTGCGGTAGTGGCGGGCGCTGACCGCCGCTTGAGCCACCGGTGCACCGTCGGCCAGGCCGTCAAGCCCGCGAGCGCGACACCGATGACGGCGACGACAAGCTCGGCCAGCTCAAGATTGACAAACGTAAGGGCGACAATAGTCACGGTCTTCATTGTGAGTGGCCCGATCGACGCGCGCCATGCCACCCGGTGGTGCCATATACCCCCGGGTGGTATGGTGCACGGGACGCGAAGACGAGAGGAGCATGGAATGAAACGGGTGTCGCGGGCGCTCGCCGCAGGAGGGTCGTGGGGCCGATTCTGGTGGCACTACGTGCAGATGGTCATCGCGATGATGGTCGGGATGGCGCTGACTCCCCTGGGCGGCATGCTGTTCAAATCCCTTGGAGCCCAGGCGGTCTACGCCCGTCCCGACGTGCACACCCTTGTCATGGCGACGGCCATGACGATCGGCATGACGGTGTGGATGGTGATCCGGCGACACGGCTGGCGCCCCATCGCCGAGATGGCCGCTGCGATGTATCTGCCGTTTATCGCGCTGTTCCCGTTGCTGTGGGCCGGTCTGATCGACGAGGGTGCGCTGTCGGGCATCGGGCACATGCTCATGCTTCCCGCGATGGCCGGCGTCATGCTGCTGCGCCCCGAGGAATACATGATGCCGCACGCGCATCACGCCCACGCCACCGCGCACCTGCAAGAGGCCGGCGAGACGAAGTAGGCGCGCTGACCCGGCACCATGCCGGGTCAGCCGGCGCGGCGGGAGCGGCCAAGCGCCAGCCGGCCGAGGACCACGCCGATCAGCCCGACCACGCCGGCCACGACATCCCCGCCCAGTCCGTTGCCGGTGCCGAGACCACCGTCGGCCGTGGCCACCACGATCGCGCCGACGACAATGCCGATCGCGCCCAGCAATTGGGCCGTGACGGCGCGGCGTCTCCGGCTGTCACCGGTCGAGCGGAGCAGAGCCAGCCCACCGACGATCACGCCGGCCAGCGCCAGCAAACCGGCCACGATGGCCGCGATTCGCCCGGGGCCCATGGTGTAGGCAGTGACCTCGTCCGGCTGAGCCGAGACGTGGGCAAGCACGTGTTGGATGGACATCGTCGATCCCTTCGAACGCGTAACGAATACAGCGGAAGCGTATGTATCGACGTGCTCCTGTGTCGTCGTGCGAGAGTCGCGAGTGGCGTACGAGCCGTGTCGTACGCGCGCGGGGATTCATACCCCCGGTGTTGTCGCCATCAACGGGGCGGTTGAGTCGCGGACGACCAGTGCCGGTGCGAACACCTTGTGCCCCGTCCGGCGGGGCGATCCGGCCGGCTCACGGGTCAGGCCGACCGCCTGCGCCACGGCGTGGCCCACGATCTCCGCGATCGGCATGCGCAGCGTGGTGAGCGCGGGCACGGTGTGCGCGGCGATGAGGATGTCGTCGAATCCCACCACGGACAGGCGATCCGGCACGGTCGCGCCGAGGCTGTGCGCGGCGTGCAGGACGCCGACCGCCACGAGGTCGGTCGACGTCGCGACTGCCGTCGGCGGCTCGGGATGCGCGAGCAGGCGGCGCAGCGCGGCGTCACCGCCCGCGAGCGTGTTGGGGCACTGCTCGACATAGCCGGGCGGCACCGCGCCGAAGCGCTCCCGCATGAAATCGGCGTAGGCCTCCACCCGTACCCGATAATTGCCTGGAAGTTCGGCATTGACGAAGGCAATCCGCCTATGTCCCAACGATTCCAGGTGGCTCAGCCCGGCGCGGATGCCGGCCCGGTCGTCGGCGTCGACGGTCGGGAAGTCGTGCGGCCCGATGCCCGGCCACAGCGCCACCACCGGCACGACGGAGCTGCGCAGCTCGGTCAGCAGCTTCGGGTGCTCCTGCATGGCGCCCAGCAGCACGACGGCGTCGGTGTGCCGGGTCTCCAGCACGGTGGTCAGCGAGACCGCGCCCTTGCCGGTCCGGCCGGGCGCGTGGCCGAGGACCACGTTGTAGCCATGCCCCATGGATTCGACCACGAGCGCCTCGATGGCCCCGGCGAAGAACGGGTCGCTGAAGTCGCGCACCACCGCGCCGATCAGGTTGGTCGCGGCCCCGCGCAGCCCGCGGGCCAGCGGATTGGGCCGGTAGCCCAGCTCGCGAGCCGTCTGCAACACCCGCTGCCGGGTCTGCGGCGCGATCGGCACGGCCGTCGGCACCCCGCTGAGCACCCGGGAAACCGTGCTCTGCGACACGGCCGCGGCGGCCGCGATGTCGCGCATGGTCGGCACGGGCCGGCTGGGTGTGTCGTGGTCGGACATTGACGCAAGATTAGCATCCAATGCCTGCATACGATTGCATTAGGAGAAACCCACGCCATCAGGCGCTGGAGACCCCCGCCTCGACCCGGGCCGCGACGGCCGCGCAGAGCTCACCGACGGTCGCGGTCGCGAGCTTCTCGGTCTCTTCGTCCTCGAACCGCACGCCGTATCGCTCCTCGACCCGCACGGTCAGCTCGGCGAGCGCGAGCGACTCGAGGTCGGCCCCTGCCGTGCCCAGGCTGGTGTCGTCGTCGATGCCGGTGACGTCGTATTTCATCTCGATGAGCGCTTCGAGGACGAACTCGCGAATCTCCTGAGTCGTGGTCATGCGATGCGCCCCTCCGCTGGCCCCAAAAAGATCTACTCCCGGCGATCCGAACGCTACACGACAAGGCTTGGGAGCGCTACCACGCCGGTCAGCCCGTCTTTTCCGGTCGATCGTCCATGGCGCAGTCGGGCTTCCGTTTGAATATGCATATCGTTCATTGTGGATGGGAGCCCTGTTCCCTACGCTGACGTCCGCGCGGTTACGGCGGGCCGTTACGCGGGCGACAGGAGCTGGAAATGATACAGGCGAATCAGCTGCGCAAGTCCTATCGCACCAAGCGTCGCCGGCAGACCACGACCGTCGACGCCGTGCGCGGGGTGGACCTGTCCGTCACCGAGGGCGAGATCTTCGGGTTCCTGGGGCCGAACGGCGCCGGAAAGACCACCACGCTTCGCATGCTGGCCACCCTGCTCGATCCCGACGGCGGACAGGCCCACATCGCGGGCGTCGACCTGCGCGCCAACCCAGCGGGCGTGCGCGCCGTGATCGGATACGTGGCCCAGGGCGGCGGCACCTGGGACGAGGTGAGCGCCCGCGAGGAGCTCGTGCTGCAGGGTCGCATGCACGGCCTGAGCAAGGCCGAGGCGCAGCAGCGGACGCACGCCGCGCTCCAGGCCTTCCAGCTCGACGAGTACGGCGACCGTTGGTGCAAAACGTATTCCGGCGGGCAACGGCGCCGCCTGGACATCGCGCTCGGCGTGATCCACCGACCGAAGGTCCTGTTCCTGGACGAACCCACCGCCGGGCTCGACCCGCAGAGCCGCGCCCACATGTGGGAAGAGGTACGCCGCCTGCGCTCCGAGGGCATGACCGTCTTCCTCACCACGCACTACCTGGACGAGGCCGACGCCCTGTGTGACCGGATCGCGATCATCGACTACGGGCGGATCGTCGCCGAGGGCACGCCCGAGGAGCTCAAGCGGGACATCTCCGGCGACGTGGTGATGATCGGACTCGACGAGCCGACCACGCGGGCCGAGGAGGTGCTCAAGGACAAGCGGTATGTGCTCAAGCTGGAAAGCGTCGGCGAGACCGGCCTGCGCCTCTATGTGGACGCCGGCGAGACCGCGATCCCGCACGTGATGCGGGAGCTGAACGACAACGGCATCACGCTTTCCACCATTGCGCTGCACCGGCCGAGCCTCGACGACGTGTTCCTCACCAAGACCGGCCGCTCGCTACGAGAGTCCTAAAAGGAGAATCCGTGAAGCTGTTGCGCGACACCTGGCTGCTTTACCAGCGGCAGCTGCTGCTGATGTGGCGGTCGCCGATCTGGCTCTTCTTCGCGCTCGCCCAGCCGGTAACCTACCTGTTCCTGTTCGCACCGTTCCTTCAAAAGGCTCTGTTACCGATGGGCGCCAGCACCATCCAGGACGCCTACAACATCTACGTGCCCGGTCTGCTCGTGGTCATGTGCTTCTACACCGGGCTGTTTGCCGGCTTCGGGCTCGTGGCCGAGTTGCGCATGGGCATCCTGGAGCGGGCCCGGGTGACCCCGATCAGCCGCTCGGCCCTCCTGCTCGGCCGGGCCGCGCGGGACGTGACGGCGATGCTCATCCAATGTGCACTGATCACGATCCTGTCGGTCCCGTTCGGGCTCACCGTGCCGCTGCCCAACCTGCTCGTGGCGTATGCGCTGCTGACCATCATCGGGCTCATGGCCGCGGCCATCTCGTACGACATCGCACTCACGATAAAAAACGAGAACGCGCTCGGCTCCCTGCTCAACTCGATCGGCCAGCCGATCGCGCTGCTGGCCGGGGTGCTGCTACCGCTGGCGATCGCGCCGGTGTGGATCCAGAAGCTGGCCCTGGCCAACCCGTTCTCGTGGGCGACCAACAGCGTGCGGGCGCTCTTCTGGGGCTCGCTGACCGACCCGGTGGTGTGGCAGGGCACGCTGATCGTGTCGGTCCTCGCGGTCGTGACGGTCCTGCTGTCGGTGCGCCTATATTCCCGCAACATCCGCTGACGTGAAGCGGGCCAGGCACAGATAGCGCAGCAGCGGGTCGTAATCGGCGACGAGCACCTCCCCACCGGGCGAGGAGGGGTCGAGCTCCCACCAGGCGCCCGTGCCCGTGTCTCGGGTGTCGCCCAGCATCTCGATCGCTCGCTCGGCCGTGACGTCGGGGTGTTGCTCCAGCGCTTCCAACCGCAACCCGCCTGAGCGTCCACATAGGAGCGCGACCCCCGCATGCCGTTGCGGTAGGGTGACCGGCGCGGCGGGCTCGTACGGCAGCACGGCCTGTTCGACGATCAACACCAGCGCCCGCTCGAACCCATCGCCGCGCAGGTATTCGCGGGCCAGCCGCAGGCCGGTGAACGCGGCGGCCGTGCCCTGATCGCAGACCGCGAACGCCAGCGGCTCCCCCGGGCACACGTGGCTCAGATAGGTCGCGGTGGCCCGGCCCGGCCACAGGTCCGGGATGGCGAACGCCAGCACGAGCAGGTCCACCGGCTCGTGCGCGCCCACCGTCTCCGCGATCAGCTCGGCGGCCATCTCGCCGTAGGAGTGCCCATTGTGGACCTCCTGCTCGCGCAGCGCGAGGCCGTATGGACGTACCAGATCGGTGATAAAGACGCCGAGCGCGGCACGGTGGGCCGGCGGCAGCTGCGCCGGGGTGCCGAAGAGCCGCCGCCGCACCCGGATCAGGTGCAGGGCATCAGAACCTGACGGCATGGCCGGCCACGTAGTCGGCGAGCGTGCCGACCGTTTCCACGTGCTGCTCGTCGAACTCCTCCACATCGATCTGGATCTCGAGCTCGTCCTCGATGGTCAGCAGGAGCTCCAATGTGGACGCCGAGGTGAGGCCCAGCTCGATGAGCCGGGTCTGCTCCGAAACGTCGGTCAGCTCGTCGCGGACGAACCTGGGCAGCAGCGCGCAGACGCGCCCGGCGACCCGCTCGCGCAGTTCCGTGTCGATATTCGTGGTCATGGCCACCCTCTCCTAGTGTTCGAAGACCATCGCCGAGTAGGTCGCGCCGCGGCCCGCACCGGCCGCGGCGATGACGTAGCGGTCCCCCGGCCGCAGCCGGTCTCGCGCGGTCTCGTAGTTGATGAACGCGTCGGCGCAGAACACGTGCCCGTAACGGGCGACGTTGCCCAGCACCACCTGCGCCTGCGGGAAGCCGATCCGCCGGCACACCCGTTGCCACGACACGTGATTCACGTTGTGCGGCAGGATGAGGCCGATGTCGTCGAGCACCAGCCCGGCCCGCTCGACCGCCGCCAGGATGATCTCGGCGATGCTGTTGTGGTACCCCCGCTGGAACTCCGCGGCCACGTCGGCGTGCTCACCGTCGAGCTCGCCGCGCTGCCTGGCCGCGTAGGACAGCAACCGATCGCGCGACCCGCCGCGCGAGATCAGGCAGGCCGCGCTGCCCTCGCCGAAAATCGACGTCTCGGGCAGCCACTGCGATTCGGCGGTGAACGTCTTCTCCCCCGCCACCAGCAGCGCCAGCGCGTCCGGGTCCGGGTCGCCGGACAGCAGCTTGTCCGCCACGTCGAGGGCCTGCAGCCCGGACGCGCACGCCTGCTGGGTCACGGTGAACCCGACCGCCCGGTCCAGGCCCAGCTTGTGGCACAGCTCGTGCAGCGGGTTGGCCGGAAACGGCACGCCGACCGGGATGGCCCGCGCATAGATCACGTATTTGACCTGATGCTCCCGGCCGCGCAGCGCCTCCAGGCGCGTCGCGGACGCCAGCAGCAGATCGAGCAGCGTGCTCTCCGGATCACGGCGGATCTCGGCCAGGCCATGGAACCGCTTGAACACCTTGACCTGCATGGCCGACAGCCCAAGCTGTTGCCCGACATCGTCGATCGGCACCTGGTGCTCGGGCAGGTATGTGGCCACCCCCTCCAGCGCGATCATCGGACTGCCCGCCGCACGGCCGCGTCGAGCACCATCGACTCCATGCGCCGCAGCACCTCCGCGATGTCGGCGCGTGCGGCGTAGGCCGTGTCCACCTGGACCAGCGCCTCCAGCGCGGCGGGATGGTCGTTGACGTGGATCATCAGCACCTGGTGCAGGCCCTCGACCTCCTTCCAGTCGGCCTTCGTGGCCGCGAGCGCGGCGCGCATCTCGGCCTCGCCGGCAATCGTCTGGATTGGACCCTCCTCGACCCGCCGGTCGTTGAACATGCAGCGCAGATCGAACGCGACCCCCCGCTCCCGGCCGACCCGCTCGATCACCCGCTCGCACTCCAAGGGCGAGTAGTACGAGTGCTTCCGCGCCACCAGCAGGCGGCGGCGCGCCGCGCGCACCAGTTCGTCGAAACCGAGCTCGCCGACCTGCAGCGTGCACAGGCCGAGCTGGGTCATCGGCCCGGCCGCGCCGGACAGCCCGGGACGGAACCGGGTGTTCACCGTGACGGTCAGCGCGACCGGGTCGAGGCCGATCACCCGGGACAGCGCGCCGGAGAACGCGGCGAACAGGACGGCGCCCGTGGTCACGCCGAGCCGGGCGGCCACGGCGCGCAGGGCAAGGTACAGGGCGGGAGAAGAAAAATCGACCTGCCAGAAGCGTCCCGGATAGCGCCGGCCGGGATCCTCGGCGGCAAACATGCTCGGCGGGATGACGCGCAGCTGCTCCTCCCAGTAGCGCAGCGCGGCGTCGTTTTGCCGGCGCGCCGGCGGCTCCTGTTGCCGCCGCGCCTGTTCCAGCGGCTGGATGCCGGGCGGGCGCGGGGGTTCGCCCGTCACCGGGTCGCGGTCGCGCAGGTCTTCGATCATGGCCATCGCGCTCGTCGGGTCGGCCACGTGGTGGGCGAGCGCCACGACCGCGTGCGTGAGCACCCCGTCATGCCGCACCAGGGCCCAGCGCATCGGCCACTCGTGTGCGTAGTCGAAGACCTTCGCCATGTAGTGCTCGCCGACCTGCGCCGCGATGTCGGCCGGGTCGTGGCCCGCGGCGTCGTAGACCTCGATCTCGGCGCTCCCCGCGCGCTCGACGACCTGCAGCACCCGCCCGTCCGGCTCGAACCGCAGCAGCGTGCGCATCGCTTGGTACCGGCTGAGATAGAAAGCGAACTCGGTGACGAACTCCTTGACCTCTGCGCCGGGCGGCAGCTCCCGGACGGCGGTCATCGCCAGCGACACGCCGGATTCTTCCATCTCCTGCCAGACGGACTGCTGCCCCCAGCTCAGCTCGCCGGTGCCGCCGTCGTCGCCCTCGAACGGGACCGGGACCCGTTCGGCCAAGACCAGGTCCATGTCAGCGCTCCGTTCCCGGCGAAGAGGCCGCCACCAACAGCTTTTCCATGTGCTCGAACAGCGCCACCACGTCGGCCCGGCCGATGCAGGCGGTGTCGAACTGCACCTGGAGGCTCAGCGCGCGGTCGACGTTGTCGTTGACGTGGAAGATCATCCGGAAGTGCAGGTGCTCGACCTTCCGCCAGGTCAACGTGGACGGCCCGGCGGGCGACGCGTCCGGTGAGCCCTCCTCCGGCCGCCGGTCGTTGTACAGGCAGTACAGGTCGAACTGTACGCCGCGCTCCCGGCCGACGCGCTCGACGAGCGCGTCGACATCGGCCTGGACGTAATAGCCGTATTTCTGCGCGACCATCAGGCGGCGCCTTGCCGTGCGCACCAGCTCGTCGAAGCCGGCCGCATCTATGTCCAATGTGCACAGTCCATGCTGGACCATGTGCCCGGCGGCGTCGGCCAGACCCGGGCGGAACCGGTTGTTCACCGTGATCATCGTGGCGACCGGGTTGACGCCGACGATGTGGGACAGTGCCGTGGCCATCGCGGCGTATAGCACCGGGCCGGTGTTCACGCGGAGGCGAGCCGCAATGGCGTGCGCGGCGCGGTACATCGTGGGCGAGAGATATTCGGCGTACCAGAGGCCGTCCGGTGCGCGCCTGACCGGAAACATCGTCGGTGGGATCGCCCGCAGCTGCTTCTCCCAATAGCGCAGGGCGGCCTCGTTCTGCCGGCGCGCCGCCGGAGTCTGCTGCAGTCGCGCCTGCGCCAGCGGCTGGATGCCGGGCGGCCGCGGTGGCTCGCCGGTGACCGGGTCGCGCGAGCGCAGGTCGTCCAGCATGGCCATCGCGGCGTTGAAGTCGGCCATGTGATGGGCGACGGCTATCACGGCGTGGGTCAGCACCCCGTCGCGCCGCACGAGCATCAGCTGCATGGGCCAGTCACGCTCGTAGTCGAAGCGCATGAATCCGTAATTGTCGGCCAGCTCCACGGCCAGTTCCGCCGGGTCGCGGTCACCGGCTTCGATGATTTTTATTTCCGCGGTACCGGAGCCGTGCACGACCTGCAGGACGCGCCCGTCCGGCTCGAACCGCAGCAGCGTGCGCATGGACTCGTAACGGCTCAGATAGAAGCGGTATTCGTCGGCGAACTCGGCGGCGGTCGCCCCGGGGGCGAGCTCCCTGACGGCGGTCATCGCCAGCGAGATCCCGGCCCGCTTCATGTCCGCCCACATGGCCTGCTGCGTCCAGGACAGCTCGCCGACCCCGCTGCCCACGCCCTCGAACGGGACGGGAACCCGTTCGGAAATCACGAATCGCATGTCAAACGTGCGTCCACTTTGTCGTCGAGGTCAGCGGTCGCGTCACCATACGCCGAGATTTTTGAATAAAGCAATCAATCGCTCGTATGTTTGTCCATGCGTCAAACTACCGTTGTGGGATCACCGTGGCGTTGCTAATCTCCCGCCAATGTCGCCGGACCGATGGAGAGTGTGCGCCGCATGACCAATGATTGGGACTGGGAGGATCCCGCCGGCCTCGAAGCGCTCACCAACGAGTTCATGCAGGGCCGCACCGTCGTCGAGAAGCTTGAGGTGGTCGCGGAGGGACCGGTGTTCCGGCGCGACGACCTCGCCGCGCACGGCATCACCGGCATCGAGTTCGCCGCGTTCAAAACGTCGCATCCGACGGGACTCGGCACGGACCTGATGGGCCTGCAGGCCGGCGACACGCTCACCGAGCGGGGCCGGATCTATCGGGTCGACGGCGAGTGCTTCTTCATCGAGCTCGACATCTGCGAGCCGCTGCCGTTCGAGGACGCGTCCGTGGAGTGGGTCTACGCCGAGCATCTCATCGAGCACGTGTCGATGAAGACGGCCGTGGGCTGGCTGGCCGAGGTGCGCCGGATCCTCGCGCCGGGCGGCCTGTTCCGCGTGACCACACCCGATCTGCGCAAGTATGCGGAGGCCTACGTCAACGGCGGCGCCTTCTTCGCCAAGCATCGCGGGCGCGTGCAGAAGGCGCTCGGCGGCGTCGCGCCACCCATGCCGGCCCGTGGGGCGTTCATGCTCAATCAGATCTTCTATCTGTATGGCCACCGCTGGATCTTCGACTTCGATGAGCTGAAGCACGCGTTGGCGCGCGCCGGTTTCGACCCCGGCGAGGTGCGGGCCTGCGCCTTCCGCGACGGCGCACGGCCGGACGTTGCCCAGCTCGACCTGATGATCCGCAACGACGAGACCCTGTACGTCGAGGCGACGGCCTGACTCACGTGCGGGCCGGAAACGCTCAGCGCTTCATGACCTGGCGGATCACGGTGGCGAGCTGGTCGCGGTTGGGCTGCAGGGCGAGATCGAGGTCGGGGTTGCAGCCGACAACCGCGCCGTCCGGGCGCGTGATCCGCTTCGGCGGCGCGGTCAGCGGCATCTCCTCGGCCGCCGTGGCCAGGATCTCGGCGGCCAGGCCGCAGGAGCGGTTCGCGTCGTCGATGACCACGAGACGGCCCGTGCGCGACAAGGACTCCGCGAGCGCTGCCCAGTCGAACGGATACAGCGAACGGGGATCGAACACCTCCACCGACACCTCGTCGGCGAGGGCCTCGGCCACGGCAAGCGCGTCGTGCACGTGGTGTCCGATCGCGACAACCGTCACGTCGTGCCCGGTGCGGTGGATGCGGGCCGAACCGAGCGGCACCGGCACGAGATCGGCGTAGTCCACGTCCTCGCGGACGTCCAGCGCGACGCGCGGAGCGATGAACACCACCGGGTCGTCGTCCCGGATCGCCGTGAGCAGCAGGCCGTAGGCGTCGGTCGGGGTCGTGGGCATGACCGTCTTGACTCCGCTGTGGACGAACAGCCCGTGCGGCTGGTCGGAGTGCTGCCCGCCCCAGCCGGGACGCCAGCCGGAGCTCGCGACGAGATATGTCACCGGCACGCGCGCCTGTCCGCCGCTCATCACCGAGAACTTGTGCGCCTGGTTGACGACCTGCTCCAAGACCAGCTGGAGCAGGAACGGGATCGCGAACTCGACCACCGGGCGCCTGCCCCACAGCGCCGCACCGGTGGCCACGTTGGTGACGGCCTGTTCGGACAGCGGGGTCTCGACGATCCGGTCGGGGCCGAAGCGGTCGAGCAGCCCGGCGGTGACGTTGGTGACCGCGTGGTTGACGTCCTCGCCGAGCACGAACACCGACGGGTCGCGCTCCATCTCTTCGCCCAGCGCACGGTTGAGCGCCTTGAGATATGACAGCTTGGGCATCAGCTCACCACCCCTGGGCGGGGCCGAAGCCCTGTGGCATAAAGGTACTCGAGTGCGTCGGCGGGATCGGGCTTCGGGCTGTCCTGCGCGAACTGGACCGCGTCGGCGAGCACGTCCTCGATCTCCTGATCGATGTGCTCGCGGGCCTCGTCAGGGATGCGGGAGCCTTGCACGACCACGGGATCCCGCTCGCGCCAGTGGTCTATCTCCTCCTGCGTGCGGTAACGCAGGCGCACCCGATATTCGAAGGTGTGGTGCGCGTCGAAGCGGTAGGTCATGAACTCCAGCAGCGAGGGCCCGCCACCCGAGCGTGCCCTCTGCACGGCCTCGGTCGTGGCCTCCAACACCGCCTCCGGATCCATGCCGTCGACGGTCCGGCCCGGGATGCCGAAGGCCTCGGCCCGGCCGGTGATGGAACCCGCCGTGGAGGCGCCGACCGGCTGCGTGGTGGCATACAGGTTGTTTTCCACGATTATCAGCTGTGGTACCCGCCAGAGGCTCGCGAGGTTCATCGTCTCCAGCAGCGCGCCCTGATTCATCGCCCCGTCGCCGATGAAGCTCGCCACCACGCGGTCGGTGCCGTCGCGCGACGCCGCCCAGGCCGCGCCGGTCGCGATGGCCGCGCCGTGCCCGACGGTGATCGTCGCGCCGTAGAGCCCGCGCTCGTAATCGGAGATGTGCAGTGAACCGGCCCGGCCGTTGTCGATCCCGGTGATCCGGCCCGCGAGCTCGGCCATCACGCGGCGCGGCTCGCTTCCCTTGGCCAGGGCATGACCGTGGTTGCGGTGGTTGGACAGCACGATGTCGTCGTCGCGCAGGGCGGCGCACACGCCCGCGGCAACGGCCTCCTGCCCGATATATGGGTGGATGCCGCCCACGATGACGCCCGTGCGGACCAGCTCGATCGCCCGCTCCTCGAAACGACGGATGAGCCTGACGGTCCGGTATAGGGGCTCACGCAGCACGTCCATCAGCTTAGATATTTGGCTATCGCGATCAACGGCCGAACGGGTCAACCCCGATGGGCCAGGCGTTGCAAATGTTCGGCGGCGGCCGGGGCCCCGCCCGCCGCGCGGAAGGAAGCGCGCACCCGGGCCGCCGCTTCCCGATAGGCGGGAACGTCGAGCACGGCCAGGATCGCCGCCCGCAGCTGGTCGGGGGTGGCGCGATCGAAGTCGGCCCGCAGGCCCGCTCCGCATGAGACGACCTGCGCCGCGGTGGTCGGCTGGTCGAGCGTGATCGGCGCGACGACGAGCGGCACGCCGTGCGCGAGCGCCTCGGCCACGGTGTTCATGCCGCCATGCGAGACGACGGCGTCGACGTGCGGCATGAGGCGCAGCATGGGTACGTGTGGGACGACCGTGATGTGCTCGGGCGGGTCGGGCAGCACGTCGGGCGGGGCCACGACGACCGCGCTGACGCGATCGGCCAGCGGGGCGAGCGCCTCCAGCACGCGCCGATAGAAGTCGGCGGAAATGTCCACATTGAGCGTGCCGACGGTCACGAGCACGGTGCGGCGGGCCGGATCGGGCACGATCGGCATCGGGCTGTCATCGGGCCGCGCCCCGAGGACCGGTCCGACCAGGACGGTCGTGTCGTCCAGCGGCAGCGGGCCGGTCAGGGCCAGCGTGGTGAACGCGAGGCGCAGGTGCGGCGAGTAGAGCAGCCACGGGAGGCGCTCCTGCGGCACGTCGGGCGCGAGCTTGGACAGGTGCCCTTCGATCCACTCGGCCACCTCCTGGGACCCGTTGGCCAGATCGGGCAGCTGACGCGACCCGGGCAGCAGGCTCGCCCACGGCAGGCCACGCCGGTATGCGACCAGCGCGCCGGCGATCGCGTGCTGGTCGGCGACCACGACATCGGGCGCGAACGCCTCCACCGCGTCGTCGACCGCCCGCAACACGAAGCGGGCCAACGGCATTACATATCCGGTGAGGAACGCCTGCACAGCGGTGCCGTCCGTGGCGCGCAGGTCGCGGTAGAGCCGCATGCCGGTCGGGAAGATGGGCACGTCGTGGTCGAGCAGCGGGGCCAGGAACTGCTTCGGCCCGGCCCACGCCACCTCCTCACCGCGCTCGCGCAGCGCCTGGGACACCGCGGCGGCCGGCCGGGCATGGCCGGCCACGGGCGGTACCACAAAAAGAAAACGGCTCAATGGCGTGCCTTGGAGATGTCCACGGGCGGCAATGTAACACCGGTCCACGTCCGCAGCACCGTCCGGTATGGACGGTCGCCGGCCAGTGCCACGGCGGCCCGAAACCCGTCCGCGACCGGAATGTCGGTCACGCGAAATGAGCCGGGCACGACATCGTCGAGGACGGGCAGCGACAGCGCGGGCCACAGCGTCCGGCCGGCTGCCTTGACGCACGCCTCCTTGCGCACCCACAGCCGCACGAACCGCTCCACCGATCCGGCCACGTGCGCGGCTTCGTCGGCGTGGAAGTAGCGCTCGGCCATCCGGTCCGGCCGGAAACCCGGCGAAATCTCCTGCACGTCTATCCCGACCGGCCGGTCCTCGCAGATCGCCAGCGCGGCCAGCTCGCCCGAATGCGACAGGTTCACATGCGGGCCGCCGCCCATGATTTCCGGCTTGCCGCGCGGGCCGCGGCGCCAGCGGATATCGTTGGCGTGCACGCCAAGGCGGGCCGCCAAAATGCACCGGACCGCCCCGTGCGCCACGATGTATCGGCGCTTGTCCGCAGGCCAGCGCAGCGCGTCGGCCCGAGCGCGCTCGTCATCGTCCAAAACAGACTCTAATTCGGACACAGTGGGCACGGGCAGGTCGGTGCGCACCAGCCAGACCTCCACACGCGTGTCCACGTCGGGCAATCTACCGCGCGAGCTCGACGCATCGCGTGCCACTGTAGATGGTCGGCATGCACCGATTGCAGTGGATACACACGCCGTCGGCCGATTCGGTGCGCATGCGGTTCACGAGATCGGGCTCGCGCAGCAGCGCACGGGCCATCGCCACGAACTCGAACCCCTCGGCCATGGCGAGGTCCAGTGTCGCGCGCCGGTTGATCCCGCCGAGCAGGATCAGCGGCATCGCCAGCTCGGCTCGGAAGCGGCGCGCCATGGGCAGCAGGAATGCCTCCTCGAAGGGGTACTGCCGAAGGAAACGCCCGCCGAACAAGCGCATCCCCCAGCGCACGGGCAGGGGTAGGGCATCGGCGAACTCGCGCACCGGGACGTCCCCGCGGAACAGGAACATCGGGTTGGTCAGCGAACTGCCGGCCGACAGTTGCAGCGCGTCAAGCTGCCCGTCGGCCTCCAGAATTCCCGCGAACTCGATGCTTTCGTTGATGGCAAAGCCTTTGCGGGTACCCTCGGCCATGCTCACCTTGGCGGTGACCGCGACCGACCCGCCCACCGCCTCGCGCACCGCCCGCACGACATCACGCGGAAACGCCGCCCGTGCGCGCAGCGGGCCGCCGTAGGAGTCGTTGCGGCGGTTCAGATTCGGGCTCAGGAAGGAGCTCAACAGGTACCCATGCCCAAGATGAATTTCCAGCACGTCGAAGCCGGCACCCATCGCGAGCCTGGCACCGCCGGCATATGCTTGCCTGATCCGCGCCAGGTCGGAAACCGTTGCCGCGCGGATCATCTGCAGGCTCAGCGGGCTGGGCATCGCCGACGCCGCGATCGCCCGGCTACCGTTGGAACGCCCGTTGGCGACCGGCCCGGCGTGGCCGATCTGCGCCGCGATCGCCGCCCCCGCCTGATGAACCGCGTCGGTCAGGCGTTGCAGCCCTGGTAACGCTTGGGGGCGAAGATATATTTGCTCTTTGTGGGTACGACCTTCAGGGCTCACCGCCAGGTAGGCTACGGTCGACAGACCCACCCCGCCCTCGGCGACGGCGCGGTGAAAGGCGATCAGGCGTCCGGAGACAAGGGCATCCGGCGTCGCGCCCTCGAACGTGGCCGCCTTGACGATCCTGTTGCGCAGCATGACCGGGCCGAGCCGCGCGGGCGCGAAGACATCGGGGCCTGCCACCCGCGGACTCTAACACGCACCCCTTGACACGCTCGAACATGCGTTCGATAAGATCAACGGCCGTGTGGTTGGGATCTGACGTGGACCTTTGCGAGATCGGGAACTGTTACGAGGGCACGAGGCTGCGGCTGCGGGTCTACGCGGCGCGCAACCGGCTCGGCGTGTGGACGGTGGTCGTGTCCGAGCCCGGCGGGCACAGGATCCGGACCAGCTACCCCGACGAGGCGTCCGCGCGCAGAAACATCGAGCTCGCCTACCGGTTCGGCCGCGAAGGCGGCGGCTGGTGGCTCATCGAACGGCGCAGCGGCTATCGACCCGACCCCGCCGCGGGACCATTCAGCCCCGTCGGCCCCACGCCTACTCGCCCGTGACGCCGTCGATCGACTCGGGCAGCCCGACCCAAACCGTTCCGCCTGACCGGTGATTGAGCAGGGGCTGGGCGAGCGCGGTGAGCGGTTTGACGCACAGCACCTGGGCCATGCCCGTGGTGCCGCGGATCAGCTTGGCCTGATCGGAGCTGCACCCGTATTCGAGCGCGCGAATCCCGGGATGGGAACACCCGTATTCGATCGGCAGATGGAATCCTGCCAGCGAATACATCGGCAGACCTTGGCACTGCTCATAGTCGAAGCCCGCGTGGAAGCCATACATGCGGTCCTCGTGGTGGATCCACATGCTCATCGCGATGGGCGGACCGGTGCCCCGGGAGGCAGTGAAGACAACGGTGTCGGTGTGCCGGGCGATCGCCTCGAACCAGGCGGCCATCTCGTCGAACGTGGATCGCTGGTCGTATTTGCGCTCCAGCAGGTGGGCCAGCCGCGCCGCGGTCTCCACGGTGGAGCCGTCCAACGCCTGGCACGCCGTGCTGATCCCCGCCGCGCGCACGGCCGCCGACTCGCGCCGCAAACGATGGCGTTTGTGCGACCGCAATGAGGCAACGAAGGATTCATAGTTGGGAAAATCACAGTTGAAAATGTGGCGGGCGGGTGCGGGAAACTCCGCGAAGCCCGCGTCGCGCAGCGCCTCGCGCAGCTGCACGTCGTCGGCGTCGAGGAACGGGAAGAACACGGTGGCGCAACCCCATTGGCGGCCCCGCTCCACCACCGCGTCGACCAGCTCGCGGCGAACCTTCTCCCGCTGTGACCCGGCCAGGCCGGGCGCGGTGAGCACGGTCGAGTTGAACCACGTGCCGCACATCAGCGACGGCTGCACGGCCGACACCGGATCGTCCCAGCGCGCGAGCACCTCGGCGGGCAGCATCTTGTCGAGCCGGACCGTCTCGTCGTCGGCATCGCGATCAAACTGTTGCACCACCACGCCCGCGGCGATCTCCGGCCCGTCAAACGCGGCCAGACACGACCTGGCGCGCGGCACCCACGGCCCGACGGCCTCCCGCTCGACGGCCAGCCAGCGCCCCGTGCAGAAGAGATCGCCCGGCCCGCACATCGCCTCCCACCGGGGGTCAGCGCCCGCCTGGGCAAGGCCCAACTCTCGAAGACTCACGTCAACTGTCCCCCGCACCCCCGTATCCACACACATTTGAGATAACACGCTCTCGACGGATCGACAAGTAACCATAGCCGATATATATCGATAGAACCATGACTGACGATGTTGCGATCTTTTTCGTGGCGTGCCTAAGGTTGTCTCCCGATGGAATCAACACGCTTCCATATTGGACAGTCATGAAAACGGGGGATTTTCGTGGTCACCGAAGTGTCTGCCCGGACCGTGCCCGCCACCCAGGCAGCAACTGCCTGGTTGCTGGAAAAGCTCACCCAGCGCGGCAAAATCTCCTTCCGCCTGGCCTGCGCGAGACTCACCGCCTGGGAGGCGATTCTCGTGCAGCATGTGCTCGGGCGCCATGACGTCACCATCGCCGGCGCACCAGTGCCCGACGGCTGGTCGATTCCCGTCACCGCGACGGTTCTCGACGGGATCGCCTTCTGGGACACCGCATCGACCCCGGCCCCACCGGGCGAGGTGCTGGCCTGGCTGCACGCGCCGACGCAGCTGCGCGACATGGTGACCGAGGAGGCCGAGCTGTGGCAGGCCCGCGAGTCCGCGGAGATGTGCGAGATCGACGCGATCCTGCACGACTGGGAGTCGGACGGCGTGCTGCAGGCGAAGGTGGCCGAGCTGGCCGACCGGGTGGAGCGGGTCGAGACGGTCTACGTGCTCATCGGCCGTGACGTCTTCTCCAAGTCCGACGCCGGTTCCAACACGCTGACCCGCGACGAGTTGCTGCTCCGCCTGCAGCGGCTGCCCCTGGCGCAGTGGCGGGCCAGCGACCGGCTCTTCGTGGTGGCCGCGCAGTGCCTGTTCCACAGTGGACGGTCCGTGCGGTTCGAGGAGTTCAACGGCAAGCAGCTGTCCGCCACCGCGCTTCGCCAGTTCCTCAACGAGCGCTACACCAGCTATTGCCGCGCCCTCGGCCGCGCACCGGCGCAGCTGCATCGCCTTTCGCTGCTTGACCTTTCCCGGCTGGTGCGCGAACTGTTGCCACAGGTCGACCGTTCCCGGTCGATGCGCTACCGCAGGATCAACGGGCTGACCTTCGTCAAAAGTGAATACGTGACCGACTTCGCCCATCCGCGCGCCTTCGCGCAACTGCCCCCGCTGCTGGAGGAGCAGGCGTTCCACCTCGGCACACCGGTCACCGGCGACGCGGCGGCCGACATGCGCGCCATGACCCGGGCTGCCGCCGAGATCGACGCGGAGCGTGCCGACGACGAGGGCGGCGCCGGGGCGATCGGCGAGCTGATCGGCGCCATCGTGCTGTCCGCCGTTGCCGCCAGCGACTCCGATTACGGCATGAGCAGTTCGGTGCGCGACCTGGCGAGGCTGCGCGGCAGCCTGCCCGGCCGGCCCGACGGCGTGCTGGAGCTGAAGAAGGGCGACTTCTTCTGCTGCTGTCTGCCCCACCCGGTGCGGATGGATGCGCTCACCACCGACGAGGAAAAGGTCACGACGCTGTGGCGGGTGGCCCAGCGGATGATGTATAACCGCTGGCACTTCGCACCGGGTGAGTTCGACCGGGCCGAGATCCCGCTCAAGCGGCACTACTTCTTCCCGCCGCAGATCCCGGACATCGCCGAGCACTCCGAGCATCACCACGGCGGACACGTCTCCGCCCGGGTGCGCTATTCGATCCGGGCTCCCGGCGCGCAGGTCTGGCGGGAGCCGTTTCACGTTTTCGGGCACGGCTTCCGCGGGTGCTACGACATCCGCCTGGTGCGGATGGAGGGCCCGGCCTACACCCTGGCCGAGGTGCACACCGCGGTGAAGCACTGCTCCCTGGTTGAAGAGGTGTGGCGCACACTGGCCGACGGGGTGGAGCACGGCACGTTCCGGTGGCGGCCCATCGGCGGGTTCGACCGGGCGTGGTATGAGTCGCACGCGTGGGAGAAGCTGCACCCCTACGAGGTGCTGGCCGATCGGCTCGCGGGAGCATCTGAAGCATGAAAGCCGACTCCGTCACCGCCCGCCCGGTGACCTATCGCACCGTGCTCACCAGCCGCAACGTGCCGCAGCTGCTGCTGTCGGCCTCGCTTTCCCGGCTGGCCTCGGAGATGCTGCTCTTCGCCGTGGTGCTCTATGTCCTGGCCAAGTTCGACTCCCCGGTGCTGGCCGGGCTCAGCGGTTTTTTCCTTACCCTGCCCGGTTTTCTGATCAGCCCCATGGCCGGTGCCCTGCTCGACCGGGTGGGCGCGGTGCGCGCGGTCATCCTCGACACGCTGATCAGCGCGGGCCTGATCGGTGCGATCGCCGTGGCGTCGGCCGGCGGGTTCCTCAACCCGGCGCTGCTCCTGGCGATCCTCGCGCTCTACTCGCTGACCAGCCCGCTGAGCTCCGGCGGGATCCGGACGCTGTTCGCCAGGTTCGTGCCCGAGCACGCCTACGACAAGGCCAACGCGCTCGACCTGAGCACCTATTCGGTGATCGAGGTCGTGGCCCCGCTCGTCGCCGGCGGGCTGATCGCATGGGCCGGGCCCGACCCGGCTCTGGTCGTCATCGTGGTGATGTATCTGGTGGCCAGCCTCAGCCTGTTGCTGCTGCGCGGTTCGGCCGCGCCGATCGAGCCCGCGCGGCGCAAGCACCTGCTGCGCGAGGCATGGGAGGGTGTCACCTACCTGTTCGGCAATCCGACCCTGCGCGGGCTCGCCGCGTCCTACTCCAGTTTCCAAGTGGCGTTCGGCGTTCTGGTCGTGGCCGTGCCGGTCGCGGTCGCGCGGGCGGTCGCCGGTGAGGGCGACACCGAGCAATACACCGGAGCCCTGTGGAGCCTGGTCGGGTTGTGCGGGGCGGCGGGTGCTCTCGTCGCGGGCAGGGTGTTGCATTCCGGGCGGGAGAAGCGGCTGCTGGTCGCCGCCGCGCTCGGCTCCGCCCTGGCCATCTACCCGATCGCGGGCGCGCTCGCCTCGCTGGTCACGCTGGCGCTGGGGCTCGCGCTCTTCGGGCTCCTCGAAGGCGGCCTCAACGTGAGCGTCCTGTCACTGCGGCAGCGGCGCACCGAGCCAGCCTGGCTCGGCCGCGTCATGACGGTCTCGATCAGTGTGAACTTGATCGGGTTCCCGCTGGGCACCGCGCTCGGCGGGGTCCTTGTCGCGCGCTCGACCGTGGCGGCCTTCGCGGCCGCGGCAGGCTTCGCCGCGCTGGCCGCCCTCGCCGGATCCGCGCTTATTCCGCGGGAGGCAACGGCGTGACCACTCACGAAGCGGCACCGGCCGCCCACGCCGGGCCCGCGCTCAATCCCGTGGAAGGCGACGGCATCACCACTCATGAAGCGGGGCTCGCGCTCATTCCCCGGGAGGTGACGGCGTGACCGCATTGCCGATTTCGGCCACGCGCCGGGGGCGTGGGCCGTTGCTGGTCTGCCACCCGGGTGGGCCGGGCATGCACCCGGACTACTTCGACGCCGTGTTTGACCTGGCGGGCGCGCACGAGGTGGCGCTGCTGCATCCGCGCGGCACAGGCAACAGCCCGCGACCGTCCACACCGGACGACTACACCATCGACGCCTACGCGCACGACACGGTGGCCTGGATCGCCAACTCCGCCACTGAGCCGACGTTCCTTTTAGGACACTCGCACGGCGGGTTGGTCGCCGCCCGGGTCGCCGCGATCCGCCCCGACCTGGTGCGCGGGCTGATCCTGCTCGGCACGCCCGCATACGGCGGCGACCGTGCGGAAACCGAGGCGAAGGCGCTCCAAAACGCGCGTGCCGGCGAGCCGGCCTGCGCGGCGGCGCTCGCCCGGCTGGAGGCCGAGGGCGACGGATATCCGCCGGAGCCGGAGCTGGGCCGGTTCCTGGCCGAGGTGATCCCGCTGTGGGTCGCCCCGCTGACCGGGCATTCGCTTGCCTGGCAGGCGCGGGTCGCGCAGCAGCCGGTCAACCGCGACGCCCTGCGCTACTTCGGCGACGTCGTCTTCGCCGACCTCGGTCAGGTCACCGAGGATCTCGCCCGGGTCACGTGCCCGGTGCTGGCCATCGGCGGAGACCTCGACGGCTGGGCCGGCCCCAGCCATCTCGCGCTGCTGCGGCGGTGCAACCCCCGGGTGCTGGCGCACACCCTGCCCGACTCCGGGCACATGTGCCATGTGGACGCGATGGACCGGATCACCGGACTGGTGACGGATTTCGTGCAGGACAACGAGAAAGGCAATACAGATACATGAGCACCACCGCAGTGTGGAGTGAGGAAGACTCCGCGTCGTTCATCCGCTTCGCCGAGCATTTCGTCCCCGACCGAGCCGAGCAGGCGGCCGTCGTCACCGCGATGGTCGACCCTGGGCGCGGGACGGTGCTCGACCTGTGCTGCGGGGCGGGCGGCCTCAGCCGGCGCCTCCTGCTCGACCATCCCGATTGCCGGGTGGTCGGGTTGGACGCGAGCGACGCCATGCTCGCCGAGGCGAGCAGACAGCTGGCGTCCTTCGGCGACCGGTTCCGCGCGGAACGCTTCGACCTGGGCTCGCCCGAGTGGCGCCGCCGCGGGACCGCACCGGCCGCCGTGGTGTCCTCGCTGGCCGTGCACCACCTCACCGGAGATGAGAAGCAGGCGCTCTACCGCGACATGCACGAGCTGCTCGCGCCCGGTGGCAGCATCGTGATCGCCGACTTGGTGCAGCCGGTCGGGGACCGCGCCCTTGAGCTCGCGCGGCGCATGTGGGACGAGTGGGTGCGCGCCCAGGGCGATGAGGCGCATCGCGCGTTCCACGCGCTGGAGTGGAGCTGTTTTGAGTACCCGGACGAATTGGATAAGCCTTCGCCGCTGAGGGATCAGTTGCAGTGGCTGACCGAGGCCGGATTCGGCGATGTGGATGCATATTGGATGAAGGCCGGACACGCGATTTTCGGGGGGACGAAGCATGCCTGACACCCGGTCATACCCGTTGTGCCTGTTCGCCAACTTCGTCAACGAGCTCATGGTCCGGGTGCCCGACGAGCGCCACACCCGCGCGCTCGTGTCGGTGTCGCCCCGCAAGATCTGGCTTGCGCAGCCGGGCGATGTGCTCGTGCTGCCGACCGAGCCGCCCGCGGACTTCTGGGCATACGCGCACGGCGTACTGGGCCTGTTCCCCGGCGACGTCGAGGTGCTCGCGGTCGACACGACCGTGTTGCGCCCGTTGGCCACCCGCGTCCGGGAGCTGGGCCTCACCGACCGGCTGCACGCCATGGTCACGCAGCGGCCCGGCATCCGGGCGATGCCGTTCGCCCTGGACCGGCCGGCCGTCGAGTTTCTGACCGAGCTCGGCCTGCCCATCGACGGATACGACACCGTGCCGCTGTCCGCATTGGAGAGCGCATACGCGCTCAACACGAAGTCCGGCTTCCACCGGCGCGCCGCCGAGGTCGGCATCCCCACCGTGCCGGGCGTCGTCTGCGGCGACCGAGGCGAACTGCGAGCCGCGGTGGCGGCACTGCTCGGCCGCGGGATCGGCGCGGTCGTGAAGCTCGATCGCAGCTCCAACGGTTTCGGCCTGCTGTTCGTCCGGCCGGAACAGGCCGGCGAGCTCGACCGCATCCTCGACGGGCACCTGTCGACGCTGTCCGGGCAGCCGGCGGGCTGGCTGGTCGAGGAGCTGATGCCCGTGGATCAGGTGCTCACCGTCGAGATGTGGTCTGCGGCAGGCGGACCGCAGCTTGTCCACATCGGACAGATGAACACGCCCAACGGCAGCTTCAGCGGGCAGCTGACCCCGCCGCCACAGCACACGCCGCAGCTCGATGAGCTGGCGGCGCATGGCATGGCGTGGGGCGCGCGGCTGCACGCCGACGGATATCGCGGACCGTTCGATCTCGACGCCATCACCGCCCGCGGCCGGCTCTACATCACCGAGACAAACGTGCGCCGCACGGGTACCACATATTTGGAATATCTGGTGCGAAGGCTCGTCCCGGATGGCGATCCGGTGTGGCTCGCCGACTCGCGGGTCGGGGCGAGCGGGCTCGATTTCGCGGCGGCCGTCGAGGCGCTCGAGTCGGCCGGCATCGCCTATTCCGGCGGCACCGGTGTGGTGCTCACCGCCGACACCCGGGCCGTGGACCGCAGGTGGCGCTTCCTCATCCTCGGTCACGACCACGCTCAGGTCAGCGAGCTGGAAAAGCGGCTGGCGGACGTGCTCGGGTTGGACTAGCGGTGCTGCACGGGGAGGTTCGGCCCGACGGGGGCCTCACGCACGGCCTCGGCCTGCGCGCAACTGCGGCCATCGCGGCGGGGACGGTGATCTGGTTCCCGTGCCGCAACTGTCCTACATGGACGATGCAGGAGCGCGCGCTGCTGCCGCGCGACGTGGACGCCCGGCTCGACATGTGGGGGCACCTGCTTGCCGACGGGCGGCTGCTCGTGCCCTGCGCCGGGGCGCACCTGATGAACCACTCGTGCGCGGCCAACGTCCTCGACTTCGGGCTCGACTTCGGCCTCGCGGTGCGGGACATCGCCGCCGGCGAGGAGGTCACGTGCGACTACGGCGCGTTCTTCGCCGACGAGGGCTGGACGATGCGTTGCCACTGCGGCGCGACGGAGTGCCGCAGCGACGTGGCGTCGTCCGACTACGACGATCCGGCGCTGCGGAAGGGCTGGGTCGGGCTGGTGTCCGCGGCTCTGCCCGCGACGCGCGTGGTCGATCAGCCACTCGGTCCGCTGCTGGCCTCGCAGAGCGAGGTCTATCGCCGCGTGGTGGCGGGAGCCTCCACAGTGGACGACGCGGCCAACGGCGATTCCATCGTTCAACCCGGGTTTTTGACATGACGTACACCTATGCGAGACGCGAGCTGATCGAGCCCGACTGGCGGCGGCTGCCCGGCTGGGCCGGTGTCACCGAGGCGCAATGGCGCGATCCGCAATGGCAGCGCGCCCATTCGGTGCGCAACGCCGCGCAACTGCGCGCCGTCATGGGCGGGCTGCTGGCCGACCGGTTCTACGCCGACCTGCTCGCCGACCAGGAGCAGATGGCCACCATGCCGTTGATGCTCCCGCCGCAGATGCTCAACACGATGGTGCCCGGCGCGACCGGCCCCGACCTCACGGAGGCGTTCTACGCCGACCCGTTGCGGCGCTATATGCTTCCGGTCCTGTCCGATCGCGATCCGGTTCGGCCGAGCCATCCTCGAGCGACGCGTGACTCCCTGCACGAGGCCGAGATGTGGGTGGTGGAGGGGCTGACCCACCGCTACCCGACGAAGGTGCTCGCCGAGCTGGTGACCACGTGCCCGCAATACTGCGGCCACTGCACCCGGATGGACCTGGTCGGCCATTCCACCGCGCAGGTTGCCAAGCAGCGCTTGGCCTTGCGCCCGGTCGACCGGCAAGACGCGATCATCGACTACCTGAAACGGACACCGGCCGTGCGCGACGTCGTGGTGTCGGGTGGCGATCTGGCCAACGTGCCGTGGAAGCGGTTGGAAGCGTTCGTGTTGCGGCTGCTCGACACCGAGTCGGTGCGCGACATCCGGCTCGCGAGCAAGGCGCTGGCCGGGCTGCCGCAGCACTGGCTGCAGCCCACGGTGGTGGACGGCCTGGCACGCATTGCTGAAGTCGCGAGGCAGCGGGCGGTCAACATCGCCCTGCACACCCACATCAATCACGTGCAGTCGGTGACACCGCTTGTTGCCGAGGCGGCTCGGGCAATGCTGGACGCGGGGCTGCGCGACGTGCGCAACCAGGGTGTGCTCATGCGGGGCGTCAACGACAGCCCGCAGGCCTTGCTTGACCTGTGTTTCGCGATGCAGGGCGAGGCCAACATCCTGCCGTACTACTTCTACCTGTGCGACATGATCCCCAACGCGGAGCACTGGCGGCTGGCCGTCTGGGAGGCGCAAGAGCTGCAGGACGCCATCATGGGATACCTGCCCGGATACGCCACGCCGCGGCTCGTGTGCGATGTGCCCTATGTCGGGAAGCGCTGGGTGCACCAGGTCGTGGATTACGATCGCGAGCGCGGCATCTCGCACTGGACGCGCACTCCCCCGGAGGGCGTCGAGCCGGACGAGTGCGCCTATTACGATCCGATCGGCGCGCTGCCGCCCGCCGGGATCGCGTGGTGGCAGGCTACTCGCCCGTGACGCCGTCGACGGACTCGCGCAGCAGATCGGCGTGGCCGTTGTGGCGGGCATACTCCTCGATCATGTGGCACAGGATCCAGCGCAGGCTCGGCGCCCAACCGGCCCGCCCGACCCGTTGGGCGAGTTGGTCGAGGCTGACGCCCGCGATCAGTGCGCGGGAGCTTTCCACGGCGTCGCGCCATAGGGTCATCAACTGCTCGGGCGAGTCGTGCGCGGCCGAATGCCAGTCCCAATCGGGGTCGGCCCGCCAGTCCACCGCGTCGAACGGGGCCCGCCGGTCCTTTCCGTGAAGGTAAACGGAGAACCAGTGGTCCTCGACGTACGCCATGTGCTTGAGCAACCCGCCCAGCGTCATCGTCGAGACACCGGTGGTCGCCCGCAGGCCTGCCGAGTCCAGCCCGGAACACTTCCATGCCAGGGTCGCGCGCTGGAAGTCCAGGAAGCCCAGCAGCGTGTCGAGTTCGCCGGCGGCGAGCGGGGGCTGCCGGCGCCCGTGCTGATCGAGTTCGGTCACGGGCGCCGAGCCTACCTTCAGGGCCTTACGCGTGCGTCGCAAATATCGGCGCGCAGGGCCGGGCGCCCGTCCACCGGCGCCGGGTTCTCCGGCGTCGGCTGCACCCCGCCCGCGGCGATCGCGTCCAGCGCGGCCATGCCGGCCTCGTCGACGCGGCCGAACACGGTGTAGTTGGGGCGCAGGATGGAGTCGGCATACACGAGGAAGAACTGGCTGCCGTTCGTGTTCGGGCCGGCGTTGGCCATCGCCAGGGTGCCGCGTGGGTAATAGACGCGGTCGGGCCGGTCCGGTACCGGAGGAAGATCTGTAGGAAGTTCATCTTTATAGCGGTACCCCGGGCCGCCCGCGCCGGTATCGGATGGATCGCCGCATTGCAGGACCTTCAGCGTGGGATAGGCGGTCAGGCGGTGACAGGTGGTCCGGTCGTAGAACCGGTGCCGCACAAGATGGATGAAGCTTTGCACGGTGCATGGGGCTTTGGCGGCGGTGAGGGTCAGCTTGATGTCGCCGTGGTCGGTTTCGAGCACCGCGTGCCGGGTGCGGGTCGGCGTGCGGCGCGGGTCGGGTGGCAACGGGACCGGACGGACGGCCGGGTCGTCGGGAGTCGCGGTGTACTGGCACGGCCCGTTGGTCGTGCCGCCCGCAGGAGCGGCGGAGGCCGCAGCGGTGAGCCCGGCTGTGAGGATGAGCCCGCCGGCCACGGTGACGGCCGCCAGGCGGAGCAGGTGACGTAGCATGCGAATGGGTCTATCGCATGGCGGGCGGGCCCGCAATGCGAGAGTTCAAGAGATTTCGGCCAGCCGCGGGACAATGCGCTGCGCGACCTGCTCGGCGAACTCGACCGGATGCCGGTCCGGCATCAGCTGGATTTCGGCCACGCCCAGCTTGGCGTATGCGGCCGCGTCGGCGAGGAATGCGTCGATGTCGGCGAGCACGGGACGCACGAACAGCACGGTCTTTTCGATCCGGTCGTAGTCGCGCCCCTCGGCCTCGCAGTGCCCACGCAGCACGTCAAACTTGCGGGCCACATCGGCCGGGCTCGTCCCGAACACGTTGCACGCGTCGGCGTAGCGGGCCACCAGCCGCAGGGTCTTCTGCTCGCCACCGCCACCAATCATGATCGGCGGGCGGGGCCGGCTCAGCGGCGCGGGCACGCACAGCGTCTCGGCAAGCTGGTAGTGCCGCCCATGGAACGGGCCGTCATCGTCGCTCCACATCTGCAGGCAGATCCGCAGCGTCTCCTCCAGCCGCTCGAACCGCTCACGGATCGGGACCACCGGCACGCCCAGACCACGCTGCTCCCGCTCATACCACGAGGCGCCGATGCCCAACCGTGCGCGGCCCCCGGACAGCACATCCAGCGTGGTCACCGTCTTGGCGAGCAGGCCAGGGTACCGATGCATGACCCCCGTGACGAGCAGGCCGAGCGTCATCCGTTCGGTCTTCCCCGCGACAAACCCCAGCGTCGTGTACCCCTCCAGCATCGGTTCGTCGGCCGAGCCCGTACCTTCCATCTGGAAGAAATGGTCCATCACCGTAAACGACGCGATGCCCGCCTGCTCGGCCACCCGCGCGGTCTCCGCCAGCGTCGTGCCGATCGCCAACGGCTCCGGGGGATTCGAAAAGTTCCAGTAGTGCAGTCCAAGCCTCATCACACGATTCCTCCCGCACCGACGCTAGGCCTTAGAGCACACTCGAACACAACCCCCAAATCGCCTCCTCCACGCCACACCTCCAGCGGGCCATCACATGCCCGGCACGATCGGGTAGGCTTTGCGGCGCCGGGGCGGTAGCTCAGCCGGTTAGAGCAGCGGACTCATAATCCGCCGGTCGCGGGTTCGATCCCCGCCCGCCCCACGCATCTGATCTCTCATTCCGCCGCTGACCTGCTTATATTCGCGACTGCGAAATCGTACAAAGATGCAGCCAGGCGCCATCAAAGACCGCCGTTTGTCGCGGGTTCCGGGACATACCCGGGATGACCTTGAGAGCATTTTCCCAGGTCGAGAAGCGAAAAGGCCGGTCCCGCCTTCCGCAGAACCGGCCTCAGCATAGCGGGCTAGCAAGGTAGCCCGAGCCCGTCCTCTATTCGCTTATTCATGATCGCCTCGTCACCGTCGATGCACTTCGCATAGATCTTCAAGAGCACCTCAACCGACTGCCCCGCCCGCTCCGCCACGTTCGTCGCGGGAACACCGGAGTTGAGCCACAGCGACAGGGCAGCATGCCGGATGTCGTAGGGCCGCTTGACAAGAGGCGAGAGCACCTGGGCCTGGGTGAGAGCCAGCTTGCGCGCCTCCGTCCATACGCGGTTGTAGGTGGTTTGACCGACCACCCCGCCCGTTGGGCTCTGAAACAGCCGTCCGTCCGCCGCGACGCCGAAAGTCCCGACGTGCCAGCGGAGGAGCTGAACCAGGATCGGCGGGATAGGCACCGGGCGTGTCTCGTTGTCGGCCCGATGCTTCAGGCCGCGTTGGTCGTGACGTTCGCCGGAGTCTGTCCACTTCTTCCCGGCCTCGGTTTCGTTGTTGGCAAGGGTCAGTCGGCCCCACCCGGAGTCGGGGAGATAGCAGTCCTGTTCCCGTAGTCCGGCGACCTCGCCGGGACGCATCCCCGCGAAGTACATGCAGGCGAAGAACGCCACCAGTCGCAAGCCGCGATCCTTGATACGGCCACCGATCGAAGCGACTGCGATCAGGAGCGCCACCATCTGAAGCGGGTTTGCGACGACACGCCGGTCTACGGCTTCCGTGATCTTCGTCTTGCGCTTCGACTTGATCCGGAGACGATCCAGCGGGTTGCTGTCCAGGTGGCCCAGCTCGATAGCGTATTCAAGCAGGTTGTAGAAGATGACCCGCTTGCGACGCCGGGTTTTTGGAGCCGCCGCCGTCCCATCCAGCTTCTTGCCGAGCTCATCGAGAGCGTCCCGGACAATGGCAACGTCCGCGAGCGCTTTGATGGGTAGCGACGCGTCCTCAATCCACCGGATCGCGTCTGCGGCCTCGGGTGTGCCGGGTAGCTCAGCGCCAGGAGTGAGGAATGCGCTCAACGCAGCGCGTAGCACCTTCGGATCCGGACGGCCGGCATCTTGCTTGACCAGCGCTATCACTACGCCGACAACGGATTCGATGATTCCCCGGCGAGAGTTCGCCGCCGCGTCTGGCCATTTGGCCTTCACATACGTTTGCGCGAACGCGAAGACCGTTTCACCGGCAGGTTTTGGCTGCATCGATTCCGGCAGGCCGGTTTCCACGTCGAAGAGTTCACCGGCCGATACGGCCTTCTTCAGGTCAGTTCTGAAGTTGTCCGCGAGTGCCCTGCTCGCGAACGACCTGGAAGACTCCTTGCCGCCGACCGTCCACCGGACGATGTACGACTTCTTCTTCGTAACAGGGCTGACGCGGGTTTGGATATCGTAGATCTTTACCTGTCGGCTGGTACTCATGCAGCCGCCTCCCGACGCCGCTCCAGCCAACGCCGCAGATCCCGGCGATAGACGCGCAGTTCGTTGTTGGGCAAGCGGATACAGTCGGGAGCCTTGCCCGTCTCCCGCCACCGGTAGAACGTCCTCTTCGACAGCGGCTTGAGGATCTCGCATACCTCGGGAATCGTTAACAGGTCGTCATCACTCATTGCCTTCCTCCCCGTTGTTGATCTCGTTTGCCGAAACGGTTGGTGGGTCGTCGCGTAGCTGCTGGAGTTGGGCTTTCCACCGTTGGCGTTCGGCGATGGAGCGCAGGATGCGCACCCGCACGGAGGGCACGTCCGGGTCGTCGGGTTTGGCGAGTTCGAATGTGTACCGCGAGCCCGTATCGGCCGACTGCTGCTCGTCGTCGGCTAACGCTCCGGATAGGACGGTGCGGATCCAGTCGCGTTGGTCTGCCCTATGGTCGGCGAGGGTCTTGCCCGACCATTGGCGCGAGATGAGCACCCGTCGTCCGGTGAAGCCGAGCGTGCGTTCCTGGTGGACTTTGCCCGTGCACCGTCCGGGCACCAAGCCCGGTTTAGCCTTGTCCGGTTGGACGCCGTAGAGCAGCCAGTTGGCGCACCGGGGCGAGCAGGGCAACACCGCCAGTTCCGACCGCAGCCGATCGAAGTGTGCTTGCTGCTCCTCCGACCCGACCGGGGCATGCTCGACCAAGTCTTTCGTCAGGTATTTGGTCACGTAGCGGATCGACCGCTCAGCATCACGGGTGCCGTGCTCGATGCCGCGCGGATCGACCTTGCCCAACCGCACCACACACGCCGGTTCGGCTTCCTCCTCGGTGGTCGCCTTGATTGCCTCGGCCCAGGCCAGCAAAGGCTCACCCGTCTTCGGATCCACATAGGACCGCTTGTCGGTATCCCAGATGGGTGGTTGCTCGACGTTGAAGCGCATGGTGTCGAACGGTGGCCACCACACCTGGTGGTAGGTAGCGGCGGCCACCTGGTGCATGAGCTTGCGCGGCATCGTGCCCCGCACGGCGAAGTGAGCGTGCGGTGCCAGCCGTTTTTGGAGCTCGACCGCCCCGGCATATTGCACCTTCCAGCCGACCGCCCGGCGTAGGTTCTGCCAAAACCGGTCGAGCAGGGCCGCGAAGTGGATAGCGTCGATCGCAGCCTGACGGTAGTCGTACGACTGCGGGTCAAGCGGCGTGCCCAGCAGCGGATCGCGTTGCCCGTGCAGGGTTCCACACTCGCATGGCACCAGCCGACCCCGCCGAGTACGCGCGCCCGTGTGCACCTTGCCATGTGAGCCGAGAGTGACTGTCAGCAGCGTCGACGGCCGGAACGTCCGGCCATCCTTGGCCGCAAACGTGCGCCCAACCGTACGATCGGCCACCGGCAGCCGAGGCAGCTCGGCCGCATCAGCCCGTCGTCTGGTCGACCGCGACAGTGGTTTCTTGCCGTCCCGGCAGGCGACCAGCCGCCCCCGCACCCGACAGCCGGCTAAATCCTGGTCTACTTCGGTGATCGCCTCATCGATCGCGGCAAGCTCGGCCTGACGCTCCTCCGGCGTCATCTTCTCGGTCATCAGCTGTGCCCGGTCGAACTCCAGATGCGCCCGCGTGGAGACGAGAGCGACAACGTCATCGGCCGGTCGCTCCGGGGCGGGCGTGGGTTCCTCCGCCAGGTGCCAGCCCTCGCGGATCTGCTGTATCCGCAACCGCCGATTCCGTTCCGCGCACGGCTTGCACTGCGACGCCAACCGGGCACCACACGGCACGTCGATGACTTCGGTAACTCCGGTGTGGGTGTCGGTGCGCCGGATCGCCAGCGGGCGCACGCACACCCCGAACGATTCGGCCACATCGCGCAGCACGTTGTTGGCCATGGGCATGCGCATCCGGTCGGCCCGTGACCCCGGCCGAGGAGTGCTCGGCCCGGCCGGGGCAACGCCGTCCAGTGGTAGGACGGTTTGGGTCATCGGGTCACCATCCCGATCAACCCGGTTGTGTCACGTTGACCGTTGGCCGACACCGGCATAGGGACCAGTTCCGCTGACACAACCTCCTCGCTGTGATCGCCGGTCCTGATTGGAACCGGCTCTGTACCGCCGATCGGGCCGGGTGTCTGCGACGCCGGTTCGGGTGTCTTGCCGAGCACGAGCTTGGCCAGGGCCGCGAACGCCAACGCTGGCACGACCGAGACCAAACCGCCCCAGAAGCCGGGTTTGGCCACCGCCAACTGTGCTGTGATCGACAACGCGAGCGCGGCAACCAGCAGGACAGCCGGGTAGACGACAGACTGTCCCGCCTGACGTCGCCGCCGCATCACCAGCAGCGAAGCGACAGGAACCAGCTCGGCGATGACCGCGTTGGCCCAGCCGAACCAATCCCCGGTCGCCGCCGGACTGTTGTCCATGGTCCAGTCGTGCACATGGGTAAACGACGCCGCACCAGCGAACCCACCCACGGTCAGCAGGATGACCACCAGGACGATGCCCTCAAGGCGTTGACTTGTAGAGGCTTTCCGATTGAGGCTCACCGGTTCACCACCCATCCCGGTCCGCCGTCCGAGTGCGGTGCGGCATAGTGCGCCGCCAGTTCGGCGATGTCGGCATCGGTGTGGTACGGAAACCGAATCTGCTCCGGGGTAGGATCACCCTCCAAAACCATGTACCCCTTGCCCGGCAGTGACTTCGGGATCTGGTGACAGGCCGCCCCCCGGTCCAAGGCGTCATCATCGAGAATCAGCGTGACCTCGCTCTTCTCCACCAGCCGCAACGCGATCCGGCTACCGAACAGGTTACGGAACGGAAGGATCTCCTTACGCGGATCCTGAAGCGCCGCAACGACATGCACCCCGATCGCCCGGCCCTGCGACAGAATCAGCGACATCGCAGCATTGATCCGCTCCTTGAGCTTCTTGTCCGTCACGTACGAGGTCAGCGCCCCGAACTCATCAATGACGATGACAATCGCCGGTTCATCCGTCGTGGCGATGTGCGTTCGACCCCGGCCCCGCTGCTGGGCCTGACGCCGCTTCATCAGCTTCACCAGATCCTCAAGAGCTCCGGCCATCTCGTCCGGGTCGCCGTAGTAGAACCGGTGAAACAACGCCTTACCCGGCTCCAGCTCAACTCCGCCCTTGGGGTCGAAGGCGTACACCTGAACCCAACCGCCTCGGATCGCCGAGGCCAGTGCCGCCAGGATCGCCCACAACACCGCGCCTTTGCCCACACCGGACGCACCGGCGATCAGCACGTGTGTGATGACGCTGATGCACACCTTTCGGCCGCCCGCACGCACTGCCACCGGCAGCGCTGACAGATCGGGCACAGCCGCAATCGGAAACGGCACAACGGTTTTCGCCAGACTGTCGCGCACCCGAAGGTGCAGCACCACTCGGTTGCGCGCCCACCTGCTTTCCACCGGCCGCACGGTGCATGTGTCGGCGTTGAAGGTGTGTGCGAAGTTTTCCGCCTTCTGGCTCCACTGCTGTGGAATCTGACCGTTGAGCATCCGCACCGTGACGAGGTCGCCTTCACCGTCACGGCGAACCTTGACAATCGTGGGGTAGTACTTGGCTGCGGCGAAGCTCATCGCCAGGCCGAGGTTGGCGCAGGTGGCGTGCCAGTTCTGCTGGTAGATCCGCCAGCGTCGCCACTGGGCCAGGTAGAACCAGCCCAGCCACCGCCAGAACGATTCCCGCGCCCTCCACCACCACAGCAGCAGCCCAGCGACAACCAGCCCAGCGATGCCGGCGCTTACCCACCAGTCATAGGCCAACCCCAGATAGGCGAGTGCCAAGGCAGGGATACCGGCATACCCGAACCGGTACAGCGCGAGATTCAGCGCCACACCAACGCCCTTGACCAGCGCCTTAACGACTCGGTACGGCCAATACATCCACCACGGCACGCGGATTTTCGGCCGCAGTAGCACACCGCTGGTGAACAGTTCAGGGTCCGGGTACCTGTCCCCTACGACAGTGGGCATCAGCGGTCACCGCCGTCCGACCGCTCATCGCGATGGCCGTTGACACCCAACGGCTTGCGGGCTATCCGGGGAGCCCGGACTGTTCCCCAGCGCTCTTGTGCCGTCTGCTTGGTGATCCCCGCCCGTGCCCCGATCTCCGACCACGAATAACCGAACTCCCGCAATCCCGTCACCGCGTCGCGGATCGCATCGTCCACCTCACCGGCGAACGCGAGCAGATCCGACAGCGCCTCCACATCGCCATGCGCGACCCGCCGCGCGAACGCCTTCACAATCCGCCTAGCGAACGCCGCGAACTCCTTGTTTCCCACCGTTGCGCGTGACCGATTCACCGTCAGGTCCGACCTGACGCCGTTCTTCACAGCATCCGCGTGCCTCACTGGGCACCTCCAGCACGCCCCGCACGGACACGAGCCGACCGGTTTGCCCGCGCCACTCGACGGAACAACCGGCGCGTGCACTCATCGCACACCGCGTATTGCGGATCCCAGTCCGAAGCATCCACCCACAGGCCACACTGGCGGCACTCGATCGACACCACCCGGACGAACCCATGACACCACCACGACCCCACCCGAGCCGACGCCCGGTCTACCCTGCCCAGGATCTTCGAGACAGCCGTAATCTTCACTGATCGTCACCCCCGCCGTTCACGTCCGTGTTGAGTTCGGCGAACAGCAGCACCCGCACCCCGCGAAAGTTCTCGCGGCGGGCACGCAGCATCACCGTCCATGCCCCGTTGCTGTCCGAGAGTCGTTTCGCCGCAACGAATTTGCATCCACCGCTGAAACGAGGCCCGACGCTCGGCATCCGTCCCACAGCACACCCGACCGGTCAAGGTGCCGCTTTGCCCGACGGTCCACACGAGCTGTGGCAACCCCGCGCCGCCCGCCTCCATAAGAAGATCAGTCAGCAAATCCGCCGCGCGCCGCTGAACCCGGTACGACAGATAGCGATCTCTGGCGGCTTCATTCCCATCTACCGGAGTTGAGCCCTGACGCACCTTGGCGCCACGCAGGAAGTCGAACGGTTCCAGGCTCTGTGCGCGCTGGTAGACCTCGATGGCAGCCCCACCAGGGTCGCCGGAGCCGGGGTACACCCGCGCCTCAACCAGCGAGGCCAGCAGCACGGCACCGTGCAGCACACACCCGGTCGTCTCCCCGCCGGTCAGATCTACGATCCTGACCGCCTCACGTGAACCCTCGCAGCCGCGGGCATCCTCGGCGTGTGCCGCAGCGCAACGATCTACAATCGACACGACAAACCCACCCTTTCCAAGGATCGAAGGTGTTTGTTGGAGTCCGGGACGAGCGGTCCGCCAAGACATGAGCTCGTCCCGGATGCGAAACCTTTCAGGAGCCCTTCTTCTTGCTGGAAGCCGACCCAAACGGGACCATCGCCGACGCCCTCACCGACCAGCCCTGACGCGCGCCGCACCGATGCGGCATGCTCCTGCCCGTGCACTTGCGGTTGTCCACCCACGGAGTCAGCACCACATCGGTGAACTCGACCTTGGCCGGGTAGCCCGGCACCTGAGACTCAGGCGGAACCGGCTGATGCTCCGCTGTGATCTTCACCTTCACCTCACGCGAGCCCCCGAACTTGCCCGCCTGAGAGTCAAGGTCCGTCACCTTGACTTCCCACACACGCAATCCGGTTTCCTTGTCCCGCTCCTGCGGGTCGCCATCACCGGATTTGCGCTTGTCGAAGTCGATGACCGGCTCGACGCTGTGAAACAGCGCCCCCTCCGGAAACACCAGCTCCGACGCAACCGGAACCCTGATTGAACCTGGAATCACGATCTTCCTCCTGCTATGCGCGGCATGGACGCCGAGGCACCATGCCCTGGTATCAACTTCTGAACATGTCCATCATGTTCAGATCTAGCGTCCCGAAACTTCGCCTTGCCGTCAAGACGTTGCATCTAGATCCTTTGCCGCTCTGGTTTTCTCCAACACCGGAGTGCGTCGATGCTTCGAGGATGCGACGACGCGGAGGGACGGGATCAGGTCACGGCTGGACCTCTTCGAGATGTCTGGCCTATGGTTGTCACCTGGTGGGACGTCCGGATGTGTGTGGGGGATGGATGCGGAACGATCGCTTGCGCTCTGCGCTGCTTGAGCGCGGCTATACACCTGCTCAGTTCGCCGAAGCGGTGGGCGTGGATCCGAAGAGTGTGGAGCGGTGGATCGGCGGTCGCCTGCCGTACCGGCGCCATCGATACGCCATAGCGGCCAAGCTGGGCCTTGATGAGGCGTACCTGTGGCCCGATGCGTTGACTCGGGGTCAAGTCGCCAGCGCCTCCGAGAGCGAGATCATCAACGTTTACCCGCACCGATGGACCGTCCCAACGGACCTGTGGCGCAGCCTCTTCGAAGGGGCCGAGCAGGAAATCGGCATCTTCGTCTACAGTGGACTGTTCATCGCCGAGGACGCCGGGATTCTTCGCACGTTGCGCCAAAAGGCCGAGGCAGGTGCGAAGGTGCGCATCCTGCTCGGCGACGCCGACAGCGAGGAGGTCGCCCAACGCGGCGCCGACGAGGGCATCGGCGACACCATGGCCGCGCGCATCCGAAACGTCATCGTGTTGTATCGACCGTTGCGCAACGTCGCAGGCATCGAGTTCCGCACGCATCGCACGGTTCTGTATAACTCGATCTACCGGGCCGACGACCAACTCCTTGTCAACACCCACATCTATGGCTTCCCCGCCGCCCAAGCCCCAGTACTGCATCTTCGCCGTGTCGCGGGCGGCGACATGGTCAGCACGTACCTGGAGTGCTTCGACGGCGTGTGGGACAGCGCAAGCCCACTGGAATGAGGTTGCCCCACATGGCCGGCCGCATCGACTTCTTTGACGATCCCGCAGCGCCCAAGGCCAACAGCGTCGTCCCGTCCGCCAATGTGGTCGTGGTAAACGACTCCGGCGAAATCCTGATGATCCGCCGTGCAGACAACGACAACTGGGCCTTGCCGGGCGGCGCGATGGACCTCGGCGAGTCCTTACCCACCACCGCTATCCGGGAGACCGCCGAGGAAACCGGCGTACACGTGGAAATCACGGGCCTGGTCGGCATCTACACCGACCCACGCCACGTCATCCTCTACACCAGCAACGGCGAAGTCCGCCAAGAATTCTCCGTCGTCTTCACCGCACGGCCATTGTCAGGAACGCCCACACCGAGCGACGAATCCCGCGAGGTTCGCTGGATCGCACGCGAAGACCTCACAGCCCTCACCATGGACCGCTCCATGCGCATGCGCATCAACCACTACCTCACCGCACCGGGCAGCGCTCACCTTGGCTGACGACTGGGTCACCGCAGCCGCTGACATCTTCTCCGCTGTGGGCACAGTGGGCGCTTTCGTCATCGGGTTCGTCCTGCTGCGTGGCGAACACCGCCGGGAGGCGGATCGAGCCGAGGACGAGCGACGCGCCCAGGCCGCCCGCATCAGCGCCTGGGTCGAGGCATACCGCAAGCCTGACGGTGGCCGCGAAATCGCCTTCCACATCCACAACGCCAGCGACATGCCGATCTATGAGGTCGAAGTACCGCTTCCGACAGCGTCCAATGAGGAACAGTCAGAGTTCATTGGACTGGTACCACCAGGGCAAACAGTCCGCCGTGCCGCCCCCACGGAATGGTTGCGCTCGTACGTCGATCCTGAACCCGTACAGATCGAGTTTCTCGACAGCGCCGGCCGACGCTGGACCCGCGACGAACAGGGCAAACTCGCTCGCACCGAACCCGACGACTAACGCCGTTGCGCAACCGCCGCGCTGACCAACCGCGCCGACCGCTCGATTTCGGTCCGAGCCTGCGCTATCGATTCGGCCACAATAGACCCTTTGCCGTACCGCCCAAGAATCTCGCGCAGCCTCTGCTGCACATCGACCGGCTCGCCCCGCGGACTGGTAGTCATGTCGCAGTAGGTCAAGGCTTCCGCCACGAGCCCGCCGACCGGAGGGAACTCGGCTACAAGCTCGGCCGCCAAGCTGCGCTTCCCAGCCTCGATCACCGCGCACGAGTGGTGCGCCACCAGCCTGCACAACCGCTCATCGGCTCGCTGCTTATCTCGCAGGTAACGCGCACCGTCCAAGGGATGAAAGCCTGTCTGAGCGAGGCCGGGCGCATATCCGATGTCGTGTAGCCACGCGGCGCAGATCAGCGTCTCGGCATCCTCGTCCACGATGTCCGCGATGGACTCCGCCGCACGCGCCACGCCCTGCGTGTGCGCCCAGCGAGTCGGTAGGGCCTCAGCGAGCAACTGTCGTGCCAGGTCGCGCGCCCACGCTACATGTTCCACACGTCCGAGACTATCTGAGCAGGCGATCACTTGTTCCGCACGTAGCGACCTTTCCCATGGACCGACTCGACCAGGCCGGCCCCCTCAAGCTCCGCCAACGCGTGCCGCGCCGTCCCCCGCGCCACACCATACATATCGGACAGTTCCGACTCGCTCGGCAGCGCATCACCGGGCCGCAACTCCCCAGACTCCATGCGCCGACGAAGATCCATGGCAATTTTCTGGTACCGAGGAACGGCGTCCGCTTTCCCGCCGGGATCAGCCACCACGCGCCCGCGACCGGGCAGCGCCTCAACCAGGCCCTCTTCGGCCAATACATCCAGCGCCCGCCGCACGGTATTGCGTGCCACGCCGTACTCCGCAGACAGCGCCGACTCAGAAGGCAACAGCGAGCCCGGCTTCCAATCACCGCCCGCTATCTTGGCACGCAGAGCTTCCGCAATAGCCGTATACGCGCCCCACGCGGTCGCCCGTGGACTCACCTTCACCTCACCATCTGCCAACGCCTCGCCTGAGCGTAGTTTCTCAGCCCAGCATCACGCAGAGCACCACGCCACCCCGGCCCCGGCTACAGGGACACGCCCCGCCCCGCCGCCCGCGACAACACAGACGCCAGGTCCGACGCGACCCCACGCGTCACCCGCCCAAGCTGAACGAAGCCCACCCCATCCGGCCCGCTACCGCTGGTCAGCATCGGAAACGCCCGGCCCACGTCGAACCCGACATCCTCCAACGCAAGCGCCAGGCGGTCCGCCACCTGCTGCACGTCCCGCTCATCGCTGCCAGCCAGCGACCCCTGCTCATCCATCTGATCTCCACTCACACTCAGTCCCGTCGCCGACAGTCTCCGACCAAGGTCACCATGTCGGTACCACGTCTGAGGGACGTCTTGGTACGTCTTGGCTAAACTGGGTCGTCGCCGCCGTTGCTCGGAAGGCCGCCAGTGAGACACCCACTTGCCCGTGCACTCGCCACCGTCGGACTCGATGCCGTCGACGTGGCCGCGCGTCTGGGTGTCGATCCGAAAACAGTTCAACGCTGGTGCTCCGGCCGCGTACCCTACCCTCGCTACCGCACCGCCCTGGCCAACCTCACCGGCTGGACCGTGCGCGACCTCTGGCCCAGCACCGTGCGCCCGCCCCAGCCCACAACAACACCCGACGAACTCGGCATCACCTATCCGCACCGCTCCGCCGTGCCCAACGACGTATGGCGTCGCCTTTTCGCCAATGCCCAGCACGAAATCAGCATCCTCGCCTATAGCGCACTCTTCCTCGCCGAGGATCCGATACTCCTACGCTCGTTGAAAGACAAGGCCCACAACGGTGTTCGGATACGCATTGCCCTCGGCGACTTCGCCGGCCCGCAGGTAGCCCGCCGCGGAGCCGACGAGGGCATTGACGACATCATGAGTGCCAAAATCCGCAACTCACTGGTGCTCTTCCGACCACTCACAAGTGAACCGGGCGCCGAACTTCGCCTCCATGACACGGTTCTCTACAACTCCATCTACCGCTCCGACGACGAACTGCTCGTCAACACCCACATCTACCGCTTCCCCGCAGGTCACGCCCCCGTGCTTCACCTACACCACAGCCGCCCGGACGGCATAGCATCCATGTACCTAGATTCCTTCGAGCGAGTATGGGCGCATGCTCGACGTATCGCGTAACAGGCCGCAGCCTCCGACGAACGGATCGTCCAGGCGTGCCAGACCCGAATCGTCAGCGGCAAATCGTCGGTGTAGCGTCAACCGTCTGCCGAGACCATGTCGGCCTCCTTCGTCAGGCGCTGATCCATCTCGTCGGAAATGGCAAACGCCAACACTTCACCGACCCGAGTCGTCAAGCCCTGCACGGTCTCCGCAAGCAACGTCAGCCCCTGCTGCAAAGCCTCCTGACCCTGCTCCAGACGCTCGACCCTCTGGAACAGGGCAGTATCGCGCTGCAGCAGCGCCGCCTGACTCTGCTCCAGCTTGGACAAGCTCTGCCCGATCTGCGACTGACCGACCCCCAAACCGGCAAGACGCGACTCGATCCGCGCGATCTGCATCTCGACTTTGCTGGACGTCATGACCTGGATACGCGCCAGGCTGACGAGACGGTCGTTCACCTTCTCAAACCGCTCGTCGGTCCAGGCCGCGTGGACGGCAAGAGTCTCGTTGACATCACGCACCGCCTTGCCCACGGTTGCCGGGCCGACATCCGACTCCGCGATCACCTCGTTGATCGCCTCATCGACTCTGTCGGTCCTGCGCTTGATCTCATCCATGTTCACTTCTCCGTTGTCCTTCCTATCTTTGAAAGCTGTCTGTCGAAGGCAACGGGGATGCCCCACGGGCATCTGCCTTCTCGACATGGCGGACCCCGGTCTCAGGATGCGACCACAACGACCGGGAGCCGTCTTTGCCACCCAGCACATTGAGCAGCTGCCTCAAAGTCTTAGCCATAGTCAATTGGCGATATACCGCCTCCGTGAGGACGTCCCAGGACCTCCAGGCCGTCCCCGCCACGTACGCCGACCCCGGCAGCACAACGGACAAAGCGCTAACGGAACTTTGCCTAGCTTCGGTTGATCCTTTACCTAACGGAACTTTGATTGCCGAATTGTTCTCTTCAGGATCAAGGCGGCCCTACGGGCCGCAACGGCCGGGCCAGCGGCCTTGGCCTTCGGCCGGCCGCGCCCGGCCAGCACCCGTACCGATTCCCTGTAGCAGATTCCGCACCACATCCGTGCCGTGCTCGTCTTCGCCAACGATTACCACGAACACGCCGCCCTGGGCGTCCTGAATGAGCCCTACGCCCGCATCAGCATCTCTTGGCGCTTTCTGGCCAGCGGTGAACCGGTGCCGGGGTGAAGATCAAAAGATTTGAAGATCTTTATTTACCACGCGCCGCTGGACTCACCCTCCCAGCTCCCGCGGAGGACCGGTCGGCCGTGAACGGCCTCCCTGCCAGATCCGGGGGTGGCGAAAAGCAAACCCATGCCTCCGGCGGGAGCGCTCCGGCCTCCGGGAAGTGGGACAACCCTTCCCGCCAGCCCACGACCCGGGCGAAGCCGAGCAGACCGCGCCGGGGTGCGGAAGGTCGTTCAGCCGTAGGGTGCTCCACCTTCCGCACCCCGGCGCGGCCCGCTCCCACAAACGTGCGGGTCGAGGGCCGACGGGAAGGGATGGAGATGGCGCAGTCCCGGTACATAGGAATCCGACAACTAGCGCATACCTGGTCGATGGCTGAATCGATCTCACCTCGATAATGAAGGAATGTCGCTGTTAGGGCTACCCTCTCCGTCGCCGTCTGTCGGCCCCACGGGATTCTCGTTGGAGAACTATCCCGTCGCAGTGAATGTCGTACTGGGTCTCATCACGCTTGCGTCTGTCGTCGTGGCCATCCTCGCTCGACGCGATGCCCACCGTTCCGCCAGGGCTACCGAAGCAGCAGCGCGAGCTGCGGAGACATCAGCGAGCGTAGCGAAGCAGGCGTTCGACGCCTCGATGGCGCCCCAGTGGGAGGCAGTGGGTGCCACTCAAGTCGACGGGTCGGGTCAAATTGCTGTGGGTATTCGCTTAGTCGGACCGCCGGGTCTGAACCTGCTCGAACGTATCTGGATCACGGTTTGGGGCGACGAGCACCTACGGCCCTGGGACGGCGAACCCTTAACCATGGAACAACGGGCTGAGGCAGTGTGGGGACCGTACAAATTCTCACCCGGCTTTGAAAGGGAAGCCTCGCTAGGTCATGTCGCTGGCCCGTTCGCGATGGTACGAGGCGCACCTCTGGTTCTTGACATGCAGCGCAGCGACCCGCCACCTCGCTACACGAATGTGACAAAGTGGAGAAAGCGCTATGAGATCACTCCCATCCGTCTCCTGATCTCAGTCGAGCGTGCTACTGGCCACGAAGACCTTGTGATCCTTGAAGTTCGAAACCCGGACGGCACGCGCCCTCGTATGCGTCGTCTTTAAAGAGCCACTTCTCACCGAGTACGCTGGTCTTCCGTGCCGCTACGGGCCGCCTCCGCCGCGGTTTCCAAAGATTTGACGGTGCATAAAACGCCACGTGCTTGGGATTTATTGCGCGCCTCACACCAACGGTGCCATGAGATAGTTGCACAGTGCCAACCCCACGTTTGATCCTTCGCATCGCATGTCCTTGGTGAACGGAACCTTGCTGACGTCACCATATCCGAATCCAATCCAGACTGGACACGCGATGGACTTCTGGTCGCACCAAGACCTACTCTTCTGGCGGCGCTTCCTCCCCGTGCCGCGACTCATCGGTGTTCTTCTGTTTCTGCGCCTCCTCGACCATCGCGCTGAGGGCGTCCGCGATGGCACGATCCCGCGCCCCGGACCGGTGCAGGTAGATCAACGCCGCTTTGGTCGAAGCGTGGCCCATCCTGTCCATCAGGTCCGGCGTCCAGGATGGGAGGCCATCCCACCGACCATCGACCCGGGCGAGCCGAGCCGGAACCTGCCGGCCCGCGCAAGGGCAAGTCACACACGATCGGCAAGCCGACCCTTGCGCGGGCCGGCAGAACCCGGCATCCCGGTGGGCGGGTCGACGGTCGACGGGATGGCTCGCAGGTCACCCGCCCTGTTGATAGGAGGTGAGGTATTGCGGGTGGATCCATCGGTAGCGGCCACGGTCGTTGACCCGTTGCAAGCCACCGAATCCGGGGTCTTGTTCTTTGACGATTTGGTGAAGTCTGCGTATGGACGCCTCATCGAGCTCATGTCCGGTGCCGTGTCTAGAGACGACAACGGTAGCGTCCTCGGTGGACGCGTCGGGTTTAGTGGCGGTGGCGAGTCCTTCAATGGTCTTTTCCGCGTCGCCCAGTTGGTCGCTGATGGCCGTCCACGTCTTGGCACTGTCGGGCAGAGCGACGTCGAGCAGGCCGGTGAGGGGCAGCACGCTGCGCAGCACCCTAGAAATGGCGGTCAGCAGCGGGGCTGCCTTGATCAGCCAGTCTTTGGGAACAGTGATGACGTACACGCCGACGGTGGGGTCGTTGTCGAGCAGGTGAAGTGGTCGGCGGGAATGTTCACACCACAGCGTGATACGTATCCTGACATGGGTCCAGCCGGGCTCCAACACGGTCCCGGGTTCTCGTTGCACGGTGATCAGACGTGGGCCGTCGCGGGCGGGATCGTCCAGGGCGTTCATGAGCTCGCGGTAGCGCAGATCGATAACGTCTGCCAGTTCTCGGATGTGCTGGCTTTGCTTGGTCAGCTCGTCGTGGGTGGCGTAAGCCAGTTGCAGCATCGGGGTGAACTGCTCGGACATTACCGCGGCCACGGCTTCCACCAGCCGTTCCTGGGTGTTGAGAGGCCGGGTGACCACGTCGAGCATCAGCGAGTCGATGTCATGACCTTTAAAGCAGCTGCTACACGAGATTTCTGTACCTCGACCGGCTTTGACATTGATGAGGGCTTCGGTGTCGAAGACACCTTGGCCTGGCCGGTCGTCAGGGCACCGTTCGGCGCAGGGAACCATCACCCGCACTTCCAGGCCCTGCCAGAAGTCCTCGACGTAGGCGCGGATGTCTTCAGTCAGGCGGGCTAGAAGGTTGTGTGGGTAGGCAGCGCGGACAGTGACGGTGATGTGATTGCCTTCCATAGTGAGCAGGGCACGACCGTGTAGCCCGTTGTCCAAAAGTAGGCCGTGTTGCCAGTGCACGCTCCGGTGGTGGTCTTTGACGCCG
>NZ_QJUG01000269.1 GCF_003426775.1 Allorhizocola rhizosphaerae | reverse complement strand
CGGGGTGCACGTGTGCACCGCAGGCCCGCCCACGGCCGTGCCTGGGTCGGTGCTGGTCGGTGCGGGCACCCCGGCGCCGCTGCCCGCGCCCGGGTCGCACGGTATCCCGCCCCGCGCCCGCCCCAGCTCGCCGAAGGCCGCAGAAGCGCTGACGAGCGACGCCGTGACGCTGCCGCCATCGGGCAACGCGATTTTGGCCGGGCTCGGTGTGTCTCGCGGAAGGGTAAGCGCCGCACGGAATTGCGCATCGTCCGGGAGTTTGCCCGACGGCACCACCGTCAACGATTGCAGCGCGACAAGCTGAGTTTTCCAGGCGGCCGATTGCGCGGCCGCGGCCTGCCAGGCGGCGGCCACGGCGACCGCGCGACCGGGAAACGCGGCCGCGGGGTCGTTTCCGACCCCGTCGGACCGCCCGCAACCGGCAAGGGTCAAGGCGCTCACCATCACCATCGTGAGCATTACCAGGTGATTCCGCATAACGCTTTGACTCCCTGCCGGGCGGTTTTCGTTCCGTCAGCTATTTGCCAGCAAACAGCTCTTTACGTTTACGGCGAGCTGTTCTCGGCCGCGTCGCGCACGTTCTTGGTCCACGTGTCCCAGTACGGCCCGAACGCGGGGCTCGGGTCCTCGTTGCTGAAGAAGTACGAGTAATTGGCCACGGCCCAGCCGAGCCGCGCGAACGAGGTGTCGTAGTCCTTCAGCCACACGCTGCCGCTTGCTCCCCGGCGCAGGTTGCAGTTGAGCTGCTGGTCGGAGTTGAAGACGTTACGCCGCGACAGTGTGCCCTGGCAGAACGTCTGCAACTGGCCACCGTTGCCCACGTGTGTCGGGTATCCGATCGACGTCACGAACGGACGGCCCGGGTCGTAGATGATGCCGTTGCCACCGACCCGCGCGACGACCTTCTGCCCGTACTGGTTGAGGTGGGTCGGCACGAACGCGGTGTCGTAGCTGAAGTTGCTGTTGTTGGTCCACCCTTGCGTGGTCCAGAAGGTGTACGCCGCGAACCGGCCCGCAGCGCCCTCACCGTTCTGGTATCCGGGGTAGAACACCCAGTTCTGCATCCACGTCTGGCCGCTGCCGCCGTGCACGCAGTGCCCGGCCGTGATGACGATGCGCTGCTTGGGCGTGTTGAGCGTGCCGCCGGAGCAGACGTAGTTGCCGCCGTCGGACGGGTTGCGGAAGAACACCTTGCCCGCCGCGTGGGTAAAGTTGACGTTGATGCCGACGTCACCGGTCTGGATGCTCGGTGCGGCCGGGGCGTCGCCGTACAGCGGCTTGGCCGGCTTGCTCAGCGCGACCTCCGCCTTGGCGGCGGCCGCCTTGATTGCTGCCTCGTCCAGCTGGACCGGCTTGGCCGAGGCGAGCCTTTCGGGCGTCCAGTATGCGGCGACGACCGCATCCGCCTGCGCGGCGCTGGCGGCCCTGAACGATGATCCGGTGTTGGGGTCGTACAGCGGGGCCGGGCCGGAGCCAACAACCGCGCCGGGCAGCGTCTTTGCCGCCACCGCGTGACCGGGGGTGAGCAGCGCGACGGCGACGATCGCCGCTGCCGCGATCAGCGGCAGGCGCTTAGGTACATGAGACATTCATGCTCCCCTAAATCGATGGATGGCCCTATCCAATCTGGACTGGGCGCCGCTGCCAATGGGAGAGCGAAGTTTGCGACTCTGTGACTTATTCCGTGGACGAACCGAGGGGATCCATGCTCCACGATGCGATCTTGGCAATGTTGCGCAGCGCGGCCCGAGCCGACATCAGCCGGATCGCCGTGTCGCGCAGGGCGGCGGCGACCGGGTTGCGCAGCCCGGAGCTGATCCGGCCGGTGCGCGCCGAACCGATGCCGCCCCCGACGAGGATCGCGCGCATGGTCCTACTCTATTGGCGTGGATGCCGATGTCATCGTGGTGGGTGCCGGCGCGGCGGGGCTGGCCGCCGCGCGCCGCCTGAGCAGGCGCAACGTGCTCGTGCTTGAGGCGCGGGAGAGAATCGGCGGGCGGGTGCACACGGACCGCTCGTTCGCGGGTTTCCCGATGGAGCGCGGCGCCGAACTGGTCACCGGCCTGACCGCTGAGCTGGCCCGGGAGGCCGGACTGTCCACATTGCCGGCGATGTCGACGTGGCACGGCCGGATCGCCGACCGTGGCCGCGTCCGCCGGATCCTGCCCTGGCTGGCCCCGGCGGCGGTCCAGTACGCGGGTCTGATACGGGCCGTGCGGGCGTCCGGTGATCGGCCCGATCGTTCACTGGGCGAGCTGCTGCGGGAGCGGAGCGCGGGCGTGAAGACCCGGCGCTTCGCGGCGACCATGGCCAACGACGCGTGCACCGATGTAGACGAGTTGAGCGTGCACTACCTGCGGCGGGTGCTCGCGGCGGGAGAGGAGACGGGCCGCAACTCCCGCCTGGCGCAGGGATTCGACCGGCTGATCGAATACCTGGCCGAGGGCGTGACCATCGTGCGGGGCGCGCCGGTCACGCACGTCGAGTGGTCGGACGGCGGCGTGCGCGTCGAAGCGGACCGCACCTATACCGCGCGCCAGGCCGTGATCACCCTCCCGCTGGCCGTGCTCCAGGCGGGCGTCGTCGGATTCGGCCCCGAGCTGCCGCCCGCCAAACGGGAGGCGATCGCCGGGCTGAGGATGTACCCGGGTGTGAAAGTCTTGATGCGCTTCGCCAAACGCCTGTGGCCAAAAGACATGAGCTACCTTGTGCTCGACGAGGGTGTGCTCTGGCCGCCGCGCCCCGACGAGCCGGTCCTGGTGGCATTTGTCACCGGCCCGCGAGCCCGATCCGCCGACATCCAGGCGCTGTCCACAGTGCTCGGCGAGCCACCGACCACCATCGACGTCGTCGACTGGGCCGCCGACCCGTGGACGCGCGGCGGCTACTCTTCCGAGCCACCCGGCGCGGCCCGCCTCCGCACCGCGCTCGCCGAGCCCTGCGGCCCACTGCATTTCGCGGGCGAAGCCACCGACAGCCTCGCCCCCGGCACAGTCGGCGCGGCCATCCGCAGCGGCGTACGCGCAGCAGAGGAGATCACGCGTTGATCGACGAGCCGCAACCCAGGACCGCGGCACGGCGCCTGCGCACCGAACTGCGCGTGGCGCGACACGGCAACGCCCGCCGCCCGTCGAGCGGGGTCAGCGCCTCGCCATGCGCTCACCCTATGCGCCGCCGTCAATAGAAGCCGGCGCAGGATCCGGGGATATTGTCGTCCGCAGCTGGTCGATTGAGTGCAGGATCCCGGACAATGCGGGGGTTTGCGCGCCAGCCGCGACATCATCCCGGATGACGCGGCCGTTTCCCCGCTCCCGACGGCAGGATCCCGGACAATGCGAGGCGCGGTCACCCGAGTGAACCCGGGCGACCGCGCCGTTGATGCGAGACCTACGATTTCACGTAGGCGTTGGTGAATGCGGGATAGCCGAAAACGCTTGAGACGTAAAGGCCGCCGGCCTTCGAGCCGTGCAGGAAGTAGGCCACGTCGGCATACAGCGGCACGGCGGGAGCGTGCTCCTTCATGATGCGCTGGTCGAGTTTGGCCCATTCGGGCGCCTGCGCGACCGGGTCGAGCTGCAGGATGCGGTCGAACTCCTTGTTGAGCGCGTCGTCGTTGAAGTAGGACGAGTTGGTGTTGCCCTCGGCGCGGATGGTCCGCCCGTCAAACAGCACGGGCAGGATGGAGGCGCCGCTGGGCCAGTCGGCCGCCCACGAGTCCATGTAGAGGTCCCACGGGTTGTCCTTCTTCTTGGTCTCGTCGAGCGTGGAGTCTTGCGGCACGGCCTTGGTCGTGATCTTGAACCCGGCCTTCTCGAAGTTGCTCTTGAGCTGGGTCGCGATCTCGGTGCTGGTCTTGCTGTCGCCGTGGGCAAGCACGAGCTCCGGCGTCTTGCCCGCGAGCAGCTTCTTGGCCTCCTCGATGTTGCCGTTCTTGCCCGCCGGGTAGGCGTCGTAGGACTGGAAGCCCAGCGTGCTGGGCGGCATGAGGGTGGTCATCGGCGCGGCGACCGTTGCCCCGCCGAGCGTCTTGATGAGACCGTCGCGGTCGATGGCGTAGTTGAGTGCCTGCCGCACGGCCAGATCCTTGACCCGCTGGGTGTTGATGGTCAGCCGGTTGGCGCTGGGTGTGGGTGAGATCAGCGTGCGCGGCCAGTAGTCCGCGTTGCCCGCGACCTTGCTCACCAGCGAGGCCGGGACGCCGTTCCACGCCAGCGCGGACGCGTCAGGGCCGCTGTCCGCGATCACCCGGTTGGCGCCCGCCTCCGCATCCGCGCCAAACGACCACACGAACTTGTCCGGGTAGGCGTGCCGCACCGGATCGGTGGCCGGGTCCCAATGCGGGTTGCGCTCGAACACCAACTCCACGCCGACCGTGTGCTTGGCAATTTTGTATGGCCCGGAGGAGAACGGCATGTTGTCGAGGTTCACGCCCGTGTCCTTGTCGGGCGGCAGCGGCGCACTCGCCGGCAGCGACACGGCGAACGGCAGGTCGCAACGCGCCTTCTTGAACTCGAACCGGACGGTGGAGGCGTCCGGTGTGGACAGTCCCGGCGGCAGCGAGTTCTTGTTGGCCTTGAAGTCCCACTTGGTGTCGTACTGCGGGTCGTCGGCCAGCCACTCCTGCACATAGGTCGGCCCGCCCGTGAGATCGGGGTCGAACGAGCGCGCGATGCCGTACGCCACCTCCTTGGAGGTGATCGGCCGCCCGTCCTCGAACTTGAGCCCGCTCTTGAGCTTGAATTCCCAGACCTTGCAGTCACCGTTGACGTTCTTGCCCGGGGTCTCGGCCAGGTCGCCGACGAGCGTGAGGTTACCCTTGCCGTCGTCCTTCCACGTGGTGAGGTAGCGGGCGTACAGCGAGGCGTTCATCAGGCCCGCGAACGAGTACACGCGCTGCGGGTCCATGTGCGAGATCTTCGTCAGGCGCAGGATGGTCAGCGTGCCGCCCTTGGTGGCGCCGGGCACCTCCGGCGCGGGACCGCGCGAGTCCTTGGGGTCCATGGCAATGACACCCGTCGTCACGCGGTTGGTGTCGACGTTATTGCCTTCGTTGGTCGTCTTGGTGCAGGCGGTGACCGCCGCCAACAGCATGACGACCCCTGCTATGCGCGCATACATCAGGAGTGAACCTCCGGGAGGGAGAGGGGAACTATCTCAGCCGTACGCGAGGGTCGATCAGCGCGTACAGAAGGTCGACGATGATGTTGGCGACCACGATGAAGGCGGCGGAGACGAGCACCGTCGCCATGATCGTGGGCAGGTCTCCGGAGCGCACCGCGTCCACCGCGGTCCGCCCGAGGCCCTGCAGGCCGAACGTCGTCTCCGTGATCACCGTGCCGCCGAGGGCGCCGCCCACGTCGAGCCCGGCGATGGTCACGATCGGTGTGATGGCGGCACGAAGCGCATGCCGGCCGTAGACCCTGCCTTTGGAGAGCCCCTTCGCCCGCGCGGTGCGGATGAAGTCCTCGGACAGGGTTTCGAGCATCTGTGCGCGGGAGAGCCGAGCGTAGATGGCCGAAAACAGGAATGCCAGGGCGAACCACGCCAACACCAGCCCGCCCGCCCAATCGAGCGGGTTTTGTAACAGCGGGGTGTAATGCGGTACCGGCAGAATCTTCAACGTGTAGATAAAGACCAGTTGCAGCACCGCGCCGACGAAGTACAGCTGCATGGACGCGCCGGTGAGGGCGAAGCCGATCGCGGCCCGGTCGAGCACGGTTCCCTTGCGCAGCGCGGAAATCATGCCCAGACCGACCCCGAGGACGAGCCAGATGATCGCGGCCGGGATGACGATCGACAGGGTCACCGGCAGCACCCGGGAGAACGTGTCGGTCACGGCCTCACTGTTCACATAGGAGTATCCGAGGCAGGGAGCGTCGCACCGCCCGCCCTGCGAGCTGCCCAGATCCCGCCCGGTGAAGATGCCCTTCATGTACGCCAGATACTGCTCGTGCTTGGGATCGCGCAGCCCGAGCTCCTGCCTGACCCGCTCCAGACGCTCGGGGTTGCAGTTCTTCGGGCACATCCCGCTCACCGGGTCGCGTGGCAGGGCGAAGAACATCAGGAAGCTCACGATGCTCACCGCGACGAGCGTGAGCACCGCCGACAGCAGCCGTTTGACGATGAAGCGAAGCATCAGGCACCAGACTTGGGGTCGAGGGCGTCGCGCAGACCGTCACCGAACAGGTTGAACGCCAGCACGAGCGCGCAGATCGTCACACCGGGGAAGAACACGTACGCCGGATCGGTTTGCAGATACGAGAGACTACGGAAGATCATTGCGCCGAAGTCGGGTGTCGGCTCGGTGATTCCTATGCCCAGGAACGAAAGCGCCGCCTCACCGGTCACATAGGACGGCACGGCGAGGGAAAACGTCACCAGGATCGGCGCCCACAGGTTGGGCAGCAGCTCCCGGAACAGGATGTGCCCGAGCCCCGCCCCGCACGCCCGCGCCGCCTCGATGAACTCCCGCTCGCGCAGCGAGATCACTTGACCGCGCACCAGCCGCGCCGTGCCCGTCCAGCCGAACACCGCGAACACGAGGATCAGCACGGCCACCCGGAACGAGGTCGGCACCTCCTCGCGCGGGCCGTAGAAGCGCAAGGCAATGGTCGGCACCACGGCGAGGGCGAAAATCAGGAACGGCATGGCGAGCGCCAAGTCGATGATCCACGAGATCACCGCGTCGATCTTGCCGCCCAGGTAACCGGCGACGATCCCGAGCACGACCCCGATCACCGTGGTCACGATCGCGGCCGCGAGCGCGATGAACAGCGACGTGCGCATGCCGTAGATCATGCGGATGAAGATGTCGCGACCGAGGCCCGGTTCGAGGCCGAACCAGTGTTCGCCGGAGATCCCGCCGGCGTAGCCCAGCGGCATGCCGAACGAGTTGAGCTTGTGCTGAAATTGTTGCTGCGGGCCGATCCCGTACAACATCTCGATCAGCGGTGCGCCCACTGCGAGCATGCCGAAGACGATGAGCGTGTACGCACTGATCATCGCGACCCGGTTGCGCCGCAACCGCATCCACGCGAGGCGTCCCGGCGAGCGCGAGGCGAGTTCGGTCGTGCTCATGACGGGAGCTCCGCGAGATGGCAGGCGGCATAGTGGCCGGGCTTGCGCATGCGCAGCGCCGGAACCTCTACTTTGGACAGCTCGGTGGCGTAGGGACAGCGAGGGTGAAACGCGCATCCCGTCGGAAGGTTGATCAGACTTGGTGGATTTCCTTTAATGGGTACCAGGTGAGCCTCCGGGTCGCCGTCGAGCGTCGGCATGCTCTGGAGCAGGCCGAGGGTGTAGGGGTGCATCGGCTCGTGCAGCACGTCCTGGGTCGCGCCGTGCTCCACCGCTCGCCCGCCATACATCACGAGCACCTCGTGGGCCACCTGCCGGACCACACCGAGGTCGTGCGTGATGAGGATGATCGCCGAGCCGAACTCACGCTGCAGGTCGGCCAGCAGGTCCAGGATCTGGGCCTGCACGGTCACGTCGAGCGCGGTCGTCGGCTCGTCCGCGATGAGCAGGGCCGGATCGTTGACCAGCGCCATGGCGATCATCGCGCGCTGCCGCATGCCGCCGCTGAACTCGTGCGGGTACTGGTCGGCACGCCGGTCCGGCTGGGGGATGCCCACGCGCGCAAGCAATTCCACGGCCCGGCGCCGCGCGACCCGGCGGCTCACCGCGTGATGCACGCGGTACCCCTCGGAAATCTGTCTTCCAATGGTGTAGTACGGATGCAGCGCCGACAGCGGATCCTGGAAGATCATGGCCACATCCCGGCCGCGCAGCCGCTGCAGTTCCGGCTCGGGAAGGCCGACGATGTTACGGCCCTCGACGAGGATCTCGCCGCTGATGGTGGTGCGCCGCGGATCGTGCAGCCCGAGCACGGCCAGGCTGGTCACCGACTTGCCGGAGCCCGACTCGCCGACGATGCCGAGCGTGCGGCCGCGCTCGACGGTGAACGATATGTCGTTGACCGCCCGGACCACGCCATCCTCGGTGGCAAACCTGACGTTGAGGTCCCGAACCTCCAAATAGGACGCCATAGCCGGGTCACCCTACCAGTTGGCCTGGGGCGGGGGCGGGGGCAACGGGCGCTCCGGCGGGTGGATCACGTAGACCAGACCGCGGCTGGTGTTGAGCCAGGCGGTCTCCCACTCGGCGCGGCCGACCGCCGTGCGCACGGCCTCGTTGGTCGGCGCGGCCGGATCGTTGAGCACCAGCCGGCCGGTGTCGCTGAACCCGGCGATCACCATCAGGTGCCCGCCGGTCTGGTAGCCCAGCCCCGGCACCTCACCCTCGTGATAGGACGCCGACGCGATCAGCGGGATGCCGGCGTCGATGAACTGCTCGGCCTCGTTGAGGCTGCGCAGACGGGTGACGAACGCGCTCGCGCCGAACAGGCCCGCGAACGCGGTGTTGAACGGCCAGTTGCCGCAGCCACGGTAGGAATGGTCGAACGTGCCGATGGCCGCCTGTTCGAGCGTGGTGTCGTAACCCCAGTAGGACAGGACCATCGCGGTCGATGCCGGGCTGCACCACGCGGCGCCGTCCTTGTGCACCTTTTGGGAGTAGGGCGGGACGTCGAGCACGACACCCTGCGCGGTGCGGGGAGTGCTCGGCACACACCGGCCGGGCGCGGGCAGGGCGCTGGCCATGACGTTGAGCGTGCGGACGGCGGGTGCGTCGTCGGTTCCGCTGGGGCGCAACATGGTCACGCGGGTGCGCCAGGACGTGAAGGCCTGGCCGGGGCGGGCGACCAGCATGTCGGCCGCGACCGTGGCGTGGGCGTCGCTCTGGTCGGAGACGGAGGCGCGCACGCCGCCCGCCGACCAGTTGCCCAGGTTGTACCACGCGGTCGCGGTGCCGGACAGGGTGACGCACTGGACCTCGATGCGGATGAAGCTCCCGCCGGGTGTGTCGGCGGTCCAGCTCGGGATGAGCTCGGTGGCCGGGAAGCCGGCGCCCGCCATCGGGCCCGTCCACCGCGCGGTCTCGTAGGACACGTGGTGGTATTCGGCGGTCCCGGTGGGGTGGTCGAACAGCAGCGCGCCGCCGTCGGGGCGCGTGCCCCGAAGGGCGCCCTCCGCCCATACCGCGCGGCGCAAAACGATATCGCTGCCAATCACGCCGTCAGTGTGGTAAAACTTTACGTCCTCGTCAATTGCCCTGTTAAACATTTCCGGTACCGATGGCAAGTTGTAACATCACGCGGGTGTTCGAGGCGTTGCTGGAGCGGGCTCCGATGCCGGCGGTGGGGGTCGGCGTGTTCACCGCCGAACGGGTCGTGTCCCGTGGGGTGGCGCGGGCCGAGGCCGACGCGTGGTGGGATCTGGCGTCGCTGACCAAAGTGCTCGTGACCCTGCCGGAGGCGCTGCGGCTCCCGCTCGATGCGCCGTTGGGGTCGGTGTGGGCGCGGGCGTCGGGCAAACCGGTGGGTGCGGTCACCGTGCGGCAGCTGCTCTCGCACACCGCCGGGCTGCCGCCCACGATTCCGTTCTTCCGGACGGCCGCGTCACGGGAGGAAGTCGTGTCCATGGCGCTGGAGTCGCCCGTGGCCCTCACGGGGCGGGCAGACTACAGCGACATCGGCTATCTGCTGGCGGGTGAGCTCGTGCGGGAAACGCGCGGGCTCGGCCTCGACGCGCTGGCGCTTTCCCGGAGCGGGCTGCGGTTCGCGCCGCTGCCGGGTCCCGCCGTGCCCACGGAGCAGTGCCCTTGGCGCGGGCGGCTGGTGTGCGGCGAGGTACACGACGAGAACGCTTATGCGATGGGCGGTGTGGCCGGGCACGCGGGTGCCTTCGGCACGCTCGATTTGGTGACCGCAGCGGCGCAGTCGTGGCTCGGCCCCGCGCCACCGCCTTTCGTTTCCGCCAACCCGGATGGGGAGCGGTTCGCGCTAGGCTGGTGGCTCCACCCAGCGCGCGGCATCGGCGGCTCAACAGCGTCGGTCTCCGGTTACGGCCAAGCGGGCTTCGTCGGCAACCGCATCTGGTTCGAGCCCGACCACGGCTACGGCGTCGTCATCCTCAGCAACCGCATCCACCCCACGCGCGCCGCCGACAGGGCCCCGTTCACCGATTGGTGCGACACCCTCCTCACAGCCGTCGCCAACCAGCTCCGTTAATCCGCACCATGGCAGCAAGCCGCAGGCCCAGCCAGGCCCTTCACCACCGCCACGCTTGCCGCACACTCACCACCGCCCGGCCCACCACCCCCGCACACAAAGCCAGACCTCGCGCTTCACCCCCCGCCAAGGTCGCCGCACACTCACCACCGCCCGGCCCACAAC